>CAZENI010000132.1:0-13770 GCA_964513055.1 uncultured Opitutus sp.
ATGCACCTGCATTTTCACCGTGGCCTCGCTCTTGCGCAGCGACGAGGCGATCCGGCGGTTCGTGAGTCCGTCGCACACCAGGCGCGCAATCTCGCGCTCGCAGCGAGTAAGCCCGGCGAGCAAGGCCAGGGCACGATCGCTACCGATCGATTGTTCGTCGAGTCGCGTCTTGTGAAGTCGAACGAGCAGGTGGAGCCGGCCGTGAGGCAAATCCGAGCCTTCGCATTGCTCGATTTGCGCGAACAGCTCCGGCCGGTGCGGATGCGCGACCCGCGTGATGCGCGGCGAAGAGTTGTCTGCACCGTTCGCCGACCGGCGGGCGGCACAGGCAGCGAGAATCTCCTCGGGGATCGGGGGAATCAAGTCGCCCTTGATCGCCCGCGCCGCCGTTTCGCCCTGCGTCCATTCGACGCAAAGCCGCCGCGCTTCAAAATTGAAGCAGTAGGGCCGGAACGATCCATCGAGCAGAATCAGGGGAACCGGAAGCTTCAGCAATATCGCGTGCAGCGACCGGGCGACGGCCCGCTCGCCGTGCTGCCGGTGCAACCGGCTCACGCAGCCGGCCAAGCATTCGCGCAACTCGGAGAGCAGTCGAATATCTTCCGCCGAAAATGCCGGCTGCTCCGCGGTGCGCCGCACGCAAAGCACCGCCTCCAGCTTCCGGCCCTGCCAAAAATAGATCTCGGCATAGCTGGACCAGCCTTCGTGTCGCATGAAGCGCTCGCAATAATGCGCGCGCTGCGGAGGCGGCAAGAGCTGCAGTTGCTCGCGCAAGGTGCTTTGTGCAACGCCAACGTGCTGGCGCAGAAAATGTGGCGTGGGATCGAACTCGTTGTAACGCTCCGTCATGTAGACGGCGTCGCACGAAGCCGGCAACTGGGTGTCGCGCACCAGCGCCGGGTTGAAGGATTCGAGGCTGTTCATCGATATGCACAGCGAGTGGAACGGCATGGCGAACCGGAGCAACCGCTCGCCCTGCGCAATGAATTGATCGAGCGATTCGGCCTGCAGGAGGGCATGCAATGCCGTCGCGACATGTGGCCGGCGCGTCAGGTTGGGATCGAAGGCGAGCATGGCGGAAAATTCACGACCTCTTCTCGGGGCCATGCGCGGAGGGATGCACCCTGCCAAAGGCGAAGTCAAAGCGCGAGCACGTCACCTGCGGCGCCGCCGGCCCTGGAGGGTCGTTTTCACTTGGCGCCAAACGGCCGTGCTGTCCAGCGGCCGCGCGGACCGGCACGCTCGCGCGATTACAAAGCGACCCCGCTCGGGAAAGCGTGCCATCGCTGGCGTCAAAGCGGGAGCGTGTCCGGCAGGCGCCACCAAGCGCGCTCGGCAGGAAAAACCGGAGAGTAGCGCGGTTGCTCGTAGTGGTCAGTGCGCGAGCGACTCCAGGAGGCTCTCGCGGTGCGGGGCAATCACCGCGCGATCGGGGCAGGGGGCGGGAAAGCTCCAATGACGACCGCGTCGCCGAGCCGCAGCGTGCCGGACTTCGTCTCATGAAACGCATTCTGGGCAAAATTGACTTTCGCCGGTTCGATCACGTCGCGGCGATACGTCGCCAACATGCGCAGCGGCTCCAGGCCGCGCGCCCCAGTGAGCTGATCGGTCGTTGTAATGGCGCAACGCGCGCACGGGCCGCCGATCCGAAAATCGATCCCACCGACCCGAAATGCATCCCACGTGTCCTCCGCGTAGGGCACGCAACCGGACACCAAGAGATTGGTGCGGAAGCGATCGACCGGCACCGCGATCTCTCCGATCGCGGTCAGGCGGGCGTTAAGATCGGCGACGGAGCCTTCCCCGAGAACGAGAAACGGAAACAGATCCGCGAATCCCGTGATGTCTCCCGTCCGCGCACGACCCGGCTTGAGCACCGGACGGTGAAAGGACCGCCCCACGCGGACGAGGTGTGCTTTTACCCCCAGGAAGTCTGTAAACCACGCCGTGGCCTCGCGGCCGCAATCGTCCGCGAGCAGTCCCTCGCTCTTCCAGACGGTGACCGTGCGCGGCGGCGCCCCGTCTTCGCCAAGCGGCACGCGCAAAGCGCCGTGGCCGGCGGCTGAGACAGTCAGTTGGGTTGAATCGAGCGCAGTGGCGGCGAGGGCCATGCGCGGAAACGTGCGTTGCGTGAGAAAATGCCCGTTGTCGTCCACGACCATGAACCGCCGGTCCCCGACGAGGCCGAGCGCGTCGACCGCAGCCGACTCCACCGCGAGGCCACGCAAGGATTTAACTGGATGGACAAACAAGCCGCTGAGATGCATCGGCGGTCACCGGAGGACTGGCGCGCGGCGCTGCGCCCGACGCAGGACCAGGAAAACGGGATAGCTGGCGGCGAGGGCAACGAGCGACCACCCTGCGCTCGCGGTGTCCTCTTTGATCGAGCCCGCGAGGAAAGCGACGGACCCGAGCAGCGCCGCGGCCGGCACCCAGGGGTAGCCCCATACCTTGAAAGGTCGTGGCCAGTCGGGATGCTTGCGTCGCAGGACGAACAACGCACTGTATCCAACTGTGTAGCACACCACGGACATGAACGCAGACATCGCAAACACCCGCTCGAAATTTCCCCCGAACACGAGGACGAGCGCGGCGCCGCCGGAAAAGAGGGTCGCGAACGAAGGCACGCCACCCGCCGTGACATGGCTGGCGCGGGAAAAAAACAGCCCGTCCCGCGCCATCGCAAAGAGGATCCGCGGTGCGGACATAAAAATCGTATTCAGCAGCCCGGCGATGCTAAGGATGGCAAGTCCGGTCAACACTCGCCCGGTGGCACCGCCAAAGATGCGGGCGAAGGCATCGGCGGCGGGCAGCTTCGAGCCCGCGATCTCCGGCACCGTGAGGATCGAGAGCATGGCCGCGTTGAGTCCCACAAAGATCACGATGACGGTGCCGGTGCCAATGAGCATCGCACGCGGCACATTGCGCGTGGGATTCCGATCCTCCTCGGTGAAGAAAAATGGCGAATACCAGCCGTCATAGGTCTTCACCACCGCTTGGGCGGCCAGCACCAACCCGGGCAGCCACGCGACCGCAACGGCAGGAGTCATGGCCGCCACCGGCGGCTGGTCGGGGGCGAAAAGAAAACACGCCGCCACGAGACCGAGGAAGACGACGCCCTTGAGAATGCCCGTGAACTCCGTGAACCAGCTGACCGGCCGGAGCCCGAGAAACTGAAACGCGGTGAAACCGACGAGCACCGCCAGACCCGCATTTCGGCCCCAGGCGGACAGGCCGGGCACGAAGACGACGAGGTATTCACTGAACGCGATGCTGATGTATCCGAGGGAGGCGGACAGCGCCAGCCAGAAACTCCAGCCGACCACGAAGGCGGGAAAATCCCCGAAGGCCTCGCGCGTGTAGACATACCAGCCGCCGGCCTTGGGCATCGACGTGCTGAGTTCGATGACGCAAAGCGTGCCGAGCAGGGCATATACTCCGCCCGCGACCCAGATCCCGACGATCCAAGCGGGATCGGGAAGATGGGTGGCGACGATCCCCGGGGCGCGCAGAATGCCGACGCCGATGGTGCCGCCGAGCGCGGCGGCGATGCCGAAACTCAAACCAAGGATACGCAGGAGCGAACCTGACGGTGGCGGCGCTACGGGACCAAGCGGAGGGGAAGGCATGAAGTGCAACGTGTCCGTGCCTTCGCCGACCGATTGAGGACGCACGAAGGCAGTATACGGTTCGAACGCGTAGATGATGCCAGACCTGGCGTTTCGGCTCAACCCACGTGAACACGGGGATTGCGACTCACGCTCGCGTTTTCCGCTCCCAAGTTCTCGACAAATCGAAGGGCGACGCTCGCGGCTACTACCAAAGCGGCACCGCGATTTGGAAAACTCCCGCTCGGCACCACCCTCCGACTCCCACGTGTTCACGTGGGTTGAGGCAACGCGACGCGTCTGGCATGCTCACCGAATCCGATGAAGGTCACCCCCTCCACCAGCCGCCGGCAGTTCATCAAGGACGTCGCGACCGCCGTCACCGTTTTCAACATCGTGCCGCGTCATGTGCTCGGCGGCCCGGGTTTCGTCCCACCCAGCGAGAAGATCAACGTCGCGTTGGTCGGCGTCGGTGGCAAGGGCACGCAGAACCTGCAGCGGATCCTGGACGAGCCCGACGCGCAGATAATCGCGCTCGCCGATCCCGCGGCCCGGTTCAGCCTCGAAAACTTCTACTACAAGGGCGACGGTGGACGACAGCCGGCCCGCGCCCTCATCGAGCAGCACTACGCCGCGAAGACACCGAACTTCCGGTGTGCCGAATATGAGGATTTTCGGCTGATGTTAGAAAGGGAGAAAGCGATCGACGCGATCGTCTGCTCCACGCCCGATCACCTGCACGCCTACGTATCCGTCCGGGCGATGCGCACGGGAAAGCACGTCTACTGTGAGAAGCCCCTCACCCACAACCTCTGGGAAGCGCGCGAAGTCGCCCGGGTCGCGCGCGAAACCGGCCTCGCCACGCAGATGGGCAATCAGGGCCACTCCACCGTCGGCATCCGGGAGACCGTCGAATACCTGCAGGACGGCGTCATCGGGGCCGTGCGGGAGATTGAAGTCTGGAACCCGACGAAGCGGTGGAACCCCACCCTGACCGGTCGTCCCGCCTCCGTGCCTGTCCCCGCCGGACTAAACTGGGATCTGTGGCTCGGGCCACGCGAGCCGCGGCCGTATAATCCGGCGTATTTTCCCGTCGCTTGGCGCGATTTCTGGGCCTTCGGCGGCACCGGCATCGCCGACTTCGGCTGCCACGACTTCGACGCCGCGCTCTGGGCCTTCGACCTGCAAACTCCCGTGCGGGTGGAAGCCTCCGGCGCCGGGCCATCCGACGATGAGATCGCCCCGCACGGCGGCACGATTTTCTACGATTTTCCCGCCCACGGCAAACACCCGTCCATCCGCCTCACGTTCCGCGACGGCGGCCTCAGGCCTCCGCGCCGCGAAGTGTTGGACAAATTTCCACTGCCGAAGCGCGGCATACTTTTCCTCGGCGAGAAGGGAGCGATCGAGTGCGACGGTTCCGGCGGTTCGCCGCGCCTGTTCCCCGAAGCGCTGCGCGCGAGCTATCAAAAACCCGCGCCGTCAATCCCGCGCTCCAAGGGTCATTTTCGCGACTGGCTCGATGCCTGCAAGGGCGGCCCACGCGCGGGCAGCCATTTCGCCTACGGCGCGCGGCTCACCGAATTGTCATTACTCGGCGTGCTCGCGTTGCGCACGCAGCGAGCCATCGAATGGGATCCTGCTACGCTGCGCGCCCGCGGCTTCCCCGAAGCCGATCCCATCATTCGTGGGCTCTACCGCAAGGGCTGGGAAATCAGCTGAGACCATACTATGAAAAAAACCCTCGGTGTCGGTTTTGTCGGTAGCGGGTTTATCACCCGCTTTCACATCCAGTCTTGGCTAGCGGTGCGCGACGCGGACATCCGCGGAGTCTGGAGTCCCCATCGAGGAAGAGCGGAGGAAGCCGCGACGCTCGCCCGAACCCTCGGCGTGGGGGACGCGAAAAGTTATGGTTCAATCACCGAAATGATCGCCGATCCAGCAATCGATGCGCTCTGGATCTGCGGGCCCAATCACAAGCGGGTCGAGAACCTGGAGGAGATCGTCGCGACGATCCGTGCGGGCAAAGGCCGGCTCGTCGGCATCGCGTGTGAAAAACCGCTCGCTCGCAATGTCGCCGAAGCGCGGAGGTGCGTGGAATTGATCGAGCAGGCCGGAGTGTTGCACGGCTATCTCGAAGATCAGCTCTTCACCCCTACCCTCCTCAAAGGCCACGCACTCGCTTGGGGACGAGGCGCCGCGGTCTCAGGCCGGCCTTATCTGGCGCGCGCCACCGAGGAGCACAGCGGACCGCATATGCCATGGTTCTGGCAAGGTCACCTGCAGGGCGGCGGCGTGCTAAACGACATGATGTGTCACAGCGTCGAGGTTGCGCGCTTCCTGCTGACCGAGCCGGGCAAACCGCGTCGCAGCATCCGGCCGGTCAAAGTCACGGGCCACATTCACAGCCTCAAATGGTCGCGGCCCGAATATGTGCGTCAGTTGCGAGAGTCGATGGGCCCGGAGGTCGACTACGCGAATCACCCTTCCGAAGATTTTGCACGAGCTACGATCGAATACGTCGACGAGGCGCAGCGCCCGCTGATTGGCGAGGTGACAACCTCGTGGAGTTTCGTCGGGGCGGGACTTCGCTTGAGTTCGGAACTGCTCGGCCCCGAATACTCGTTTGCCCACAGCTCGCTCGAAACCGGCGGCAAGCTTTTCTTGAGTCGACGCATCACCGGTCGGGCCGGGGAGGATTTGGTCGAAAAGCAGAATGCCGAACAGGGACTCATGCCCGTGGTCGGCAACGAGGCGGCGGAGTATGGCTACGAAAACGAGAACCGCCATTTCGTGCGCTGCTTCCTCGAGGGACGGCAGCCGGGACTAAATTTCCACGACGGGCTCGAGGTTGTGGAAATGTTGATGACCGCCTACATGAGTGCTGAACTAGGTCGCACGCTCGACTGGAAACCGCCCGGGCTCGAGTCCTTCGTCCCGGCGGTGGCTCAGGGAAACTGGAAACCATCTCATGCCTAGAAACTGCCCCCTCGCCTCGCTGGCCGCCCTCGCCGCGTGCATTCTCTCCACGGGGTCCGCCGCGGAGGCGCGGCGCCCCAACATCCTTTGGCTGGCCGGCGAGAACCTCGCCCACGACCTTGGCTGCTACGGCGCAAGAAACGTTCGCACGCCCAATCTCGACCGGCTCGCCGCCGAGGGCATGCGTTACACGAACGTCATCGCGACCAATCCCACGTGCGCGCCCAGCCGCTCCGCGTTCTTCACCGGCATGTATCAGACGACCACGGACACGCATCCCATGCGCTCGCACCGCAGCGATGACTATCGTCTGCCCGAAGGCGTGCGGCCCGTTACGCACCGCCTGCGGGACGCCGGCTACTTCACCGCCAACCTGAAGACCCTCGACGGGAAAGAAATCGGCACCGGCAAACTCGACCTGAACTTCGTCAACGAAGGCCCTATCTATCACGAAAACTCCGGCGACTGGGCCGCGCTGCCCAAGGACCGTCCGTTCTTCGCCGTCGTCAACGCCATGGAGTCCGAATACGACATCTACGACCGCCAGACGTGGAAGCACGCGCGTGCGGAGTGGGTCGGCGAACGCGAGCACGAGAAAATCGCCACTCCTGCCAACGTCACGCCGCCCCCTTATTACCCCGATCATCCGGTGGTGCGTGAAGAGTGGGCGCGCTACCTGAATTCCGTCTCCGGCATGGACAAACGCTTTGGCGTGGTGCTCGACAAGCTCCGCGCCGAAGGCCGCGAGGACGACACCGTTGTCATTTTCTTCGGCGACAACGGTCGCCTTGAACCCCGTGGCATCCACTGGTGCTACGACAGCGGCCTGCGCGTTCCTCTGATCATTCGCTGGCCGAAGAACTTTCCCGCCCCTCCTCGCTACGCTGCCAGCACCGTCAACGACGAGATGGTCAGCCTCCTCGACCTCACCGCCACCACGCTCGCTGCCGCGGGCGTGGCTCGTCCCATGTTGATGCAGAGTCACAGCCTCATTGGCGAGCGAACCACCCCGCCGCGCAGCTATGCCTTCGCCGCGCGCGATCGCATTGACGAAACCGAGCAGCGCATCCGCTCCGTGCATGATCCACGCTACCACTACATTCGCACGCTCAGCTCCGGTCCCACCTTCGCCTCGCTCAATCGTTACAAGGAAAAGTGTTTCCCCATCTACCCTCTCATGCGCCAGCTCCTCGCCGAGGGTAAACTCGCCGGCGCGCCCTTGGAACTCATGCAGCGCACCGGCCCTTGCGAAGAACTCTACGATCTCCGCGCCGATCCGCACGAAATCAAGAATCTCGCCGCGTCTTCCCAGACTGAACACCGCGAGGCGCTCCTTCGCCTCCGCGCCGCGCTCGACACGTGGATGATCGAAACGGGCGATCGCGGCCATATCCCCGAGCCACGGGAGATTGTCGCCCCCTTCACCAAAGAAATGCACGACTGGTTCGGCACGCCTGCTTGGTATCAATCCTCTGCCCGGGGCTCCGTCCCGTGATGACGCGCGACCGGTTTCCGCGCCCTCTGAGTCCAGCATGACCAAAGTGCCCATCATCACTGCCATCGAGTGTCACGTCGTCGAGCACCGGCTTGCACAGCCGTTTGGTTTCTCCCAATGGAACTTCGAGCGGCGTTCGGCGTGTATCGTGAAGATTGTGGCGGCCGACGGTAGTTATGGTTGGGGAGAAGGCTATGGGCCCGCGGGAGTCGTGAAAGCCGGTGTCGAAATGCTGCGTCCGCTGCTGCTTGGCGGAAATCCGCTCGCGATTGGCGCGCTCTGGCAAGTGCTCTACCTCCGCACCTTGGACTATGCCCGCAGCGGTGTGCTGATGGCCGCCGTCAGCGCCCTCGACGTGGCCCTTTGGGATCTCAAGGGCAAACTGCTCGGCCAACCCGTGCACGTGCTGCTCGGAGGCAAGCGCCGCGACACCGTGCCGGTCTATGCGACGGGGATGTATTTCACTGCCGGTGGAACGTTGGCGTCGAAGCTGGCAATTGAAGCCGAACGCTACGCGGCCGAGGGATTCAGGGCCATGAAAATGAAAGTGGGACGCTCACCGGAAGAGGACGCCATCAATGTGAGGGCCGTCCGCGCGGCGATCGGCCCGGACATAGACCTCATGGTCGACGCGAATCACGCCTACAATCGGGCCGAAGCACGCCGCCTCTGCCGGGAAATCGAACCGATGCGGATCGCCTGGTTCGAGGAACCGCTGTCACCCGAGGACTATGCGGGCTACGTCGCCTTACGGCAGCAGACCTCTATTCCGATCGCCGGAGGAGAGTGCGAATATCTCGTGCACGGTTTCCAGCGCTTGTTCGAGAATCGGTCGGTGGACATCGCGCAGCCGGACATCTGCGCGGCAGGCGGACTCACCGAAGCAATCCGGATCGCGGCCTTGGCGCGCGCTCATCACGTCGATCTCACGCCGCATTGCTGGGGCACGGGGATCGCCTTTGCCGCGGCGCTGCATTTTTCAGCCACCCTCGATCCGGTGCCTGGACGCCAGTTCACGTGCCCTGCGTTTCTAGAGATGGACCGAACCGAGAATCCGCTGCGCGACCGCCTGACTGTGCCTCTATTCAAGGTCGAACAAGGGGCCGTGGTCGTGCCCGACGCGCCTGGCCTCGGAATCGAGGTTGATTCAGCGTGGCTCGAAGAATTCGCGAATCGTTGACACCCACAAGAGTCAATCGCCTCGCGCGGCTGCTCTCCCGTGTTCACATGGGTTGAGCGCCGTGAGGTGGAGCCTGTCATTGCAACCGGTCCACTACGCCAGCCTAACCCATCGAGCTATGCCGGCGAAGTTCCTGTCGCCCGCTTTCCGCAGGTGTTTCCTCGCAGTGTTGCATCTGCACTCGCTCAAATCGTCTCTCGCGCCCTGCATCCCGCCCCCCGAATCTCCTCCTGGCAGGTGCCGCAGCACATCGCGCCGGATTTCGGCTGCTACGCTTAGCCCCTCGTCGCGACGCTCGGTTCGACAAACTCGCCCGGGGGTGGTTATGCCGCCCGGGCGATTATAGAACTGAGCGAAAGCCGGATCGCTATTGATAGACAATTTCCAGCACCGGGCGGTTGGACGCCGTGCCATTGTCGGCCGCATACCACCCGATGTAGTCGTCTGCGTTGTCATTGTCGGTGGCGGTGGCGAAATAGATTCTAAACTGGGTTTGTCCTGTCTTGTTGATATGCGCCAATGCCGGGATGCTCAAGGTTGCGGTGGAGATGTCACCATTGTTGGGCGCATTGCTCAGCGTGGCCGCCTGCGTGTAACTCGCGGCTGCTTCGAAATCACCCGCCGCCAATGCGTTCGCTCCGCCAAATCCTCCGGTCTTCACGTCCACCCGGCACGCGCCGAATGTTAGGAATGGATTGGCTCCAGCCACCGTTCCGCGCTTGAGTTTCAGGGTGGCCGACAGGATCGAAGCGTTGGAACCGAGGCTTGAGGTGTCAAAGGAGAGAATCGACTTGTATTGGCGATTGTTGTCCTTGTCTCCAGCGCGGAGACCCGCGGTCGAGGTTGCGCTTGCATCGATGGTGCCACCCACCCCGCTGCCCGCGACCGACTCCAATATCCAGCCATCATGCGCAGCCACGGAGATGAAGTCCGGCGCTTTCTTTCCTTCAAAAGCGCCGATATCAGGTTTGGTGCCGACGTAGGGCAGCGATACGTTGTTGCCGTTACCCCAGGTGATCGAAGCGCCAAGCGTTATCGTGTTGGTGTCGTAGTTCACGGCCGTAATCTGAACGGGAGCATTCGAGCCAACTTGAATTGAATCGCCGACGGCAATTTGCGTCGTCCCATCGTGGATGCCTGCGCTAAAGTATCGGGCGTCGGCGACCGGCAGCGAAGTGCCTGTCGATGCACTCGTCGTCGTCGTCAAATGAGCCCCCCCATCGATCAAGGCAGAGTTATTGGCAGTCAGTTTGAAATCATCAGCAGATTCGGGCGCCGAGATGACGAATTGCGGCACGACCTCGAGATTGGCGGAGAAGTTCGACGGGAAATCGCTTTGTATTTGCACGATGCTCCGGTTGAAGCCGCCATCCGAGTTGTGATCAACATAGTATATCTGCGCATCGCCCGGGCTCTCTTTTACAAATGTATTATTTAACACCTTGATGTCGGCCACCTCCGTGTTTTGATTATTGAGATTAAAGGTAATTTCCGCGTCGGGACCGTCGGGTCCGGCAGCGGTCCGTGTTAACGGATCTCCCTGGCGATTCTTGTAGACGATGTTATTCTTGTAAACGTGCCGGTTGATTTCATTGCCGCCAACATAGAAACGTATAAACCACGCAGGGCCGTGGTTGTTGTAAAATACATTGTTGTAGATTCGGCTGTCAGTCGAGTCCGGAACCGGTTCCGGCGTGCCGCGAACATCCGAACTGATGGCATCGTCAAAGTTGTCGTAGATGAAGTTGCGCCGGACGATCTGACCCTTGCCTTGAATCTTCATCGCCGTTTGCGAGTTGTAGTCAACGGGTGAATACAAACTGCCCGTCACGATATTGCCTTCGATGACGTTAGACTCGCCGCGAATGGCCGCCGGCCGATATCCCCGATCTGGATTACCTTGCCACGTGTCGGACCAGTGGTTGTCCAGTGTGTTATTGCGTATGATGTTTCCGTTTCCCGTCACCTGCAGCAGATTGTGACCGCCATGTGTTAATGTATTTCCTTCGATCAGGTTATTGTGTGAGCCGACCATTAGCGAGTCCCCTGAAAGGTGCTTGTTGGAATCATCGGGATTGTAGAAAGTGCCACAGTAGTCGAGGATGTTATTCATGAGTTTGTTGTATTGGCTATCGGCGGCGATCTCTATACCTGCCTGCCCTTTAGCGTATTTGAATTCGCAACTCTGGATCACATTGTTGTGACACGACGCGCCGCTGAGTATCGCCCAGTGAGTGACCTTGCTGTCATTCCAGGCCGCCCCTCCGTCGACGATGATTCTATCAATTACGATATATGAACGATCGGTCAGGTCGATGCCATTGGACAACCGGGTTGTGGAGCTGGTGCCGGTAATGATGGGTTTAGCATTGGGGTTGTCGGCCGTGTAGGTGATCGGCTGACTGGAGGCGCCGCTGATGGCCGGCCTAATCTGGTTAGCGATACCAGGGTAGGTGCCGCTGCGGATGCGAACGGTGTCACCTGGCTGAACCATCCCGTTCGCCTTGCCAATCGTCTGCCACGGCGATCCGGTGCCTCCGTTGTTGTTGTCGCTACCATTGGTCGCGACATAGTAGGTTGCGGCTTGAGCTATGCCCGAGCTGAGGAATGCGACGCAGACCGACACTTGGAACAACCGCATCGCTCGAGACGACCGGTGCCTGACGTATTGGGGTGGTAACTTCATATGGGAGGGGGCGTGGGATAAACCCCACGTCGGAAAGTAACATTGCCATGCTATTGCATCTACCCACGTGAACACGGGGGCTGTCTGCGTGGAACTAGTCCGGCCCCGGCCGGGCAGCTGTCTGCTCGTCAGGTGAACCGCGCGGCTGTCCCCCCGTGTTCACGTGGGTTGAGCGCCGTAAGAGAGCCTGTCATTATGTGGCTCCATAGCGCCGGCCCCACGCATAGAGCTACGCCGGCCAATTTCCTTTCTGCGCCCAGAAGCCCCTTCGCCATGCCGTATCTCCGCTTTCGCCCGCTGCTCCTCGCCGTGCTGGCATTCGCTCTCGCTCCGATCGTCGCTCGCTCTGCCAACGTGGCGCGACCGAATATCCTCTGGTTGGTGCTCGAGAACATCGGGCCGGATCTCGGCTGCTACGGTTACCCGCTCGTCGCTACGCCCCACCTCGACCGCCTCGCCCGCGAGGGCATGCGCTACGAACTCGCGTTCGCCACGGCACCGATGTGCTCGCCCAGTCGCTCCGCGTTCATGACGGGCATGTATCAGATCGCGATCGGTGCGCATCATCACCGCGCGCACTTCATCCCGGGAATCGACGACGATTTCCCTCTTCCCGACGGAGTGAGGCCGCTTCCGCACCGATTGCATGAGGCCGGTTACGCGACCGCCAACATCGCGAAGCTCAACGGCAAACCCGTCGGCACTGGCAAGACCGATCTCAACTTCAAGGTCGGCGGCGAACCACTGCGCTCCGTCGAACCGGTTTCAGGCAGGCGCTCGGACTTGAGCCGGCGCAACAACGACAACTCCGCCCGCCTCTTCGAAATCACCGAATGGAACGACCTGAAATCGCGCCAGCCCTTCTACGCGCAAGTCAACCTGCCGACCGTCGAGCGCAGCGTGCGCGGTTGGACGGCATCGGAAAAGGCTCCGTGGAACGGGCAAACACATCCGGCCAAAACCGATCCCGCGAAGGTCACGGTCCCGCCCTACTACCCCGACGATCCCGTGACGCGCCAGGACTGGGCCGGTTATCTCGATGCCGTGAACGGTCTGGATGAGCGCGCCGGCGCGATCCTCGCCCAACTCGAGGCCGACGGCCTCGCCGACGACACGGTCGTCATCTGTTTTGCCGACAACGGCCGGCTCGAGCACCGCGGCCACGGCTGGTGTTATGACAGCGGCGACCGCGTGCCGCTCATCATTCGTTGGCCCAAGAATTTTCCGGCGCCGCCGCAATACCGGGCAGGCACCGTCAACCGCCAGCTCATCAGCCTGCTCGATCTCACGGCGACAACGCTCGCCATCGCCGGTCTGCCCAAGCCCACCGGCATGCACAGTGAAAATTTTCTCGACCCAAACGCCGCTCCGGCACGGCGTTTCGTCTTCAGCGCGCGCGACCGCCACGATGAAACCACCGCGCGTATCCGTGCCGTGCGCACAGAGCGTTACCGCTACATCCGCAACTTCATGCCGGAAACCACCGTGATGTCGCCGCATCGTTACAAGGACGCGTGCTATCCGGTCGTCGGACTCATGCGCAGGCTCTTCGCGGAGGGAAAACTCTCCGGCCCGCCGCTCGCGCTCATGGCCGCGCGCATGCCCGACGAAGAACTCTACGATCTCGCCAACGACCCCTACGAGATCAACAACCTCGCCGCTTCCGCCGAACCCGCGCACCGCCGGGTGCGGGACGAACTTCGCGCCGCCGTCATTCGCTGGGTCGAGGAAACGAACGACCAGGGCCGGATCGCCGAAGCGCCGGCCGCCATCGCGTATTGGCAGCGCAGCGCCCATGAATCGTTCGGCACGCCGTCGTGGT
>CAZENI010000132.1:13780-17228 GCA_964513055.1 uncultured Opitutus sp.
ATCCGCCGTTTTCGGAAGCGAAGCAATGAGACGTCCAGCCTGCCCGACTTTCCGCGGCCCGCCTCGCTGGCGCATATGCGCAGCGCTGGCCCTCCTGCCGATCGCGGCAATGGCCGCGCCCACCGCCGCGCAACTTGCCCGGCTTCCTCCGCCAGCGGCCCATCCGGTCGATTTCGTCCGGGAAATCCGCCCCCTCTTCGACCGCGCGTGCGTGGAGTGCCACGGTCCCAAGAAACAGAAAGGCGGCTTCCGCCTCGACGTGCGGGTCGATGCGCTGGCGGGCGGAGAGTATTTTCGGCCCGCGATCGTGCCGGGCAACAGCGCGGCCAGTCCGCTGATCCACGCGGTGGCCGCCCTCGACGAAGAATTTGTCATGCCAGAGAAAGGCGATCCGCTCACACCGAAAGAGATCGGCCTGCTCCGCGCCTGGATCGATCAGGGTGCCGTCTGGCCCGAGGACGGACTCGCCTCCACGCGCAACCAACTGCCGTGGTCGTTCATCCCCCTTACTCGCCCGCGTATTCCATCAGTCGCGGCGAACGGTGGGGCCACGTCGCCGGTCGATGCGTTTCTCACGGCCGCCCTCACCGCCAAAAACCTCACGTTTTCTCCTGAAGCCGACCGCCGCACACTCGCCCGCAGGCTGCATCTCGTGCTCCACGGCCTGCCCCCATCGCCCGAAGAAGTGGAGACGTTCGAGCGCGATCCTGATCCACAGGCCTACGAGAAACTCACTGACCGGCTCCTGGCTTCGCCTCGATTCGGTGAACGTTGGGCGCAATACTGGCTCGATGTCGTCCGCTTCGCGGAGACCAACGGCTCGGAGGCGAACCTCTACCGCAAGAACGGCTGGCCCTATCGCGACTACGTGATCCGGGCGTTCAACTCCGACCTGCCTTTCGATCGTTTCATCCAGGAACAGATCGCCGGCGACGTCTACGGCGTGGACGAGGCCACGGCCTTTCTTGTCACGGGAATGTTCGTCACGCCGGCCACCGTTGGCCGCGAAGAACAGGCGATCCGCCAGGCCCGCGCCGATCGGCTCGACGAGACGATCCAGTCCGTGAGCACCGCGCTGCTCGGCGTGACGATGGGCTGCGCACGCTGCCACAACCACAAATTCGATCCGATCCCGCAGAAGGACTACTACGCCCTCTCCGCGGTCTTTCAGGGACTGGAATACGGCCACCGCACATGGCGCAACATGCCCGATGCCCCCGCCCGTGCCGAACGCGCCGGCACGCTCCGCGCCCAACTCGGCGCCCTGCGCCGGCAATTGCGCACGCACGTCCCTTCGTGGACGGAGGAGTGGCCCTCTCACCTCCAGACCCATTTCGCGCCGGTGACGACCCGCATCGTGCGGATCACCTTTCCGGAGCAGAGTTCGACGATGGTGGACGAGTTGGAGATCTTCGGTCCTTCGACCGGCGAGAAGAACCTTGCGCTCGCGGCCAACGGATCGGTTGCGCGTTCGTTCAAGGCGAAAGCCGAGTCGTTTCGGCCCGTTTCCAACGTGATCGACGGCCGCACGGGGCGCGCGTTCGCCTGGTCTCCCCGTGAAGCGGGAGAGAAGGGATCGGAAGCGCCCTGGGTTGAAATCGATCTAGGCGCAGAGAGGGAGATCGACCACATCGCAATCAGCAGCGATCGCGAAACACTCGAACTCACCGACTATCTGATCGAGCCGCAGACGACCACGGGCCCGCGGAAATACCGCGTGGAAGTGCGCACCAGATCTGAAGTGTGGCGCGAAGTCGCCAACGCCCATCTCCCTGCCGTGGAATCCTCGCGCGAAGCCCGGCGGCGGGCGGCATCGGTAAAACCCGATGTCGCCGACGAGTCAGTTGCGCCGCCGGCTGCTTCCCCACCCACCCAACCAGAACCCGCCCTCCCCGAGGCGGCACGCGACCTCCTACGGCAAATCAGCCAGCGCGCGCGCGACTACACCGCGGCGCTACCCCAGCCCGTTTTCGCCGGCTTCTTCGTGCCGCCGGTCGAGACCCGACTCCTGGGGCGCGGCGATCCCATGAATCCGCGCGACGTGGTCGCGCCCGGAGCGCTTTCCGCCCTCGCGGCAGATCTCAAACTATCCGCCGACGCCTCGGATCGGGACCGCCGCCTGGCGTTCGCCCGTTGGGTCACCGATCCGGTGCAGAATCCGCTGACCCCGCGTGTGCTCGCCAACCGGATCTGGCTGCACGTCTTTGGCCGCGGGCTCGTCGAAACGCCGGGGGATTTCGGCAAGGCCGGGCTGCCCCCCAGCCATCCGGAGCTTCTCGACTGGCTTGCATCGGAATTCCGCACGTCAGGCTGGTCGGCCAAAAAATTGATCCGCTTGCTGGTCACGTCCGATGCCTTTCGCCAGTCGAGCACGCCAAATGCCGCTGCGGCGCGCCTCGACACAGAGGCGCGCCTGCTCTGGCGCTTTGCGCCGCGTCGCGTGGAGGCGGAAGTGCTCCGCGACGCGTCCCTCATGGTCGCAGGAACACTCGATCTCACGATGGGCGGTCCGGGTTTCCGCATCCATGGTGACAAGCGGCGCTACGAAAGTTGGCAGGTGGTCGACAATGTCGGGCCGACTACCTGGCGTCGGATGATTTACCAGGAACGGATGCGCGGCATCGACGACCGGATGTTCACCGCCTTCGACCGTCCCGACTGCGGACAAGTCACACCGAAACGTTCGGTGTCCACGACGCCGCTCCAGGCGTTGAACCTGTTCAATGGTGAGTTCATTCTGACGCAGGCCGAACGCTTCGCCGAGCGGGTGGCCCGTGAGGCTGGCCCGGATACAACCGCGCGGATCAACCGCGCTTTTGCCCTCGCATTCGGCCGGCCCCCCAGGGCCGCCGAGGCGGCGTTGGCCGCCGACCTTGTGCGGCACGACAGTCTGACTGCGGTCTGTCGCGCGCTGCTCAACGCGAACGAATTCGCGTTCATCAATTGACGCCACCCATGTCGCCCCATTCGCCTTCCTCTCCGCCCGCGTGCAGCCACGGATCGGCGTTTTCTCCTCCGCCGTTCAGCCGACGCCTGCTCAGCCGCCGCGATTTCTTGCGCCAGGCCGGTGGAATCGCCGGTAGTGTCGCCCTGCTCCGCCTACTGCAAGGCGATGCGCTCCTCGGCGCACCGGCACCATCGAGGCCGCAGTTCGATCCCGACCTCCCGTATGCTCCGCGTCCACCGCACTTCGAACCGAAGGCCAAACAGGTTCTTGTCATCTTCTGCGTCGGCGCCGTCAGCCACGTCGATACGTTCGACTTCAAGCCGGAGCTCTTCAAGTTCGACGGCCAGAAGCCGCCGGGAATTCCGGAGGTCACGTTCGAAGGTCCGACGGGCAAAATCGCCAAGCCACGCTGGGAGTTCAAGCCGCGGGGGCAGACTGGAAAGATGGTCTCCGAGCTTCTTCCTCACCTCGCGGATCTGACCGATGACATGTGTTTCATTC
>CAZENI010000133.1:0-17154 GCA_964513055.1 uncultured Opitutus sp.
GTTGTTGCGCACCGCCTTGAACCAGAAGAACTGCGGGGTGACGACGTTGCAGCCGATCATCCACCAGTAGGCCCACGAGTAGTGGCCAAAGGCGCGGTTGATGAACGCGAAGCCTTCATAGGGATTCGCGCCGTACCAAGCGATGAAGAACTCCATCGCGTACGCGTAGCCGACGATGGTGCCGGTGGCCAACGTGATCTTGCACATGCAGTCGATGTGATACTGCGTAATCAGATCCTGGAGACCGTAGATGGCGCGCAGCGGCAGCATCAGCGTCAGCACCATGCCGAAGCCGGAGAAGATGGCGCCCGCGACGAAATACGGGGGGAAGATGGTCGTGTGCCAGCCCGGGAGGAGCGACACCGCGAAGTCGAACGAGACGATGGTGTGCACGGACAACACGAGCGGCGTGCTGATGCCGGCGAGGATCAGGTAGGCCATCTCGTAGTTGCTCCAGTGGCGGTTGGAACCGCGCCAGCCCATGGCGAACAGGCCGTAGAGGAACGAGCGGAATTTGTTGCCCGCGGCGTAGAACCGGTCGCGGAGCACCGCGAGGTCGGGGATCAGGCCGATATACCAGAAGAGCACCGAAACCGTGCCGTAGGTCGAGACCGCGAACACGTCCCACTCGAGCGGCGAGCGGAAGTTCTGCCAGATGACATTCGAGTTCGGGATCGGGAAGAGATACCAGGCATACCACACGCGACCGACGTGGAAGACCGGGAAGATCGCGGCGCAGACCACCGCGAAGATCGTCATCGCCTCGGCGGCGCGATTGATGGACGTGCGCCATTTCTGGCGCAGCAGGCACAGGATCGCGGAGATCAGCGTGCCGGCGTGGCCGATGCCGATCCAGAAGACGAAGTTGACGATGTCCCACGCCCAGTTGACCGGGTTCGCGTGGCCCCACACGCCGACGCCGGTGGCGACGAGGTAGGTGATGCCCGCGACGGTGAATGAGGCGACGAAGCACGCGACGAGGAAGCACACCCACCACCAGGCAGGCGTCTTGCCCTCGATGATCCCGCAGATCTTCTCGGTGATCCAAGAGAACGAGCGGTGGTTTTCGACGAGGACGGCGCGCGGCAGCACGGCCGGTTTGACCTCCTTGAGGATCGCCGGCGCATCGGCGGCATGGTCAGCAGCGTGGGCCATTAGCGGGATCCTCCGATTCCGGGGGCGGGCGAGTGGAGAACAGCGTTCATCTCAATGCCCGCCTTTCTTTTCGGCCTTGGCCTTGTCGGCGCCGGGCGCGGCGTGGGCGCCGTGTCCGTGGCCGTCGCCGTGCGTCTGCGGGACGTTCTTCTTGTCGTATTCGACGCGGCTCATCGGGAGCGATTGGTAGTCCGGCATCTTCGGGTTCGGAT
Source organism: uncultured Opitutus sp. (assembly GCA_964513055.1). GTDB lineage: Bacteria > Verrucomicrobiota > Verrucomicrobiia > Opitutales > Opitutaceae > ER46. Next base: position 1,368 of record CAZENI010000133.1, read on the forward strand.
TCCGGAGCTTGCCGGAATACGTGGTGCGCGGGCGGATGTTGAGGTAACCGAGGACGGCGTAGTCCTGGTCGCGGGACTTGGCCTTCACGACGGCGCTCTCGGTGTCGAGGATGTTGCCGAAGACGATGGCGTCGACGGGGCAGGTCTGCTCGCAGGCGGTCTTGATCGTGCGGTCGGGCACGAGGACATCGCCCGGGCGGCCGGCCTGCGCCGACTTCACCTTGTGCTGGATCTTGCCGTTCTGGATGCGCTGCACGCAATAGGTGCACTTCTCCATCACGCCGCGCATGCGGACGGTGACCTCGGGGTTCTTCGCCATCTTCAGGAGCTCCGGCATGCCGTAGTCGGCGAGCTGGCTCATGTAGAGGCTGTCGAGCGAACGCTGATTCCAGTCGAAGAAATTAAAGCGCCGGACCTTATACGGACAGTTGTTCGCGCAATAGCGGGTGCCGATGCAGCGGTTGTAGGCCATCACATTGAGGCCTTCTTCGTCGTGCACGGTGGCGTTGACGGGGCACACGGTCTCGCACGGAGCGAGTTCGCAGTGCACGCACGTCATCGGCTGGAGGGAAACCTGGAGGTCGTCCGGGAGGTCGCGATTGCCGCTCTTCTCGCCGCCAAACAAATCGGCCATGGCGCGACTGTCCGCCTCGCCGTCGGAGTAATACCGGTCGATGCGGATCCAGTGCATCTCGCGGCCCTTCATCACCTGTTCCTTGCCGACGATCGGGATGTTGTTCTCCGCCTGGCAGGCCACCACGCAGGCATTGCAGCCGATGCAGGTGTTGAGGTCGATCGACATGCCCCACTGGTGGAGGCCGTCGAACTTCGGGGTCGAATAGAGCGAATTGCCGCGCGGAATCTCGGTCGCGATGATCACGCCGGCCTTGGCGCGCTCCGCGGGCGACATCTTGTTCAGGGCCTCGGTGGAGTATTTCGCGCCGAGGTTGCTGGGCGCGTGGGACTCCATGCCGATGGTGTCCACGTAGGCGGGATTCTCCTGGTAGCTGTTCGCGCCCTCGTAATTGGCCTCGCGGATGATGTCGCGGCCTTCCATCGACCAGTGCTCCTGGGTGTTGGCTAGGAGCGCGCGCGTGCCGGTGGGCGTGAGCTTCGCACCCGTGGCGACGTGCATCGCGCCGGCGGTGCGTAGCGGATACGCACTGAACCCGGCGCCAGTGCCGACATGACCCGTCGTGGTGCGGCCGTAGCCGAGCGGGACGATGACGGTGTAATTGGCGAGACCGGGCTGGATGTGCAGCGGGCCGCGGATCTTGCGGCTGCCGATCGTGAGCTCGAACACGGGGGCGTTCTCCTTGCCCATCGAGAAGTCGGCCTCTTCCTTGCGCGCGACCTGGATCAGCGCGCCCTTTGGATCGATGCCGAGTTCCTTCGCGAGCTTCGGGCTCACGAGGATCGCGTTGTCCCACGAAATCTTCGTGATCGGATCGGGGCACTCCTGCAGCCAGCCGTTGTTGGCGTAGCGGCCGTCGTCCATCTTGTGGTCGGCCACGAAACGCACCTCGAGGTTGGTGGCGCTGAACGTCGCGACGGGCTTGGCGTCGCCAAACAGCGAGCGGATGCCGTCGGCATTGAAGCGCACCGCGACAGGCCGGTGGGCCGAGCCCGCGAGCACGCCGTCGTGAAGGAAACGCGCCATCGTCTTCTCGGCGCTGGCGCCCGCACCGGCGAGGCCGGTGATCGTCGCGCTGACGAGCGCGTAGCCGTCAGCATTGGCTTCGCCGGCGATCCGCGCGAGCACTTCGATGTCGGACAGGCCGCCGAAGAGCGGCAGAATCATCGGCTGGATCGGCACCACGGTGCCGTCGACCGTGCGGGCGTCGCCCCACGATTCGAGATAGTGGGCCCGGGAAAGGTGGGTCGTCGCCGCGGCGTTCACGGCGGACGTCTCGTCGGCGTAGTAGCCGAGGCGCACGACTTCGCCGACGGATTTCTGCAGCGCGGGCCAGTCGAGATCGGCGGGAGCGTTGTAGGCGGGATTGCCGCCGAGGATGACGAGGGTCTTGACCGAGCCGCCCCTGATGGCGGTGGCGAGGCCGGAGATGCTCGTGGCGCCCGGGGTGACCTCGGCGGGGACGTAGGTGACGGTCTCGCCGTAGGCGCCGATCGCGGAATTGATGCCGTGCACGAGCGCGTGCACATCGGCCGGCAGATGCGCGCCGGCAACGACCACGGCCGCGCCGCGGTTCGCCAGCAAGTCGGCCGCGCACTCGTCGATCCACTTCTGCGGCACGCCGAGGCCCTCGGTGTAGGGCGTGAGGGAGGAGGCGGCCTGCGGGTAGACCGCGATCGCGAGCTTGGACGCGAACGCCAGCATGTGGCTCGTCGCGAGCCGCACGCGGTGATCGGCCATGGAACCGGTGAGGGTGAGTCCGCTTTCCGCCACGTAGAGGCGGTTCATCGGGTCGCCCTTCTTGGCGACGCGGCGGCCGTTCGAGAAACCGCGCGCGTAGAAGAGACTGCCGGCCTCCGCGGACAGGAAGTCCGCGTCGATCGACACGATCCGCTTCGCCTTGGCGAAATGATACAGCGGTTTGACGGCGGAACCGAACGCAGCCTGCGCGGCCGCGACGGGCGCCTCATCGGAAATCGGCTCGTATTCGGACCAGACGGAACGCGGGAACTTGGCGCGCAGCGCGGCGACGAGGCGGCGGCGCGTCGGCGAGGAGGATTCCTCGGCGAGGAACGCGAGGCCGGCACCCTGCGTGCCGGCGTAGGTCTGCGAAATCTTCGCGAGCAGTTCGTCGACCTGTTCGCGTTTCAGCACCGCCCCACCCTTCGTGTGGGCGGTGGCGCGATCCGGATCGTAGAGGTCGAGAATCGAGGCCTGCGCGGCGAGCGAGGCGGCACCGCCGTGCGGCTGGTAGGTCGGGTTGCCTTCGAGCTTGGTCGGACGGCCCTGATGCGTCTCGGCCAGCAGAGGGATGGCGGATTTGCGGACCGGCATCGCGGTCGCGTAATAGGACGGCAGACCGGGAATGATGCCCTCGACGGACTTGCCGTAGGGAAGGATGAACTTTTCCGGACGGCGGCAACCGGCGACGCCCACGCCACCGAGGGCGAAGGAAGCCGCCATGATCTTCATGAAGTGGCGGCGGTCGACCCCGTTCAGGGTATCCGCGCCTTCAGGAAACTCGCGTTCGAGCTGCGCCTTGAAACCGGGCGTGCCGGCGAGCTCGTCGAGGCTGCGCCAGTATTTCGGGCCGGTGAGCTGCTCGCTGGCAGGCGCGGCAGGATGTTCGAATTTGCGTTTCATCGATGGCAGCCGGAACAGCTCTGGGGAGGTTTGACCTTCCAGTCGTGGACGAACTTCTCCGCGGTCTTCAGACCGTCGGCGCCTTTGTCGGCCAGACGTTGGGAATCGAGATTGAAGACATCCTTCGGGTCGCGGAGGCGCTGCTCCGGGTTGCGGTGGCACTCGATGCAGAAGGCCATGCTGAGCGGCTGCGTGTGGGTCACGACGTCCATCTCGTTGACCTTGCCGTGGCACTCGACGCAGGAGACGCCGCGATTGACGTGCACGGCGTGATTGAAGAACGCGAAGTCCGGCGTCTGGTGAATCCAGACCCACGGCACGGGCGTGCCCTTCTCGAAGCTCTCACGCACCGGCGCCAGCAGCGGGCTGTTGGCCTTGATCGTGGCGTGGCAGTTCATGCACGTCTGCGCGGTCGGGATGTTCGAGTGGCCCGACTTGTCGACGTTTGAGTGACAGTAACGGCAGTCGAGGCCGACCTCGTTCACGTGCTGCGCATGGCTGAAGGCCACCGGCTGCACCGGCGCGTAGCCGACGCGCGTGTATTTCGGCGTCATGTAATACGTGACACCGGCGGTGGCGATGCCCACGAGCACGACCAGATAGATGATAATCTGGAGCGGCAGCGCGTTCGCCGACTTCGGAAAGAGTTTCGACATGGGCGAAAAAGGATCCGCTCAGCAAGTGTCAGACCGAATCGCGGCGGACCACCGCGCGCGTGTCGTGACGGAGCTCAAAGCGGGGCGACGCCACTTTCGGCCGGGAAGGCGCAGCCGCCGAAGCGGTCGAATCCGATTTCGCGAGGAGCTGGGGAGCCGCGCCCAAGGCAGCGGACGCTCCGAGCAGCTTGGCGAAGAATTGTTTTCGCGACGGGTTGTGGGTCACAGGAAGTGGAAGGAAAGGACCAAAATCGTCGCCGAAACAAGGGAGCGCGGTTTCGATTGTAAACGAAAATTTCCGGGGGAATTTTCCGACGGGTGTTAATTAGGCCGAACGTGGGCGCAATGCGCGGCGCTAATTGCAGTCAGTAGGGACAACGCGCCGCCCCGGCGGCGCAGCCGGCCTCGAGGCCCCGCGGCGACCGTCCGCCGCCGGCGGCGTCAGACAAACAGCCCGTCGCGCATCGGCCGCGTGAAATCGCAGCGCTGCGCGATCTCCGGGTTGTGTGTGACGAGGATGACGGCCTGCCCCTGCTCCTTCGCGAGCCTGGTGAGCAAATCGAAGACGAGGCCGGAGTTCTTCACGTCGAGATTTCCCGTCGGCTCGTCGGCGAGGAGAATCGTCGGTTGATTCGCGAGCGCGCGGGCGACGGCGACGCGTTGCTGTTCGCCGCCGGAGAGCTGCGTGCCGAGCCGGTGGGTCTTGGCGCCGAGGCCCACGGAATCCAACAACATGCGGCCGCGTTCCTCCATCTGCGCCGGCGTCAGGCGCCCGAGTTTGCGCATGGGCATCGTGACGTTTTCCAGCGCCGTGAACTCGAGCATCAGGAAGTGAAACTGAAAAACAAAGCCGATGTGCTCGCCGCGGGCGGCGGTGCGGGCGAAGTCGTCGTTGTTCGACATCGGCTGGCCGTTGATCTCGATCTGGCCGTCGTCCGGCTGATCCAGCAGCCCCAGCAGGTAGAGCAGCGTGCTCTTCCCGCAACCCGAGGGACCGACGATCGCGTAGACCTGCCCGCGGTGCGCCTCGAAGGACACGCCCTTCAGCACATGCACGCGCCCCTCGCCCTGCCCGAGGTAGCGGTGGAGGTTGGTGCAGCGCAGCGCGAGGCTGCCCGAGGGCGAGGCGGACGCGGGACGTGGCGGAACCGGGCTCATTGCGCGGTGCCGCGGACGATGTCGCCGGGTTCGAGCCGCGCGGCCCGGCGGGCCGGGATGAGGCTCGCGATCATCACCATCACGACGGCTGTCGCGATGGCCGCGATGTAGTGGTCGACGTCGCGCACGACGAGGACGTGGTCGGCCTTGAAAATGCCCGTGATCTGGAGAGGCACCTGCTCCACGATCCACGTCACGCTGTAGCCGAAGAGCACACCCAGAGCCGAGCCGATCGCGAGCACGATGCCGGCCTGCCAGAGGAAGATCTGCGTGATGTCCTTCCGCTCGTAGCCCATCGAGCGGAGAATCGCGATGTCCTTGGTCTTCTCCATGACGATCATCGCGAGCGTATTGAACATCGCGAGACTGGCGATGAGTGTGAACACGGACACCGTGATCATCGTGGAAATGCGGAGCGCGCGAAACACCTCGAGCCAGCTCCGCTCGCGCCACTCCCAATGCTCGGCGCGATGGTGCAGCACCTCCTCCATGCGCGGAGCATCCAGCTTGGCGCGCTTGGGGTCGTGCACGTTCACCTGGATGAACGTCGCGCCCGAGGACCGCTTCATCAGCGACCGCGCCGCCGGCATGTGCAGATAGACGTTCACCTTGTCGATGTCGCTGATGCCCGTCTCGTAGATCGCGGAGAGTCGCGCCGTGCGGGTCTGGCCACGATAGGTGATCACGAACGAGTCTCCGACCGACAGGCGCATGTGATCCGCGAGCACGCGGCCGACGAGTGCGCCCGAAGGCGTGTCGCGGAAGTCGTCGAGCTTCCCGTTCGCGATCTGCCTGGCCAGGTCGGACACCTGGATGTGGTCCTCCAGCTTGATGCCGAAAACCTGCGCGTCCTTCGTGGTAAAGGAATTCGTGAGGACCGCGTTGCCCCGCAGCACGGCGGACACGCCCTTCACGTTCTCGAATTCCCTCAGCGCGGCCATGATGCGATCCGGCTCCTCGACGCCGTCGATGTATTTCACGCCCTCCCGGTTCGAAAAATAGAAATCGCTCTCGGCCGTCGCCGCCATGCTCTGCATCGTGTCCTGGATCTTGTCCTGGACGCGAATCGCGCCGCTGATGCCGAGGATCGTCTTGGTGAAAAACTCCTCGAAGCCGCTCGTGGTCGCCTGCGTCACGATGAACAGCCCCACGCCGAGCACGGTGCAGGAAAGGCTCATGAACATGGCCCGCTTCTTCGCCGTGAGGAAGCGGTAGGCGATGCGGAGATTGGGCGACATCACGAGGGCGAATCCGAGTTCTTACGCGTGGCGCCGCGCCTCAATTCACGACCAGGACGTTGACGCGCTGACCGTCGCGAAACTCCTCGAGCCGATCCACGATGATCTGCTCGTCGACCGCGAGACCGTCGAGGATCTCGACGACGTTGAGCGCGGAATCGAAGCCGATCTTCACCTGGCGCCGCTCGACCCGGCCGTTCTTCACGACCCAGACCTTGTCGCTGCTGAAAATGGCGCGTCGCGGGATCACGATGGCCTTCGGATGCTCGTCGATCGTGATGGTCACTTCGCCGGTGCTGTTTGGCTTGAGCAGTTCGGCCTTGCGCGCCTCGTCCACCTTGACGTCGAGGTAGACGGTGAAGCGCTGGGTGTCGTCGGCCTTCGGATGCAGCTTCGAGACGACGGCGTCGAAGTGCTGCGCGCCGTAGGTCAGTAGCCGGATGCGCGCCTTCTGGCCGATCCGCACCTTGCCGAAGCTCTCCTCGCTGATCTTGGCGGTGACGATGCGGGTGTTTGAAAACCACGTAGCGACGCGCTGACCGCCGTTGATGAGCGCGCCCTTCCAAATGAACGCGCCGTCGATCTGCCCGTCCGATGGCGCGCGGATCGCCATCTTCTCGATCTGCAGTTCCGCGTTGCGCTTCGCGACGACGAAATCCGCCTCGCCCTTCTTCTCGTCGAGGAGCTTGAGCTTCAATTCGCGATCGAGGTCCTCGATCTGGCGCTCGACGGCCTGCACCTCCTTGGCGGCGACATTGCCGAGTTTGAGCAGGCGGTTGAGGTCCGTCAGTTTTTCCTGGGCGCGCTTCCGGTCGGGATAGTTCTCGCGGACGATTTTCTCGCGCTCGGCATCGCTGAGATTCGGCACGGCGAGCAACTCGGGTTTGCCGCCGGTGAGATTGAAACGCGCGCGCTCCTTGCCGGCGAGGTATTGCCGCTCGGCTTCTTCGAGCGACCGCCTCAACTCGGAATCGTCGAGCTGCACCAGCACATCCTTCTCCTTGAAATGACTGCCCGGGTCGATCCGCTCGCACATGAGCACGCGGCCGGGGAGATCGCTCGTGAGTTCCTTGGTGCCGCCATCGGCATCGACCGCGACGGTGCCGGTGACCGCGTCGGACGCATCGCCACGGCTGACGGCTTTCACGCGCGCGGTGACTTGCAGCCGCTGCTGGGCGAAGTAGCCCGCGACGGCGAGCACCACCAGCACAAGGCCGAGCTTCAGCAGGACGCTGCCGTTGGTATTTTTAGCGAACATGGCGGGCGGGAAGTTGATTCAGCACGGGGTCGTGGCCGGCGAGCGAGACGAACTCGCACCAATGGCCGAGGAAGGCGGCGCGGGCGGCGAGATTGCCGGCCTCGGCGAAGTAGACGTTGATGTTGGAACGCGCGACATCCGCCTGCGGGAGGTTGCCGAACGAGGCCTCCTCGGCGACGCGCCGCCGGGCGTCGTGGGCCAGGTCGCGGCGGATCTCGCCGAGATCGAGCTGCTCGGCGTCGAGCTTCAGGGTGCGTTCGAGAATCTGCGCGTTCTGCAGGACCTTCTCGGTCTCGGTGGCGAGGCGCTGCTCGTTGGCGCGCCGGTTGATCAGCGCCTCGCGAATGGCACCGCGGGTGGCCAGTCCGTCGAAGATGCTCCAACTGCCGCCCACGCTGACGGTCTGGCGCGTCACGGCCCGCTGCTCGACGAAGTTGCCGTTGACGTTGGTGTTGTTCTCGAGGGTGTAGCCGGCGTTGGCGGAGAACTTCGGCAGCAGGCGCGTGCGCTCGATCTTGTAGCGCAGCATCGCCTCGCGCACGCGCAGGTCGTGGATCTCGTATTCGAGGGTGGTCTTGGCGCCGTCGCGCAACAGGGCGGCGTTCATGGCCGCGGCAAGATCGGCGGGAAACGCCGGGCGCGGGATGTCGTCCGGGATATCCTTCTCGCCGAGCGGAGGAATGCCCGCGAGACGGGAAAAGCGATCGCGGTTCGCGGCGAACTCCGTCTCCGCGCGCGCCAGCTCGAGTGATGCCTCGCGCAGTTTCAGGCGGTCCCCCTCCACCGTCGCGGAAGACACGCTGCCCTGCCGCTGCTTCTCCTCAGTGACGGCGAAGTCGGCCTGCAGGATGGCGAGCCCCTCGCGCACGTGCCGCACGCGGGCCTTCTCGACCACGAGGGCGAGATAGGACTGGCGGAGTTGCACGCTCAGTTCGCGATAGGCGAGCGCGAAGCTCTTGTCGGCGACGAGGACATTGATGCGGGCGGCCGCGCTCTGGTTTTTCAGCGCGCCCCAGTGAAAGAGATTCTGGCTGAGGCCGAAGTCGTAGAAGAAGCCGTTGTCGCGCGTCTGCGAGCTGGTGCTGGTCGACGTGGCGGTCGCGGTGGAGCCGTAGCGGAAATTGCCGCCGAACTGCGGCAGGCGGGCGGCGTTGGCGCCGTAGATCCGGGCCTCCTGCGTCGCGCGATCGAACTCTCGGGCGAGCGTCTCGGGAGAGCGGCGCAGCGCGGTCGCGAGGATCTCCTTCAGGGCCGGCAGGTAGTCCTCGGGGAGCGTGCCCGCCACCACACTGGACTGCGCCCGGGCGGCGGCCGGCCAAGGCAGGAGAAAAAATACGAACACGACACGCGTGAATACGCGCTGGAACGTGAGGCCGGACGACACCATGAATGGACGCAAAAGTTGAAGGGTCAGAGCGCGGGAAATCGAGGGCGATTGCAACCCCAGAGTGCAAGGGAACGCGAAAGTGAACGCGCCCCGCTCCGGAGGCTCGCACTCACTTTCACTTTCATGCTCACTTTCGTTTTCCCGACCTGATGCAGTCTGAAATCTCCGCCCTTGCCCGCGAGCACCTCGAGCGCGTCCGCGCGTTCTACGATGCCGCGCCGACGGAGCCGCAGGCCGGCGCGCGCGCCTACCGCGGGCTGCTGGCACACTACTACAACCTGCTGATTCCCGCGGACGCCAGCGTGCTGGAGATCGGCTGCGGCTCCGGCGAGCTGCTCGCGCAGATTCGCGCGACGCGCAAGGTCGGCATCGATCTCGCGCCGGCCCAGATCGAGGCGGCCCGGCGGCGCGTGCCGGAAGCGCGGTTCTTCGTGCAGGCGGGCGAGTTGCTCGATCTCGACGGGGCGGAACACGGCGCTGCGACGGCGGCGTCGCGCGAGAAATTCGATGTCATCATCATTTCCGATACGCTGAATCTCGCGGCGGACGTGCAGCGGCTGTTCGAGCGCCTGCACTCGGTCGCGCATCCGGACACGCGGCTGATCGTGAATTTCCAGAACACGCTGTGGCGGCCGATGCTGTCCGTGGCGCGCGCGCTCGGCTGGAAGGCGCCGCAGCCGCAGAACAGCTGGCTCGCGTCGTCCGACGTGCTCAACCTGCTGCGGCTCGCCGGCTGGGCGCCCGTCTGCAAGCACGGGCGCATCCTCCTGCCCTTCCGCGCGCTGGGGCTGGGCACGTTCATCAACCGGTGGTTCGCGCCGTTCCTCCAGTGGTTCTGCCTCACGGTGTTCTTCGTCGCGCGACGCGAGCAAGTGGAGGGGCGGAAGGCGCTCACCGTGTCGGTCGTGATTCCGGCGCGCAACGAGGCGGGCAACATCCCCGCGGCCGTGGCGCGCACGCCGGAGCTGGGCGCGGGCACGGAGATCATTTTCGTCGAGGGCCACTCGCGCGACAACACCTGGGCCGAGATTCAGCGCGTGGCGGCGGAAAATCCGCAGCGGAAAATCAAAATCCTCCAGCAGACCGGCAAGGGCAAGGGCGACGCGGTGCGGGCGGGCTTCGCGGTCGCGACCGGCGACGTGCTGATGATCCTCGACGCGGATCTGACGATGCCCCCGGAGGAGCTCCCGAAATTCTACGAGGTGCTGGCGACGGGCCGGGCCGAGTTCGCGAACGGCGTGCGGCTGGTCTACCCGATGGATGAAAAGGCGATGCAGTTCCTGAATCTCTGCGCCAACAAGGCATTTGGACTGATCTTCACGTGGCTGCTGGGCCAGCCGGTGAAGGACACGCTCTGCGGCACCAAGGTGCTGACGCGCGCGCACTACGAGCGGATCGCGGCGAACCGCGCGTATTTCGGCGACTTCGATCCGTTCGGGGATTTCGATCTGCTGTTCGGAGCGGCGCGGCTGAATTTGAAGATTGCCGACGTGCCGATCCGCTACCGCGAACGCACCTACGGGACGACGAACATCCAGCGCTGGCGCCACGGCGTGTTGCTGCTGCGGATGGTGTGGTTCGCGGCGCGCAAGGTGAAGTTCGTGTGAGCCGCTGCGCATGGCCACTGTGATGAAGGTTCCGATCCTCGATCTGAAGCCGGCCTACGAGGAACTGCGGGCCGAACTCGATGCCGCGTATCACCGCGTGATGGAGTCCGGCTGGCTCCTGCTCGGAAAGGAGCTGGAGTCCTTTGAAGCCGAATACGCGACGAGTGTCGGGGTGAAGCACTGCGTCGGCGTGGCGAACGGCCTGGAAGCACTGCAACTGGTGCTGATGGCCCGGGGCGTCGGTCCCGGCGACGAAGTGATCGTGCCGTCGCACGGCTATATCGCCACCTGGCTCGCGGTGACGCACGTCGGCGCCAGACCGGTGCCCTGCGAACCCGATCCCCTCACCTACAACCTCGACCCCGCGCGGATCGAGGAGCTGATCACGCCGCGAACGCGGGCGGTTCTGCCGATCCACCTGTATGGGCAGACGGCCGACATGGCGGGCATCAACGCGGTGGCGGAGCGGCACGGGCTGTTCGTGCTGGAAGATGCGGCGCAGTCGCACGGGGCACTCTGCCACGGGCGGGCGTCCGGTGCGCTGGGGCACGCGGCGGGCGTGAGTTTTTATCCCAGCAAGAATCTGGGTGCGATGGCCGACGCCGGCGCGGTGACCACGAATGACGATGCCCTCGCGGATCGCGTCCGGCACCTGCGCAACTACGGGTCGAAGATCCGCTACCACAACGACCATATCGGCCTGAATTCGCGCCTGAGCGAGCTGCAGGCGGCCTTCCTGCGCGCGAAGCTCCCGCACCTGGCCGCGTGGAATGCGCGGCGCGTGGCGCTGGCCGCCCGCTATGCCGTGGCCCTGCGTGGCGTCGGTAACCTCGTGCTCCCGCATGTCCCGGCCTGGGCTGAGCCGGTCTGGCATTTGTTCGTGGTCCGCACGGCGCAGCGGGACGCCCTGCAAAAGCACCTCGCAGCGCGCGGCGTGGGCACGCAAATCCACTATCCCATCCCGCCCCACCTCTCGAAGGCCTACGCGCCGGCAGGCTGGTCGCGCGGGGCGTTTCCGCTCGCGGAGCGCTACGCCGACGAGGTGTTGAGCCTGCCCATCGGCCCGCACACGAGCGCGGAACAGGTGGAGTATGTCAGCACGGCGGTGCGCGAGTTCTACGCAGCCCCATGAGCGGCGCCGCGGCGGAGTGCATCGTGCTGCCCACAGAGCAACTGCTGCCGGCGCAGTGGCGGAGTTTCACGGCCGAGGGCGCGGTCCGCGCGTTCAACCCGGCGCTGCTGCGCGACGGAGACGGCTGGATTTTTGCCTATCGGGTCGTCGGGCCGGACGGTCGCCGGCGCATCGCGATCTGCCGGCTGGACGCCGCGCGGCGGGTGGTGGCGGGGTCGCCGCAGCCGTTGACGGATCGGGTGCGTTTCCGACGAGGCGCGGCGTATCCGGAAATCGCGACGCAGTGGCTCGCAGACCCGCGGCTGTATCGCTTCGGCGGTCGGCTGTTCGTTTATTGGAATTCCGGGTGGCACGAGCCGCACAACTGCCAGTTCCTGCAGGAGCTCGAGGCCGGCACGCTGGCGCCCATCGGCCACCCGCGGGAGCTGGTGCTGCAGGGCGAGCGCCAGAAACTCGAGAAGAACTGGACGTTCTTCGAAGGAGTGGGAACGAGCGGAGCGCCGGAAGGACGGCTCTTCTGCCTCTACTCGATCACACCGCACCGCGTGCTGGAGTTCTCGCTCGAAGGCGATGGAGACCTGCGCTTCCAGGAGACGGTCCGGCATGACTGGACGCCGGACGGGTATCCGGTTTGTCACGGCGGCCTGCGCGGTGGCGCCCCGCCCGTGCCGAGCGAAGGCCGCTTCTGGGTGTTCTGCCACTCCGTGCACGACGGCGCCGGCGGCTATCGCTACGCGCCCGCGGCGTATTCGTTCTCGGCGCAGCCGCCCTTCGCGCCGCTGGCCGGGCCGGCGAGTCCGCTCGACCTCGGAAATCCCTTTGGCGAACGTCGGACGCACGCGCGGCTGAACCCGGCGGTCGGCGAGGTAATTTACCCTTGTGGTGCCGCGCGGGACGGCGCTCGCTGGTTGATCAGCCATGGCATCAACGACGAGCACTGCGCCATCACCAGCATCGACGCCGCGGCCGTGGCCGCGACGCTGCGCCCGATCGCCGGTGCGGCCCAGGCGGGAGTGAGCGGAGCCTGCGGATGACCACGAAACTCGCGAACGCCCTGCTGATCGAACCTGTGCGGATGTGCGCCGGACTGTGGACGCGGCGCGATTTGATCGCGCAGTTTACGCGGCGCAACATCGAGATGCGGCACCGCGGGAGCCGTCTCGGCGCCTTCTGGGCGCTGATCAATCCCCTGTCGATGCTGGCGCTCTACTACGTCGTGTTCGGCATCTTCTTCGAACAGAAGTTCGGCGAACTGCCGGGCGAGACGCGCTACGATTTTTCCCTGGCGATGTTTCTCGGGCTCGCGCTGTTTCACGTCTTCTCCGAGACGCTGGGCTGGGCCCCGGGCGTGATCACGGCCAATCCCAATTTCGTGAAGAAGGTCGTGTTTCCCCTGGAAGCCCTGCCGGTGGCGCACATGGGGTCGACCGCGTTTCACCTCGCGGTAAGTCTGGGTCTCGTGCTGCTGGGGAGCGCGTTTGGCACGGCCGGACTCTCGCTGCAGATGTTGTGGCTGCCGGTGCTCATCGTGCCGCTGCTGCTGTTGTCGCTGGGCGTGGCGTGGATTCTGGCCGCGGTGGGCGTCTTTCTGCGCGACATCGGGCAGGTGACGGCGTTCGCGTCGACCGCGCTGCTGTTTGCGACGGCAGTCACCTTTCCGCCGCACAAGATTCCGCCCGCGCTGGAGGTGCTGCGTTACAATCCCCTCTTCCAGCTCATCGACCTCTCCCGTCGGGTCGTGCTCTGGCACCAGCCGATGCAATTCGACCGGCTGGCCTACGTCTGCCTGTGCGCGATCGCGGTCTGTGCCATCGGCGCCATCTTCTTTTCCCTCCTGCGGAAGGCGTTTGCCGAAGTGATTTAGGCCGGCACGCGTGGGCGGGCCACGGAAATCTCGTAGGGGAGCCGGACCAGTCCGTGGATGATCTCCTGGTCGGGCGGATTGGAAACCTCCATGACGGCGGCGTTCAGCACCCGATCCCAGGTATTGTCCGCGTCGGCGCCCGCTCCGCAGCCGACATCCAGGGAGTATTGGCCGGCGAGCAACTCGAGTTTGAAGCGAATGGTGACGAGGCACGAACCGCCCGCCGGAAGCTCGGCGATGAGCCGCTGGGCGACGCGCAGCCCCGTGGCGAAGAGCACCTGGCCGTGGCGGTTGCGAATCTCGCAGCCGGCGCTCACCGCCCGCACCGCCCGCTTGGCCACAAGCAGGAGCGTGACCGCAGCCCAGTCTCCGGTTCGGAACGCGGAACCCATGCTACCGTCGCTGTGCAGCAACCAGGCGCGCGCAATGGCCACGCCTCCATCGCCAAGACGCTCCTTGTCGGCCAGGGAAAGCTCCGGCGCATCCGGCAGAGCCTGATCACCAAGCTCGTTCAGCGCGTTCGTGGGCGCCGGCACATTGCCGGAGATCGCCGCCATCGCCGCGACGTATTCGCGGACACACGCGCCAGCTTCGCCCAGATAACGCACCCGGCCCTGATCGAGCCACAGCGCCCGCTGGCACATGCTGAGCACGAAGGACAAATCGTGGGTCACAACCAGCAGCGTGACACCGGCCGCCACGAGTTCGTTCAGACGGCGGCTGCACTTCTGCTGGAAGAGAATGTCGCCGACACTGAGGGCCTCATCGATGATGAACACGTCGGGCTCGACGGAGATCGCGACGGCGAAGGCGACCCGCATCATCATGCCGGTGGAGTAGGTCTTCACCGGTTGTTCGATGAACTCACCGATGTCGGCAAAGCGCACAATCTCGTCGAAACGCTCCGTCATCTCGCCGCGACTGATGCCAAGAATGGACCCCGCCAGGAAGATGTTCTCGCGCCCGGTAAACTCCGGGTTGAAGCCAGATCCGAGCTCCAGGAGCGCGGTTACCCGCCCGTGGACACGGGCCTCACCTCGGGTGGGCCGGAGGGTTCCGGCAAGGATCTGCAACAGCGTGCTCTTGCCAGCACCGTTTCGTCCGATGACTCCAAAGGCGGCGCCGCGCGAGACGTTGAAGGAAACATCCTGCAGGGCGCAGACGGCGTCGTGTTCGTCGTCACCGCCACGAGGGTTGGCCGGGAAGCCCAAGCCGCGCGCCAGCCAATAGCGGATCGAGCCAGACCGTCGGTAGGTTTTGGATACCGCGGACACCTCAATGGCTGACTCCGTCCGGGAGTCTGTCCCCGCAGGACCGGATGAAATGGCCGGAAGTGAAACCATCGGCCCGATAGACGCCGAATGGTCTCGAATACCAAGAAAAAAAAGGGCGACCGCTTTCGCGGTCGCCCTTTGCGGCGTAATATCAGTCAACAACTATCAAATTAAGGCTGCGGGGGCAGGTAGGTGCCCGTTCCCAGATTGACCGGGGTGCGGCCACCCAAGTCACCCGAGATGCTCAGCGCAGAGAGGTCCTTCGTGCCCGCGGCGTTAACCGTGAGCGTGTTGACCGCCTGGATGAGCTTCGGCAGCGTGATGCCACCGGTGGCGGCCATGCTGACCGTGTTACCGAAGGCGATCGAACCGCCACCGGTGTTCGTCACGCTGATGTTACCACCAGAGGCGAACTGAGCGGCGCCAATCGCGGAGGAACCGGTGGCGAGCTTCATGTCATTCGACTGCGAGATGCTGACCTGGTTGCCGATGAAGCGAAGCGTGCCGAACTGGTTGCCCGACTGATTGAGCGTGATGTTGCCCGCACCCGTCTGGAAGAAGGCGTTGCCGCCGACCACGATGTTGCCACCGTTGACGATGCTGCCGAGAGCCGAGGTAGCCGTGAGGTTACCGGTGGCGACGGAGGCCGTGGAGGTGGAACCGAGGACCAAGTTGGTCGCCGGGGTGCCGCTGCCGAGGACGGAGATGGTAACGTTGTTACCATTGAACACCACGCCACCCGAGGTCGGGAAGTCGGTGGTCGGGTCATCGATGATGATGTTGCCGCTCGCCGCGCTCAGGGTCACGACACCGGTGCCGTTGTTGCCGATGATGCCGCCCGGATGGACGCCACCCAAACCGGTGTCAACGATGTCGCCAGCGACGCTGGTCGCGGTGAAGGTGCCGGTGCCGCCGCCGGCGACCGTAACCGTGCGG
>CAZENI010000134.1:0-17141 GCA_964513055.1 uncultured Opitutus sp.
CCGGAACGGCGCCCATCGACTACACCGACATCGGAAACTATAACATCACGAGCGTGATGTCGCTGCCCGACGGACCGGGCGTCGATGTGATCAAGACGGCGCGGCTCAATGCGACGCGGTCGTTCGGCGGGGCGATACCCGCGAAGGTCCGGGCGGGCGTGCAGGTGCAGCAGCAATCGCGCGACATCCGCAAGGACCGGCCGGGTTCGCTCAATTTTGTTGGTCCCGACGGTCGTGCCGGCACGGCGGACGACTCGGCGGGCCTCTACGACATCCTCGACCGCTCGTTTTCCGCGGTCGCGCCGCCCTACGGCGGACTGGCGCGCGGCGTTTACGCCGACCACTACAAGCTGTATTCACTTTTTGGAGCGCATCCGGAGTATTTCGCGCCGGCAAACGTGGCGAATCCGATCATCAACACGGCGAACCTCTCCCAATTCCTCGAAGAGACCATCTCGGCGGCCTACCTGATGGGTGACGTCAGGCTGGTCGACAGCCGGCTGCGGCTGGTGGGCGGTGTCCGTTTCGAGCGGACGGATGACCGGGGCGAGGGGGTGTTGAACGATCCCAATCGGACCTGGCAGCGCGATGCGCAGGGGCGGTTCGTATTGAACAGCGCCGGCCAGCGGGTGCGGATATCAACGGACCCTGTGGCGATCGCGCGGGCGCAATACACCGAGCGCGGCAGCCGGGTATCGAAATCCTACCAGGGTGCCTACCCGAGCCTTGACGCCTCGTATGCGCTCACGTCGCAGTTGCTGGTGCGGGCGGCTTTCGCCCGTTCGATCGGCCGGCCGGAGTTGTCCTCCATCATCCCGGGCACGACCATCACGGACGCTTCGGTGGCGGCTCCGTCCGTCACGGCGATCAACACGGCGCTCAAGCCGATGCAGACGAATTCCACCGATCTGGCGGTCGAATATTATTTCGAGCCGGTCGGCCTCATCACCGTGAACGGATACTTGAAGGAGTTCAGCAACGCCTCCGGAGCAATCACGCAGCCGGCGACGCTCGAACTGCTGGAGTCCTATGGGGTGCCGGAGGCGGAGCTGTATGTGGGGTGGGATTTCCGCACGGTGCGCAACGTCGGCGCCGCGCGGATCACAGGCCTCGAGATCGATTTTCGCCGCGCGCTGCCGTTCGCATTTCTGCCGGCCTGGGCGCGCGGGTTTTCGGTGTTCGCGAACGGCTCGCAATCGCACCTGGCGGACAACGGGCTGAGCGAGTTCGGCAACTACATCCGCCGGCAGGCGAGCTGGGGCGTGATCTTCGAGAACCGCCGCCTCTCGGCGAATCTGAAATTCAACTACCGCGGCCGCCAGCGAATGGGGGCGCAGACCTTTGCGCCGGGCGCCTACGACTACTACCAGCCGCGGCTCTACCTGGATCTCAACGCCGCGCTGCGCGTGACGAAGCATCTCTCGTTGTTCGTCAACGGACGCAATGTCACCAATGAGCCGCAGAACAACGACCGCTTCGGCGCCGGCACGCCGGGTTACAACGCCATCCGGAAGGTGGAGCGGTTCGGCGGCCAATTCACGGCTGGCCTCAAGGGCACTTATTGAGCAGGGAGTGTGCCATGAACTTCTCCCGATTTTGGCGCGGGACACTGCTCGCACTGTGCGCCGGAGTGCTCACGTCGCTGGCGGCAAATGCCGCGGCGGCGGCGCGACCGCGGATCTTTCTGGTGGGTGATTCGACCATGGCCGACAAGGGGACGGCGATTCCAGAGTGGGGCTGGGGCATGGCGCTCGGGAAGTTCCTCGTCGATCCCGCGATGGTGCGGAACCACGCGAAGAACGGCCGCAGCTCGAAGAGCTTCGTCGACGAGGGCCTGTGGACAAACGTCCTGGCGGAATTGCGGGCGGGCGACTTCGTAATCGTGCAGTTCTCGCACAATGATCAGAAGAATGCTCCCGCCCTGCATACGGACCCGGCGACGACGTTCCGCGATTTTTTGCGCCGCTATGTCGCGGAGACGCGGGCGAGGGGCGGTATCCCATTGTTGGCGACACCGGTGGTGCGCCGGCGCTTCGACGAGACGGGCAAACTGGTGGACACGCACGGTGCCTATCCGGATGCGATCCGGGCGGTGGCGAAGGATCAGAACGTGCCGCTGCTGGAACTGCAGCAGGCGACAGCGAAACTGCTCACCGATGCCGGCCCCGAAGCCTCGAAAAAGTTCTTCATGTGGATCGAACCGGGTGCCTATCCCAACCGGCCGAAAGGGGCGAAGGACGACACGCACTTCGTCGAACGCGGGGCGACGAAGGTGGCCGAGCTCGCGGTGCAGCAGATCCGCGCCCAGCGTTTACCGCTGGCAGAATGGCTCAAATGAGAATGCGCGGCCGGGTGGTGGTGCTCGTGGGATTGCTGGCCTGCGCGGTGCCGACGGCGCCCGGCAACACGGCAGTCGTGCCGCTCCAGCGCAATGCCGACTGGACGCAACGCCATGAGGGGTTCGCGGCACTCGCGGCGCGGGGTGGCATCGACCTGTTGTTTATCGGCGATTCGATCACGGACAACTGGCGGAAGACCGGGCGGGCGGTCTGGGAGAAATACTACGGCGCGCGCCGCGCGGTGAACTTCGGCATCGGCGCGGACCGGACACAGAACCTGCTGTGGCGCCTGCCGCGCGGCGAGCTCGATGGCATCGCGCCGCGGGTGGTGGTCCTGCTGATCGGCACGAACAACATCGGGCTGGAACGCAGCGGCAAGGTCCGCAATACGACCGCGGAGGCGATCGCCGGGATAACGAGCGTGATCGATCTGATCCGCGCCCGACTCCCGCAGTCGAAGCTCCTGCTGCTCGGAATCTTTCCGCGCGGGGAGAAAGACGATCCGATTCGCGCGCAAGTGGCGGAGGTCAATGACGCGCTGAGGCGGCGCGACGACGGCCGGGTGGTGCGCTTCCTGGATATAGGCGCGCATTTCCTGGAGGTCGACGGTTCGATTTCTCCTGCGATAATGCCGGACCGATTGCATCCGAGCGAGCGCGGCTACGAGATTTGGGCCGCCGCGATGGAACCGATGCTGGCAGCGCTGTGGGCGGAGTCGAAGATCCAGGAGCCGTAGGCGGAGAGCGTTGGCGCTCCGCGGGGAGTGGAGCGCAGGTTAACGCACGGGCTTCACGTCGGCTTCCCAGGCGGCGAGGAGCTGCTTGAGGCGCGCGGCGTCGGCCGGGCGCGTGGCGAGGAGGTCGTGTTGTTCGCCGGGATCCGGCGCGAGATCGAAGAGGCCCTCGACGGTGACGGCGCCGCGCTGGGTGCGGCGGACGTATTTGAGGGTGCCGTCGCGGACGGCGGCCCAGGTCGATTCGCCGCGGCGGCCGCGCCAGAAGAGCGGGCGGGCGGCGGGCTCGGTGCGCGCGGCGATCGCGCCGAGGAGATCGATGCCGTCGAAGGCGTGGCCTGCCGGCACGGGCCCGCGGGCGGCGCGGACGAGGGAGGCGGTGAGATCCATCGTGATGCCGGGAGTGGCGGAGGTCGTGCCCGCGGGCAGCACACCGGGCCAGCGGGCGAGGCAGGGCACGCGGATGCCGCCCTCGAAGGTGGTGCCCTTGATGTCGCGCAGGCCGTGGGGGCGTGCGCTGCGCGTGCCGCCGTTGTCGTTGGTGAAGATCACGAGCGTGTTCTTCGCGAGGTCGCGGCGCTCGAGCTCGGCGAGGATGCGGGCGACGGCGGCGTCCATGCTCTCGATCATGGCGGCGTAGACGGCGGGCGGGGCGCCGGCCTGTTTCCAGAGCGGGGAGTCGGCGGGCAGCGGGGTCGGGAGCTTGTCGCCGGGACCCTGATACGGCGCGTGCGGCGCGGTGAACGGGACGTAGAGGAAGAACGGTTCCGCGCGCGGGGCGGCGAGGAAGCGCACGGCCTCGTCGGTGACGAGGTCGGTGAAGTAGCCGTCGCGGCGGACGGGCCGGCCGTTGAGCCGCAGGACGTGGGTGCTGACGGGCGGCTCCTCGGTGTGGTGAAAATAATCCATGCCGCCGCCGAGGCCGTAGAACGCGTGGTCGAAGCCGTGCGGGCCGGGCTGGAACTTGTCCTCGTAGCCGAGGTGCCATTTGCCGGTGAGGGCGGTGGCGTAGCCGGCGGCCTGGAGCAGGCGGGCGAGGGAGGTGCCGTCGGCGGGCAGGCCGAGATCGTGGGTGGTGCGGAGGCGGATGGCGTCATCGTAGCGGCCGACGTTGCCGTTGCCGATGGCGCACTCGAGGCCGCCGACGCGCTGGGGATAGCGGCCGGTGAGGAGGCCGGTGCGCGTCGGGGAGCACTCGGTGCCGGCGGAGTAGAAGTTGGTGAAGCGCACGCCTTCGCGCGCGAGGCGGTCGATCGCGGGAGTGCGGATGTCCTTGGCGCCGTAGCAGCCGAGATCGGCGATGCCCAGGTCGTCGGCGAGGAAAAGGACGAGGTTGGGGCGGGCGGTGGTGGTGGCGGCCGGAGCGGCCATGGCGACGACGAGGGCGGCGACGACGGCAAGGACCGAGGCGGGGCGGCGGCGGAGAAGCGGAGACATCGGGGAGGGCGTCGGCTGGATTCTGCCGAAGGGGGAACGGCGGTGACAAGCGCGCCGACGGGTAGCGGCCGCGCAAATCGCCGGTTGACGGGCGAGGGCGGCGCGCGCGAGGGTGGCGCCTTTCCCTTCGAATGATCCGCGTTTTCGTCTCCGGCTGCTACGACATCCTCCATGCGGGCCACGTGCAGTTTTTTCGCGAAGCGCGGGCGCTGGGCGATCACCTGACGGTGTGCTTTGCGTCGAACGACGTGCTGTGGCTGCACAAGCAGCGGCGCAGTTCCCTGCCGGACGAACACAAGCGGGCGCTGATCGCCGCGCTGGAGATGGTGGACGAGGTCGTGATCGGCGAGGGGCACGACGAGGGGCTGGATTTCAAGGCGCACTTCCAGCGGCTGCGGCCGGACATCCTGGCGGTGACGGAGGACGACAAATACGGGCCGCTGAAGCGGGCGCTGTGTGCGGAAGCGGGCGCGCGCTATGTGGTGATGCCGAAGACGCCGCCGCAATTTCCGCCGATCTCGACGACGCAGATCGTGCGCTTCATCCGGGCGCCGGAAGTCGCGCCGCTGCGGGTGGACTTTGGCGGCGGGTGGCTGGACGTGCCGCGGCTGGCGCGCGAGGGCGCGTTCATCGTGAACTGCGCGATCTCGCCGACGGTGTCGCTCCGGGAGTGGCCCTATGAGCGCAACGCCGGCCTCGGTGGATCGGGCGCCTGGGCGCTGCTCAACGGCAAGGACGGGATCCGTTTCGAACTCGACCTGGGCGTGGGCTGGCAGGACCCCGCGGTGATCGCGGAGACGGGGCTGTGCGTTTGGCGCAGCGGGCCGCGGCCGGAGCTCGAGGTAAAGACAAGCGGGGATTTCCTGCGCGGGCGGCTGGCGCTCCACTGGACGGGGCTCGAGCACGACACGCCGGCGATCGTCGAGGGGAAGCGCGACTACGAGGCGATCGTGCGGGCGGGCGCGACGGCGCGCGAGGCGGTGTGGGGCAGCGATCTCGCCAAGCTCGCGGACGCGGTGCGGCAATCCTATGCGGTGCAGCGGGCGGAAGGCATGGAGCCGCTGCCGGGCGATCCGGCGGCGGCGGTCGCGGTGCCCGGGGCGCTGGCCTGGAAATACTGCGGCGGCGGCTTCGGCGGCTACGCAGTGTATGTATTTTCGGATACGACGACGCGCGACGCGGCGTGCGCGCGGGAGCGTTTCCGGGCGATCGAGCCGTTCGTGGCGGCGCGCTAGGGGAAGGCCGAAGTCCGAAGGGGACGGTGACGGCGGGAGTGCGCGGCGGATGAGGGATCGAGACCTTCGCGCTTCTTCCCGGACCTCTCGTTACTCCGTCCGCAGCGCGGTCATGGGATCGACCTTTGCGGCGCGGCGGGCGGGGAGCAGGCAGGCGACGAGTGCCACGGCCACGAGCAGCAGAGCGGCGGCGACGAAGGTGAACGGATCGGTGGGCGAAAGGCCGAAGAGCATGGTGGTGATGAGCCGACCCGCCGCGGCGGCGCCCGCGAGACCGAGCACCACGCCGAGCACGACGAGCCCGAGGGATTCACGCAGGATCATCCTCAGGACGTGGGCGGGCAGCGCACCGAGCGCCATGCGCAGGCCGATCTCGCCGGTGCGGCGGAGCACGGCGTAGGACATCAGGCCGTAAAGCCCGACGGCGGCGAGCAGGAGCGCGAGCGCGCCAAACACCGTGCACAAATTCGCGAAGAGCCGCTCCTGCGTGAACAGGCGATCGATCTGGGCGACCTGGGTGCTGACGCGGATGAGCGGGAGGTTGGCGTCGATCTCGCGGACGACAGAGCGGACGGCATTGGTGATCGCGGCCTCGCCGCCGGTGAAGCGCACGACGTAAGCGGCGTTGCCCGCATTGTTCCCATCGAGCTGGGCGTAGGGGATGAACATCTGCGGGCGCACCGCGGTGCGCACGTCGGAGTATTGCGCATCGCGGATCAGTCCGACGATTTCGATGTCGGGGGCGTTGGTGGCGCGGCCCGTGCCGACGCGCCGGCCGATGACGTCTTCCTGGCCGAAATATTTCCTGGCGAACGCCTGGTTGACGACGGCCACTTTCGGCGCGGCGGTGTCGTTGTCGCGCGGCGTGAAATCGCGTCCGCGCAGCAGCGGCAGCTCGAGGGTGGCGAGGTAGTCGCGGCCGAGGCCGTTCATCTGCACGCCGCTCTCCTTGAGCGTCGTTTGCACGTAGCCGGGCACATGGACGCTCGAGGTCCAGTTCGACTGCGCGAGCGGCGTGATCCGGCTGAACGACGCGCGCTGCACGCCGGGGAGCGCGGCCACGCGTTCGCGAATCCGCTCGTAGAGGGCGAGCGCCTGCGGGGCGGAGGCGCCGTTGGCGGCGGCGTTGAGGTTGAAGAGGAGCAACTGCTCGCGGTTGAAGCCGATATCGACGTTCTGCAGATTCTGGAGCGTGCGGATGAAGAGCCCCGCGCCGACGAGCAGCACGAGCGAGAGCGCGACCTGGATCACCATGAGCGACTTCGCGAGCGCGGAGCGGGAGCCGGCGCCCAGCGAGCGGACGCCGCCCTGAAATTCGCTCGTGAGATTCAACTTCGTCGCGCGCAACGCGGGCGCGAGCCCGAAGATCACGCCGGTCGCGAGCGCTGCGGCCGAGGCGAAGCCGAGCACGCGCCAGTCGAGCGAGGTGTCGAGTTGCAGCGGGCTCGAACCAAAGGGCTGCATCGCGACGAGTGCCTGCGCGCCCCACCACGCAAACGCAAGGCCGCCGGCGGCGCCGAGCGCCGCGAGCAGCACGCTTTCGGCGAGGAGCTGCCGCACGAGCCGCGCGCGACTGGCGCCGAGCGCGAGCCGCACGGCGATCTCGCGGCGGCGGGCGGCGCCGCGGGCGAGCAGGAGATTGGCGACATTCGCGCACGCGACGAGCAGCACGAGCCCGACCAAGCCCATCAGGAGGCGGAGGGATTTTTCGTAGCCGCGTCGCGCCTCGTAGAGTCCCTGTCCGCCGGGGACGGCGCGGAGTTGCGGCACGGGGACATTGGCCGGATCGACGGCGGGGACGCCGGGCAACGTGCTCAGGCGCACGTGGCCGCGGGCGCTGCCCTGAAACACGCCCTCGAGACTCGCGCGTGTTTGCTCGAGCGTCGCGCCGGGTTTCATCCGGCCCATGATGCGAAGCCACCAGTTGCCGGGTGCGCGGGTGTCCCACGGCGCGCGCGAGATCGCCTTGTCGTGCGCGAGCGGCAGCGTGATGTCGGTCACCTCGCCGACTTGCTGGGTGCCGTTGAAGTCGCGCGCGGTGACGCCGATGATCGTCACGGGCACGCCATTCACCGTGATCGCTTTGCCGATCGCCGCGGGGTCGCCGCCGAAGCGACGCTGCCAAAAGCGATACGAGATCACCACAACGGGCGGGGCGGAAGGCTGATCGTCTTCAGGCGTGATGAGCCGGCCGGCCGCGGCCGGGACGCCGAGTCCGCGGTGATAGGTGCCGGAAACCACCTGGCCGCCTTGGACGATCTCCGCGGCGCCATCGACGATGACGTTGAGTCCGCCCTGTGGCGCGAACGCGAACACCTCGCTGAGCGCGCCGGGATTCGCGCGCATGGCTTCATAGGCGGGAAACGAGAACGACGTGCTGGTGCTTTTCTTCGAGCCCGGCTCCTGCTGACGCCAGCCGCTGGAGGACGGCGGGCCGACGTTTTCCTCGGCGAGCCAGTTGAAGACGACGAGCTCCGACGGATTCTTCACCGGCAAAGTGGCGAGGAGCACGGCGTTCATCACGCTGAATACAGCGGTGTTCGCGCCGATGCCGAGTGCAAGCGAGAGGATGGCGACCGCGGCGAAGCCGGGAGACTTCGCGAGCTGGCGGAGGGCGAATTTCATGGAGGCGTGAAACACGGGCCGCGGAGCGCGGACGGGAAAGAACCGAGGGCCTCGCGAATGGTTACGTGCTTTCGACTGACTGTGTCGGGCGGGTTACCTGGCGCCGGCCGCAACGAAGTGCGGATAGAGGCGCCGCTTCTCGTCGAGATCGTCGGTCTTCAGTTCGGGTTCGCCGCCGAGCTTGCCCGACCAGATGGGGCCGTAGGAGGCGAAGCCGCGCAGGCCGACGATGATGGTCGGAGTGGGGTCGGCGAATTTCAGTTCCTTGGCGGAGGCGTTGGCCACCACCCAGGCCAACTGGCCGAGACTCTCGCGGGTCTTGGCGACCTTGTAATTTCGCAGCTCCGGGACGTGGACCATGAAGACGACGGAATCCGGATTGTGCCGGCAGTAGGTGAGAAACTCGCCGCCGGAAGCGAGGGAGTTGCCGCTGCCGCCGGTGAACAGGGCGGCCTGCAGCGGCTTGATTTGGGCGGAAAAACGCATCGCGACGGCCTTGGCCTCCGGGGTGTTGCCGTGCGTGGTGCCGGTGGACTTGTTGGCGATCAACTGGTCCGCGACCTCGAACTCGGCTTTGCCCGGGTAGTCTTTGCGATCGCTGGCGCAGTAGCCGATCACGAGGAGGACGCCGAAGCCCACCGCGGCGCGCAGGACGATGGCCGACAGGCGCGCGCCGAGCGACTTCTTCGGGGCGGACGCGGGTGCAGGTGACAACGGAGGCGGCGTGGGGTGGGCGTCCATGCCGCGGGACGTTGAGCAAACCGTCGCGGCGGCTCAAGCATTGTGCTCGCGGCGAGCCTCCCGGATCAGCCGCCGATTCCCGCGCTAAAGGTCGAAGCCGGAGAAGAGGGACGAGAAGTCGAAGTCGGGCCACTCGAGCCAGGACATGTCGAAGTCGAACCACGAATCGGAGGCGCCCTCGGTCATCGCGGAGAACATCGCGGACTTCATCGCGGCGAAATCGTAGGTCTCGCCGGTGAACGCCTGGTAGGCCTTGACGTCTTCCGGCGAAGCGAAGGCCGCGTAGGCCCAGCGGGCGAAATCAACCGGGAGATCGAGGGAGTCGATGACTTCGGCGATGTTGGCGAGGTTGTAGCTGCGTCTCCTGCCGTGGCGCCTGAGGAGTTCGTCGCCGACGGCTTTGCCAAAAGCGCGTTTGTCGCGAGGAGCGGGAGGAAGCGGAGCCGTGAGCGTGCGCATGGATTGTCGGGACGACACGGGATAGGTGTCGCGGCGGGCGCTGTCATTCCGGAACTGCCGGAATGGAAACACGCCGCGGGCGTATAACGCCGCGGGCTTCGGCTATTCCGCGCGCAGCGCGGTCAGCGGGTCGGCTTTCGCGGCGCGGCGCGCGGGGAGAAGCGTGGCGGCAACGCAGGCGACGGTCATCAGCAGCGCGGCGCCGAGATAGGTGCCGAGGTCGAGCGCAGGGACGGCGTAGAGGAGGGTCGCGACGCCGCGGCTGGCGGCGAGGGCGAACAGCACGCCGGTGCCGAGCCCGAGGGCGGTGAGGCGCAGGCTGTCGCGGAGGACGAGGCGGAGCAGATTACCGTGCGTGGCGCCGAGCGCGGCGCGGATGCCGAATTCGTGGAGGCGTCGGGCGACGAAGAACGCGTTCACGGCGTAGATGCCGGCGAGTGCGAGCGCGACGGCGAGGAGGGCGAAGCCGGCGACGAGCTGGGTGACGAAGCGCGACTGCCACGCGCTGTCGGCGTAGATCTGGCGCGGCGCGAGATGCGCGAAGAGCTGCAGGTTGGGATCGAGTTGCGCGAGGGCGCGGTCGTAGGCGCGGCGGTCGGGCGCGACGCCGGTGTGGCGGATGATGAAGCCCATGCCGAGGCCGGGCGGCTGGCCCTGCGCGAGGGAGAGATAGAAGGTGTCGACGACGCGCGGCTGGTTGCCGGTGCCGAGGACGTCGGCGACGACGCCCACCACCTCGAACCACTCCTGGTTGAGCACGGTCTGGATCTGCACGCGCTGGCCGAGGGCGGACCGGCCCGGCCAGTATTTGGCGGCGAGCGAGGCGCTGACGACGGTGGCGTTGGGGCGGCCCGGGGTGTCGGTGTCGGCGAGGAGGCGGCCCTCGACGAGGCGGAGGCCGAGGGCGGAGAAGGTGTCCGGCAGGACGTAGCACGGGAGCGCGCGCTTGGGCGTATCCGCGATCTGGAGGCCGTCGCCTTCCTGCACGAACGCCTGGTAGCCGCCGGGCGGCTGGGAGAAGAGGAAGCTGGCGACGCCGACCGCGCGCACGCCGGGGAGCGTGCGGAGCTGGTCGCGGAGGCGTTCGAAGAACTGCGTGCGGAGCGCGGGGTTGGTGAGGTAGGCGTTGCCGCGGAGGCCGAGGCGGAACTGGTCGAGTTCGGCGACGGGCAGGCCGACGTCGATCTCCTGCCGGGCGCGCTGGCTGCGAACGAGCAGGGCGGCGGAGATCAGGAGGGCGAGGGCGACGGCAATCTGGCCGGCGGCGAGGCAGCGCGCGGCGCGGGTGCCGCCGGGCGAGCCGGCGGAGCGGCCGCCTTCACGGAGCGTGGTCTCGAGATTGAGCCGGCGCGTCTGCAGGAGCGGCACGGCGCTGAACGCGAGCGCGACGACGAGGGCGCAGACGACGACGGCGGCGGCGACGGTGAGGTCGAGCTGCGGCGCGGGCAGCGATTGCAGGGTGACGACCGAACTCGTGGGCAGGAGCGCGGCGCCGTGGGGCAGCGCGAACGCGGCGAGGCCGAGCGCGAGCGCGGCGGCGGGGAGCGAGAGCCAGAGCGACTCGGCGAAGAGCTGCGCGAGGAGGTGGCGGCGCGAGGCGCCGAGAGCGAGGCGCAGGGCGAATTCGCGGCGGCGCTGTATCGCGCGCGCGATGAGGAGGCAGAGGCAGTTGAAGCAGGCGACGGCGAGGACGAGGAGGACGGCGCCCTGCAGCAGGAAGAGTTGCCGGCCGAAGCCGCCGAGGAGGTCGTCGCGGAGCGAGCGCGGGAAGAGGCCGCGGTCGGCGTTCTCCCGCACGAACTCCGTGCGGAGGGTGGCGGCGATGGTGGCGAGCTCGGCCTCGGCGTGCGCGAGGGTCTTGCCGGGCGCGAGCTCGGCCCAGACCTGGTGGCGGCGTTGCGTGCGCTCGTTGGGGTTGATGTCGCCCGGGAGAAGGGCGGCCCAGGCCTGCGGGTCGTTGTCGCCGGTGGGCACGACGAAATCGGCGGGCAGGATGCCGACGACGTGGAAGGGCGTTTGATCGAGGCGAATGGTGCGGCCGACGAGGGCGGGATCGGCGCCGAAGCGGCGGCGCCACAGGGCGTCGGCGAGGACGATGGTGCGCACGCCGCCGATCTCGAGGTTGGCGGGGGTGATGACGGAGCCGAACGCGGCGCGCGCGCCCATCAGCGGGAAGATGTGGCCGGTGACGCGCTGGATGAACGCGGTCTCGGTGGAGTCGCCGCCGTGGAAGGTGGCGGCTTCGTTGCGGAAAAGCCCGGTGCGGGCGAACGACGTGGCGCGCTCGACGATGGCGGCGTGGTTGCCGTAGGTGACGCGCGAGAAGTTCTCGCGGCCGCCCTTGAGCGAGTGCTCGTAGATGACGACGAGGCGCGAGGCGTCGCCGTAGGGCAGCGGGCGGAGCAGAAAGCTGTGGAGGAAGGTGAAGACGACGACGGCGGCGGCGAGCGCGATGCCGAGCGTGACGACGATCGTCAGCGCGAGCGTGGGCGAGCGGCGGAGGGAGGTGAGGCCGTGGCGGAGGAGGGGCATGGGGGGAATTGCCGATTTCCGATTGGCGATTGCCGAGGGGATGCGGCGGTGGGCGGTCAGTGGTTTTTTAAATCGGCAGTCGGGAATCGGAAATCGGCAATGTCCTCACTCCGTCCGCAACGCGCGGATCGGATCGACCTCGGCGGCTTTGCGGGCGGGGAGCCAGCAGGCGAAGGCGGCGACGATCATGAGCACGGCGGGGATGCCGGCGTAGATCGCCGGGTCGGCGAAGGGGACGCCGACGAGTCTGGAGCGGAGATACCAGCCGAGCGTGAGCGCGACGAGCCAGCCGAAGGCGGCGCCGAGGGCGACGACCTTCAGGCCCTGGCGCACGATTTCGAAGACGACGCCGCGGGGTGTCGCCCCGAGCGTGAGGCGGACGCCGATTTCCGCGGTGCGCTGGGCGACGGCGTAGGCGAGGACGGCGTAGAGGCCGATGGCGGCGAGGATGAGCGCGATGGGGGCGAGCGCGGACAGGAAATTCGCGGTGACGCGCTGGAAGGCGAGGTTGTTGTCGATGTGCTGGGCGAGCGTGCGGCCTTCGTAGAGCGCGAGGTCGGGATCGAGTTCGCGGACGGCGGTGCGGACGGCCGGCAGCAGCGCGAGCGGATCGCCGCTGCGGGTGCGCACGTAGAAATTCGGCACGGCCATCGCGCCCATGC
This sequence comes from uncultured Opitutus sp., assembly GCA_964513055.1. Lineage (GTDB taxonomy): Bacteria > Verrucomicrobiota > Verrucomicrobiia > Opitutales > Opitutaceae > ER46. Next base: position 12,764 of record CAZENI010000134.1, read on the forward strand.
GCAGCGTGAGAAACACGGCGGGGTGCGGGGCTTCGCCGAGGGATTCGTATTTGGTGTCCTTCGCGATGCCGACGATTTCGTAGGTCTTCTCCATCACGGTGAACGTGCGGCCGAGAGGTGATGTGCCCGGCCAGAACGTGCGCGCGGCGGTCTCGTTGATCACGGCGTCGAGCGGGCGCTGGCGTTGATCGAGCGGCGCGACGTCGGTGCCAGCGACGAGGGGAATGCCCATGGTGGCGAAGTAGCCGGGCGTGGTCGTGGTCCAGATCGTGCGCGCGGCGGCGTCGGACTCGAGCTTCACGCCGTCGGGTTTGAGCGTAGCCTTGGGCAGGCCGTGCATCTCGAGCGGCGGGAGAAAGGCGATCGCGGCGGACTCGACGCCGGGGAGGGCGAGGACGCGCGCGTGGGCGTCGCGGGCGAAGGCGAGGCGGCGGTCGTTGTTGTAGCCGCGGCCGAGAAGGTCGACGGAGGCGAGCAGCACGCGGTCGGCGTCGTAGCCGGAGGGCGCGGACTGGGCGTTGTGAAAGCTGCGATAGAAAAGTCCGGCAAGGATGAGGACGACGAGCGCGACCGCGACTTCGGCGGCGACGAGGAAATCGCGGAAACGGTGGCGGCCGCCGAGCGCGCCGGCGCCGCCGCGGAGCGACGGCAGCACGTCGAGGCGGGCGAGCTGCAGCGCGGGCGCGAGGCCGAAAAGGACGCCGCAGGTGACACCGAGACCGATGGCGAACAGGAGCGCGTGGCCGTCGAAGATCGGGACGATCTTCACCGGGACGCTGGTGGGCATCTTCAGGTAGTGGATGGCGTCGACGCCCCAGCACGCGCCGACGATACCGAGGGCGGTGCCGGCGAGCGCGAGGAGGACAGACTCGGTGAGGAGCTGGCGGACGATGCGGCCGGGGCCGGCGCCGATGGCGAGGCGGATGCCGATCTCGCGGCGGCGGACGGTGGCGCGGGCGAGGAGGAGGTTGGCGGTGTTGATGCCGACGACGACGAGGATCAGCGCGGCAAAGATCTGCAGGATGGCGTAGACGGGGACGAGGATCTCGCCGGAGCGCGTGCCGCGCCAGAGCGGGCGGAGGCTGTAGGCGATTTCCTTGCTGGCGTCGGGGAAATCGGCGGCGAGCGCGCGGCGCGTGAGCTCGAGCTCGCGTTCGACCTGCGCGGCGGTGACGCCGGGCTTGAGGACGGTATCGAGCTGGTAGGTGCGAAAATCGCGGCTCGCGAACTGCTCGGGGCTGGAGGTGAGGCGGGCGTTCATCGTCAGGGGCACCCAGACGTCGAAGGTGAGCGCCATCACGCCGCCCTGAAACACGGAGGGGGCGACACCGATGATGGTGAGCGGGATGTTGTTGAGGCGGAGCGTCTGGCCGAGGACGTCGCGCGAGCCCTGGTAGCGGCTCTGCCACAGACCGTGCGAGATGACGACGACGGGGGCGTCGCCGGGCGTATTGGCTTCCTCGGGACGGTAGAAGCGCCCGAGCGCGGGCGAGACGCCGAAGGTGGAGAAGAAATTGCCGGAGACGAACTGGGCCCAGACGCGCTCGGTGCGCGGGCCGCTCTCGGTGTAGAGGGAACGGACGCTCTGCGCGGTGACGTCGGCGAGCGGGGCGAGGCGTTCGCGGACGTCGCGGTATTCGAGCCAGGAGGCGCCGGAGAGGCGTTGGCGCTGGCTGATCTGGATCGTGAGGACATCGGCGGAGACGCCGGGAAGTGGACGGTAGACGGTGGCGCCGAGGAAACTGAAGATCGCGGTGTTGACGCCGATGCCCGCGGCGACGGAGAGGAGGATGGTGAGGGTGAGGGTGGGGGTGCGGCGGAGGGTGCGGAGGGCGTGGCGGAGAGTGTGCATGGAGGTGATTGCCGATTTCCGATTGGCGATTGCCGATTGGGGATCCGCGCCGCTTTGCGGCGGAGATGCGCGAGGCGGCCATGATCGCAGTAAGTTCGCTGGCCTCCTGCAGGAGAGAGGAGACTTTGGGTGCGGGTAGCAGGCCACCGTCGATGATGAGTTCCATCCAAAATGCGCTCTCATCCGCTTCCTCTTCCACGACGCCGATCTTGGCGATGAACTCAGCTCGCGAGCGGGAGCGGCAGGTGGCACGGTAGTTTGAACCGACGCTGGTGCCGCTGCGCACGAGCTGATTGCCAATCGCATTGCCGCTCCGCGTCCGCGGCAACGCGTCGACGAGCTTCATTATCCGCAGCGCGAATTGCTTCGTGCGCGCCTTGAGTTCCTGCTGGTTCATAAAATCGGCAATCGCCAGTCGGAAATCGGCAATCCGCTCATTCAGATCGCAGCGCGTTCATCGGATCCACCTCCGCCGCTTTCCGCGCCGGCAGCCAGCAGGCTACGGTGGCGACCAGGAGCAGCAGCGCGGGAGCGCCGGCGTAGACCGTGAGGTCGCCGAGCGGGACGCCGACGAATTGGGCGCGCAGAAACCAGCCCAGATAAAGGGCAAGGCACCAGCCGACGGCGATCGCGATGAGCACGATGCGGAGGTGCTGCCACATCATGTGGCGCACGACGCCGGCGGGCGTGGCGCCGAGCGTGAGGCGGACGCCGATTTCCTGGGTGCGCTGCGCGAGCGAATAGGCGAGGACGGCGTAAAGGCCGATGGCGGGGAGTGCGAGGGCGAGCGGGCCGAGGACACTGAGCATCTGCGCGGGCACGCGCTGCATGAAGAGGTTGTTCTCGAGGTGCTGGGCGAGCGAGCGGGGGTCGAGGATCGGCAGCTCAGCATCGAGGCTGCGGACGGCGGCGCGGACTGGCGTGAGGAGTGCGCGGGGGTCGCCCTGCTGCGCGCGGACGTGAAGCGTGGGCGTGGAAAACGTCTGGGCGCGCGCGGTGAGCCAGGCGGCGGCGCGGGGCGGTTCGTTGAGGGCCACGTATTTGATGTTCCGGACGACGCCGGCGATTTCGTAGAACGTGCCGCCGATCTCGAAGCGGCGACCGACGGGCGAGGCGCCCGGCCAGTAGCGGCGGGCCATCTCCTCGTTGATCAGGGCATCGAGCGGAAGCTCCGGGCGGGAGAGTGGCGAGAGGTCGCGGCCGGCGACGAGCGGCACGCCCATGGTGGCGGCGTAGCCAGGGCTCGCGCTGTAGTAGAGGATCTTCCGCTCCGCATCGAAGGGCTGGCCCTCGACGGCAATCACGCCGGTGGCCATGCCGCGCAGGTCGAGCGGAGCCTGGCTGGCGTAGGAGACGCGTTCGATGCCGGGTGTCGTTTCCAGTTTTTGGATGAGCTGGTCGAGGAAGACGCGGCCGGTGTCGCGGGTGTAGCCGCGGCCGCCGAGATCGAGACCGGCGAGCAGCACGCGGTGCTGGTCGAAGCCGGGCGCGGCGTGGAGAGAATTGCGGAAACTCTTCAGGTGGAGGCCGGCGAGGACGAGCACGACGAGCGAGACGCCGACCTGCAGGCCGACGAGTGTATCGCGAATCCGGCTACGGCCACCGAGCGCGCCGCGGCCGCCGCGCAGGGCCTGCTGGACATCGCCGCGGGCGAGCTGCAGGGCGGGGGCGAGGCCGAAGGCGATGCCGCAGCCCGTGCCGAGGGCGATGGCGAAGAGGAGGCTCGCGGGATCGAGCTGCGGATCGATGCGCACGGGCAGCCCGCCGGGGAGCGGCATCTGGCGCATGGCTTCGTTGCCCCAGAGCGCGATGAAGAGGCCGGCGCCGGCGCCGAGGAGGGCGAGCGTGACGCTCTCGACGAGCAACTGCCGGAGGATGCGGCCCGGGCCGGCGCCGAGGGCGAGCTTGATGCCGATCTCCTTCTGGCGGGCGCTGGCCCGGGCGAGGAGGAGGTTGGCGGTGTTGGCGCAGACGATGATGAGGATGAGCGTGGCGAAGACCTGGAGCGTCACGAGGCCGACGACGACAATCTCACCGCCGCGCGGTGAACGCCAGAGCGGCAGGAGGTGGTAGCCGAGGCCCTTGTTGGTGCCGGGATACGAGGCGATCATCTGGCGCGCGGCGGCGGCGAGTTCGCCCTGCGCCTGCGCGGGTGAGGCGCCTTGCTTCAGGCGCCCGAGCATGACATAGGGGCGCCAGCTCCGATCGGTGAGCTCCTGTGTCGAGGGCTGCAGCGCGGTCGCCATGGTCGCGGGTATCCAAAGATCGAATCCGAGCGAGTTCATGCCCCCGCGGAAGCGCGGGGGCGTGACGCCGATGACGGTGAACGTGGCGCCGTTGAGCTTGAGGGTGCGGCCGAGGGGATCGGCGGCGCCCTTGAAGTAGCCCTGCCAGAAGTCGTGCGAGATCACGACGACGGGCGCGAGGCCGGGGTGCTCGCCTTCGTCGGGGCGGAAGAAGCGGCCCTGGGCGGGACGGACCTCGAGGACGTCGTCCTCTACACGGGCCTCTTGCTCCAGCCCTACG
>CAZENI010000135.1:0-17109 GCA_964513055.1 uncultured Opitutus sp.
GCCGGCCTCTCCACCACGACCAATGCCCACCTCGCGTGGCATCCGCACTCCGACACGATCAGCGCCAACGCCGACCACTCCAGCGATCAGGAATACGAGTTCCGCATCAAGCAGACCGTCAACCGCACCGACCAGCTCCAGCTCTCGCTCTACCTGCCCACCGCGCCCACGCGCCAGCAGCATTACAACGGCCTCTTCGGCGAGGACATCAGCGGCAACCAGCCCTTCCGCACGTTCGTGGGCCGCTACGTTTTTCTCACCTACGCCCTCGAGCCCGCCACCCGCCGCCGCAACGTCCTCAGCGTCTTCTTCCCGCGCAAGAGCACCCAGGCCAAACCCGCCATGGAGCGCATTGTCGCGCCGCCCGTCGTCGCCAACGCCGGCGCGACGACATCGCGCGCGGCGTGTTTCACCTTCGCGGAAGGCGTGCGCGATTTCACCTTCGAGTCCGACGGACTCGCCGAGCGGCTCATCGCCTCGCCCACCGCCGACGTCACGGGCGCGGTCGTGCGCGGGAAGTTTGCCGTTTACCGCAAGCTCGCCGCGCCCGCCGCCGGTGGATCCAACCTCGCGTTCTACTTCGTCGCCCAGGGCCGTTCCTTCAAGGACGCGCCGTCCGGTTTCTCGCGCGGCTTCGTCGCCGAGGCCGACGTCACGCTTCACCTGAAGGGCAACGTCGGCGCGATCACCTCGCCCGGAACCACGATCACGTTTCATCACCCGGGTCTGTTCGAGGTGCGCCTCGATGGTCAGGCCACCTCCCCGCTCTCATCCGGCGAGGGTTTTTCGCGCGTAACCGTCCCCGCCGGGACGCACCGCCTCGAACTCACGCCCCTCAACGCCGCGCCGGTTTTCGCGACCCAGCCCGCCAGCCGCGTGATCCTCCCCGGTGCGGCGTTTTTCCTGCAATCGGCGGCGACCGGCGCCACGACCTACCAGTGGTTCCGTGACGGCGTCGCGCTCGCGGGGGAAACGACGAGTTCGCTCTATCGCTCGTCCTCGTCGACCGCCGACGCCGGCATCTACACCGTGCGCGCCGGGAATCCCCTCGCTTCCACGCTCTCCACCGCCGCCTCGGTCGCGCTCGATGCATCCGCCTCCCGGGCGGTGAATCTCTCCTGCCGCACGGAGCTCGCCAGCGGCGATCTCCTCATCCCCGGATTTCATCTCGGCGGCACCGGCCGCAAGCCGGTGCTCATCCGCGCCGTCGGGCCCGGGCTCGCCGCGCTCGGGGTGTCGGGCGTGCTGCCCGATCCGCGCTTTCGGGTGTTTCGCGGCGCCAGCGAGATCACCGCCAACGAGGACTGGGATCCCGCCGCCCTCGGCGATGCCTTCGCCCGCCTCGGTGCGTTCCCGCTGCCCGCCGGCAGCAAGGATGCCGCCGCGCTCGTCACGCTCGACGCGGGCGATTCCTACAGCGTCCACGTTTCCGGCACCGGCGCCGGCACGGTTCTCCTCGAGATCTACGACGCCGACACTGCCTTCGTCACGTCTACCGCGCGCCTCGGCAATGTCTCCGTCCGCGGCCGGGCCGGGCCCGCCGGGGCCGCCTTGATCGTGGGACTCGTGGTCGCGGGCACGGGCGATCGGCCGTTCCTGGTTCGGGGCGCCGGCCCCGCGCTCGGCGCGTTCGGAGTGAGCGGCCTCCTCGACGACCCGCGCCTGGAGATCTTCGATGCCTCGCGCCGCCCGCTGCTCACCAACGACGATTGGGAGCGTTTTGCGTTTCCCTCCCAGCTCGAAGCCGTGCGCACGCGCGTCGGCGCCTTTGCCTACCCGGGCGGCAGCCGCGACGCCGCCGCACTCGCCACGCTCGCACCCGGCGCCTATACGATCCACGTCACCGGCGCGCGCACGGGCGAGGCACTGGTCGAAGTCTATGAATCTCCCTGACGCCATGACCATCCCGCCGGGCCTGCGCGCGGTGGTCATGCGGGTGGCCACAGGGTCGCCAACGGTGCCGCCGCGTCACCCGTCGGGCGACCGTCCGCTCACGTTGCCATGAAGTGCTCCGCACTTGCTCGAAATGAAACCGCCGCTGCTGAATTTTAGGCTCCTTGCTCTCGCGGGAATGCTCGCTGCGTTTTCCCTCCGCGCACAATCACCTCTCTCGCCTGCCGCGGCGCCCCTGCCACCGGGCGGCGAGTTGATCAGTGCGGCCGACTGGCGCGGAGAAATCGTGCGCAACTGGCGCAAGCCCGCGGGCGATTTCGGCGACATCGTGCCCGAAGGCGACGGCCTGAAGCTCGTGACCACGCGCCAGCCCGAGTTTCTCTACAGTCTGCAGTTGCGCCTCGCCCAGCAGGCGGCCGTGCGGCGGGGCGACACGCTCCTGCTGCGTTTCGCCGCGCGCTCCGTGCAGCCGGACCGCGCAACGGGCGCCACCAAAGTCCGCGTCTCCTTCAGCCAGACCGTCCCGCCCAACGAGCGCTCGTTCAGCGGCGAAATCGGGCTCGCCGGCGAATGGCAGCGCATCGACGTGCCGTTTGTCTCGCGCAGCGACCTGGGCCCGCACCAGGGGCAGCTCACCATCGCGTTCGGCTATCCGGCGCAAATCGTCGAGCTCACCGATCTCCAGATCTGGCGTTTCCCGGCCACCGTCCTGCCCGCCAGCCTCCCGCGCACGCGGCGTCAGGCCGACCCGTGGGCACCCGAGGCCGTGCAGCGGGAGTTCACCCGCATCGCCGCCGCGCGGCAGGAACTCGCCGCGGTCGCCGATCCCTCTCCGGCCAGCGGCCGTCACCTGCACGTCCGCGCGGGCGCGCCCGCCGGCGGCAACGGCTCTCCCGCGAAGCCCTTCGCGACGATTCCCGCCGCGCTCGCGGTCGTGCAACCCGGCGACACCATCCTCGTCGGTCCCGGCGACTATCTCGAGCGCGCCGGCATCTCCGTCCGCGTCTCCGGTCGTCCCGAGGCGTGGATCAAAATCAAGGCCGCCCCAGGCGCGCGGCCGAAGATCATCTCCTCCGGCTGGAGCGGCTTCGCGCTGACCGGCGGCATCGCCTACATCGAGATCGAGGGCTTCGAGCTCGCCTGGGTGCCCGATCCGAAAGCCGCAAAGCAGGTCGACGGCGTCGGCATCGCGCCCGCTTACGCGAGCCACCACCTTCGTTTCCTCAACAACACCATCCACGGCTTCGGCACCGGCGGCATCTGCTCGCTCGACAGCGACTACCTCCACGTCGAGGGCAATGTCATCTTCAACACCTGCAAGACCTCGCCATACGGCGGCAGCGCCATCTCGCTCTGCCGCTCCTTCAACTCCGACGACGCGCCCGGCTATCATCACGTCGTTCGCCGCAATATCTGCTACGACAACGAACTCCTCGTGCCCGTCCTCGAAACCTCCGGCGGCACGGGCCGCACGCTCACCGACGGCAATGGCATCATCATCGATGTCTTCAAACGCAGCCGCGCGAACCCGCTCAAGCCGCACCAGCAGGACCGCGACGGCCCGCTCCTCCCCTATCGCGGGCGCACACTCGTCGAGAACAACCTCATCTACAATAATGGCGGCCGCGGTATCCACATTTTCCGTTCCGAGAAGGTCGATGTGATCAACAACACCTGTTACCAGAACCAGAAGAGCGCCGACATCAACGCGGGCGAGCTCACCGCCATCGAGTCCGGCGAGATCACGTTCCTCAACAATCTCGTCGTGGCCCGCGCCGAGAAGCGTGGCCTGGCCCAGGACGGCAGCCGCGGCGTCCTCTGGCGGCACAACCTCGTCACCGGTTCCGACGACGTCCTCGTGCACGACGGCCTCGTGATCGCCGACCCGCGGTTTGCCGCGGCCGCGCTGACCGCGCCGCCGGTCGGGTTCAAGCTCACGCCCGGCAGCCCGGCGCTCGGCATCGGACTTGCCTCGATCGCGCCCGCCACCGACCTCGCCGGCGCGCCCCGCTCCGCTTCAGGCCCGGTCGACCTCGGTGCCTATCAACTTTCGCGATGAAGACGCTCGCTCCTTCCCTCTTCGCCTGCTGCCTGCTCGCCGCCTCCGCTGCTTCCTTGGCCGCGGGCTCGGCCGTGCCGCACCCCGTGCCGTGGGAATTCGCCTCGGATCGCTACGCGGTCACCGTCAACGGCCAGCCCGTGACCGTGATGCTCGCGGCGATGAACGTGCACGTCGCGAGCTTCGATTTTTCGGGGGAGGTCGACGTTCAGGTCACGATCAATCCCAACGACTACAACCGCCTCGACGGAAAAACCTACCTCCGTCCCGATGAGTTCTGGCAGGGCGCGGCGGTGGTGCGGCCGTTGTCGCGCGGCATCACGGCGAAGACCGCCGGGCGAACGGTGAGATTCCCGCTCACTCGCCCCGGCCAATACTCGATCGAGCGACCGGGCACCTCCGGTTTCGAGGACGAGGTCCTGTTTCTCTTCGCCAATCCGCCCGAGCAAGACCTCCCCGCCGTGACTGACCCCAACGTCATCTGGCTCGGCGCGGGCACGCACCAGCGCTCGGTCGATTTGCAGAGCGGACAGACGCTTTACCTCGCGCCCGGCGCCGTCCTCTTCGGCGGCATCAATGTCTGGGATGCAGAAAACGTCCGCATCTGCGGGCGCGGCGCGGTGGTCTACTCCGGGCCCCAGTCGATGAACGTGGATTCGGGCTGGGTGCATCGGAAGAACTGGCACCCGCTCACCACGCATGCGGTGAAGGGCCTCCGGGTCGAGGGCGTGACCTTCGTCGGGCGCAGCCGCGTCTGGACGATTCAGCTCTGGGAGACCTTCGACTCGCTGTTCGACAACATCAAAATCGTCACGACCTTTCCGGCCAATCTCAACGGCGACGGCATCGACTGGTATGGCGGCGGCCGCTCGGTGGTGCGCGACAGCTTCTTCCGCGTGGCCGACGACTGCTTCGCCGTGCACACGGCGGGCGCGAGCGTCGCGCTCCGCGTCGACCGTGGCGGCGGCGGCCACCTGCCGGGCGCGCCAGCGAAGGCCACGCCGCCCACCTCCGGCGAGGTCAGCGACATCACGATCGAGCGCTGCGTCTTCTGGCCCACGATCGCCAATATCTTCCGCGCCGGCTGGAACCAGCAGTCCCTGCGCACGCGGGGCATCACCGTGCGCGACTGCGACGTGATCCACATCTCGCCGCACGAATGGCGGGGCGCGAGCGACGCGCTCTTCACCGCCGTGATCCCCGAGGGCACCGGCGTCTGCGAGCATCGCGACTACCTGTTCGAGAATATCCGCATCGAGGAGCCGGCGGCCCTGTTGGCCGTCGACTGGCCGCAGGCGACCCTCCGCAACTTTCGTTTCAAGGATATCACGATTGCGCAGAAGAGCGGCCGCAACCGCCTCCGCGCAAATGCCGACGGCGTCACGTTTGAAAACGTCCGCATCGCCGGCCGGCCGGCCGCGGAGGCCGCCGATTTGACGCTCAGCCTCGAGGGCGAGAGGAAGGACGTGCGCTTCGTGCCGGAAGCGGCCGCATCCGCTCCACGGCGGCCCTGACCTCGGCCCGTTTCACCCCCCGCACGATGAAAACGCTTCCCTCCCTTCTCGGCCTCTTCGCCGTCCTGGCGGCGCCGCTGCCCGCGCTCGCGCAAACGTATCAGGCTCGTGACTTCGGCGCGGTGGCCGACGGCACCACCAAGGCCACGGCCGCGCTCCAGCGCGCCATCGACCGCTGCACGACGGAGGGCGGCGGCGAGGTGGTGCTGTCGGCCGGCGTGTATGTTTCCGGCACGCTGCAATTGAAGTCCAATGTCACGCTGCGCCTGTTGCCCGGCGCGGTGCTGCAGGGCAGCTACGATCCGGCCGACTATCCGGAGCACGATATTTCGTCGCACCAGAAATTTGGCACGATCACGCACGACGGCGTCTACGTGAAGACCATGAAGGCCCTCATTGTCGCCGATCGGGCGCAGAACGTCGCCATCGTCGGCGAAGGCACGATCAAGGGCGCCGGCGAGGGGAAGGCCTTCCAGCTCGGGCTGAACAAGGACGGCAAGCCGAAGAACCTGTTCTTCATCGGCTGCACGGACGTGCGGCTCAGCGGTATCAAGATCCTGAATTCCGCTCAAATCACGGTCTCGATCTCCGGTTGCGACCGGGTGCGAATCGACGGTGTGACCGTGCGGAGCCTGGAAAACTGGAACTGCGACGGCATCGACGTCGACGCGCGCGACGTCGTCATTTCCAACTGCTTCATCGAATCGGAGGACGACGCGCTCTGCTTCAAGAGCGAGTATCTCGGGCGCTTCTGCGAAAACATCACAGTGACCAACTGCGTCGTCGCTTCGATCTGCAACGGCATCAAGCTCGGCACCGGTTCACGCACGGGATTCCGCAACATCGCGGTGAGCAATTGCGTGATCCGCAAGACCGACGTGAACGCCTTCTTTCACCCCGGCTACGAGAAGATGACGCCGCACATCGTGCTCGACGAGAAGCTCACCAGCGTGAACACGGGCATCGTGATCCTCGGCGTCGACGGCGGGCTCGTGGAGAACATCAGTTTTTCCAACATCGTCATGACCGATGTGCTCAGTCCCATCTTCATCCGGGCGGGCCGGCGTTTCCTCGGCCCCGATCAAAAGCCGTCCGTCCTGCGCAACATCAGCCTGCAAAACATCACCGCGCACGCGCGCAGCGTCATCCCTTCGATCATCGCCGGCCTCGAGGACAGTCCGGCGCGCGACATCCGCCTGTCGAACATCCGCGTCTCCGTCCCGATTGGCGTCCCGGCGGCCAGGCTCGCGCAGTTTCCCGCCGTCCCGCCGGAGAATCAGAAAGGCTATCCGGAGAACCGCCTCACCTTCGGATTCCGGCTGCCCGCCGCGGCGTTCTATGTGCGACACGTCGAGGGCATCAGCTTCAACGAGGTGACCGCGAGCACCCACCCGGACGAGGCGCGGCCGGCGTTTGCGTTCGACGATGTGCGCGGCATCCGACTGCGCGCCGTGCGCGTCAACGATCGCAAACTCGATCCGGGTGAGACAATGATCGCGCGGCGGAACAGCTCGCCCGTGGAGCTCGAGCCGTGAAACCTCTGCACCGTTACCGCCGCCCTTGAGCCCCCCGAACCCTGCTCCATGAAAACAACCCCGGCCTCCGCTCTTCCCTCCCGCCGTTCCTTCCTCAAGACCATGCTCGCCGCCGGTGCGGCGCCGCTCGTCGTGCCGGGTCATGTGCTCGGCGCCAACGGTCAGACCTCCCCGGCCAACAAGATCACCGTCGGCGTGATCGGCGTCGGCGGGCGCGGCACCGCCGAGATGCGGAATTTCCTCGGGCTCGACGACGTGCGCGTCACGACGCTTTGCGATGTGAACCAGCGCAATCTCAACCGCGCGCGCGATTTCGTGACGGCGGCATACGGCACGGCGGACGTGAAGCTGCTGAGCGATTTTCGCGAGCTGAACTCCAACCCGGCGATCGATGCCGTGATCATGGCGCTGCCGGTGCACTGGCACAGCGTGCCCTCGCTCGACGCGATTCTGCGCGGCAAGCACATCTACCACGAGAAGCCGATGGCCCTCTCGCTCGAGGAGGGGAAGCGGGTGCGCGCCGCGGTGAAGAAGACCGGCGTCGTGTTTCAATTCGGCACGCAGCAGCGCTCCGATCAGAAGTTTCGCTGGGCCTGCGAACTCGCGCTGAACGGCCGGCTCGGGAAGATCCGCCACATCGAGGTCTGCGCCCCCGGTGGAGCCGCCGGCCCCGTGTATGCACCGCAGGCCGCGCCGGACACGCTGGACTGGGACCGCTGGGTCGGACCGGCGCCGGCGACGACGTTTCATCCCGACAAGTTGAAGCGCGACAACCACGAGAACATGACCGCGTTCTCGCTCGGGATGATCCAGTGCTGGGGCATCCACCACCTCGACATCGCGCAGTGGGGCAAAGGCGCGGACACCACCGGACCGCGGTCGATCAAGGGCACGGGCGAATTCGCGCCCGCCGGCGATCACGACGCGATCATGAAGTGGCGCGTGGATTTCGAATTCGAAAAAGGCGCGCCCATCCATTTCGCCCACGAGGGCACGGAGGGCTTCACGCACGGCATCAAGTTCGTAGGCGAGAGCGGCTGGGCGCACGTCAAGCGGGGCGTCCTCACGATGTCGGACGAGTCGTTGCTGCGCGACCCGCAGAACAAGCTCGGCACGATGCCGGTGAAACTCGCCGTCAGCGCGCATCACTCCCGCGATTTTGTCGACGCTATCCGCCAGAAGCGGCGGGCGATTTGCGATGTGGATACGGCCCTGCGCTCCGACACGCTGTGCCAGCTTGCGCTGATCGCAGCGAAACGAGCCGGCCGCGAGCTCAAGTGGGATCCAAGGGCCGAACGCTTCACCAACGACGAAGCGGCCAACGCCCTGCTCCAGCCGCGACCGATGCGCGGTGACTGGAAGCTGCCCAGCGTGACCTAGTCCGCCCGCGCCCCGCCTCACGGTGACGGGACGATCGGTTCCAGCACGACACCGCACACCACCGCGTTGCCGCGGATCGGTGTGATTCGAAGCTCGATGCTCCCAGTGCCGGTCGCATCGATACGCACCGGGTAGCTGTGCTCGACCATCCGGTGCCGTCCACCGGCCAGCACGACGAGGTCAATCTGCTCGAGTGTCGCGAACGGAGTGGCAGGATCCTTGGACGAGCCACGCCACGACACCTCGAAGAGGCGTTCGCCCGCGGACGCCAGCTCGGGCTCGAGCAACAGCAAGCGCACCCGATAGTCGCCCGTGGGCAGCGTAGCCCCGTCTGATTTCCGCCGGTTCAACGCCGGCATGATCGGGCCGAGCACCAGAGTGGTGGGTCGCGCCAGCATGAGGCCGGTGCGACCGATTTCCTCCCACGCCGGTGGCAGCTCGCCGCGCGCCACGGCCGTCGTCGCCGACAGTGTGAACACCTCCGCGCCAGTTTCCTGGGTGCCGCGACACTCCCAGAGCGCCCGGGAGGCATCGACATGAAACGTGTAGGTCCCGCGCGCCTGCGCGAGGAAATCGTGCGAGGTGGGTGAGAACCGGATACGAACGGGCTCGAGGCCCAGCGCCTGCCGGTGGCGGACCACATGGCTGAGCCAGCGCGTGTTCAGCGAAACCACCAGTCCCTGTTCGCCCCGCGTGATCCCACCGATCGTGCCGAGCTGCGCGAACCGCTCGACCACTGTTTCGGGCTCAAAGCCGGCGAGCGCCCGTCGCGCACCGTCGCGCTCGCCGCTCTGCAGCAGCGCCTGCGATGCCTGGAATCTGCCGTGAGCCTCGTGAAACAAGATGACCCACTCCTCCAGCCCCCGGTAGTAGGCAAGTTGGGCTCGTTGAACCGAGCTCAGACCGGCGGTGATCGCGCGGTCGATCTTCGCCAGGCGGGCGCGGCACCCCGCAATCACCTCCGGAATATTCGTCAGCTTCCGGTCGATGAACCAATCGCTCGTGTCGCGCCCAAAGCGCGGTGCGCCCGTGATCCACGAATCGAGATAGTCGCCCATCAGCAGCCGGTTCTCCGCGCCAAACCACGCGGCAGCAAGCTGGCGGCAGGTTTCCGCCAAGGGCTGGTCTTTCGTGCCGTGCCAGACCTGCTTCGCGAGGCTGGAAAAGTAGACGTCGAGCGGGCGGGTGGTCCAGTGGATGATGCCGAAGCCGGCCGCCCGCGCGTCCGCGAGCTTGGCGGCGAATTCCGGCAGCGGCGTATAAGACCTCCCGATATAGTGGCCGTCATCGTGGTGCGCCCAAACGATGGGCAGCACCGGCCGGCGCGCGCCAATCTCCCGCAGCGGCGCACGCGTCTCGGCGGTGCCGAGCTGCGGTCTCTCGTGGATGACATCGTAGTCCAGCCCGATCAGCGGCACGCCAGCGGGAAAGAAGCGATCCGCCGCCGGCAGAAACTCGAAACCCCACGTGCCCGCGGCAAGCTTCGGCCGCGTGCCCGCCCGAGACCGCAGCGCGCGGTCGAATGCCCGGAGAATCTTGCCGATGGCAAACAGTCCCGGGGCCCGCCAGAGTGCGCCGACCTCCGGCGCGCGCGCGACCTCCGCCTGGAATTCCCGCTGCCACGCGGCGGGCAGGTCGGTGGACTTCAGGGTCACCCACGGCGTGTTGTCGCGGCGAAACCACACGACCAGCGTCGTGATCTGGGGATAGGACTGCATCAACGCGTCGACTTGCGCGCGAAAGAAAGCGTCACCCTCCGGCGTGTCGGGATTCGGCAGCCAGATGCGCCCGGGCGCCCCGCCGGTGATCGTCGAGGTCGCGGCGCTCGCCTCGAAACGCGCAGCCGCCGGGAGGAGTCGCACGAGTTCCTGCGGATTCGCGCTGGGGGTGTCGACGTCGACGGCGAAGTGGACGCCCATCCCGCGCGCGGCGGCGTCGGCGAAGACGTCGCGCATCAGGGATTTTGCCGCCGCTTCGCGCTGGTCGTCCGGGACCAAACCGGCATCCGCGCCGAACGCCGAGGCAGGGAAAACTTCGCCGCCGGCGAGCCGGCGGACATCCGTGACGTGCATGGTCGACCAGTCGCGTCCCTTCACCGTGGTGGAAAGATATCCGACCGGCTTGGTGACGCCGTTGAACGTGAATCCTGCCATCGGGTTGTTGCCGTAGGCGTGGACCATGATCGCATTGTATCCCATCTTCTGTGACTGCGCCGTCCACTGCTTCCATTCCGACAGATTCCACGCCGAGCAGCCGCTGAGGAAATTGTGCCAGTTGAACACGAGCCGCTCGGGCACGAGCGGCCGGTCCGCGAGCTGCCAGCCGGCGAAGTCGAAGCCCGTCGTCTGCGCCGGCGGCAAGGAGTCGCCAGACAGATGAAGGCTGCAGCCCAGCTTCTCCAGCAGCGCGGCCACGCCGTAGGCCGTGCCCCGCGGATCGGCGCCGGCGATGATGCCGAGCTCGCGCGCGCCGTCGGTCACGCGCTGCACCCGAAAGGACTCTGGCACCGCTTCGCCCGGAACGCCGAGGTGCCGACGCAGCTCGGCGGCAGTGGCCACACCGACGAGGATCGCCTTTCCCGTCGCCGGCGGGTTTGCCGCAGAGACGAATCGGTCCTGCGGGTAAATCTTCTGCAGGGTCTCCGCGAGTTCCCGGGCGGCGATCCGCTCGACCGATGAGGCATCGGCGGCAGTGACGACTGCGATCTCGGCAGCGCGCGCCGATGGCCGCGGCACGATTAACCCGAGCAGCGCCAAGACTGCAAGCAGGCCGCGCCAGCGAGCGGAAACCGATCCGGCCAGACGAGACCGCCCCAATCGCGCCGCGAGGACCATGCGAGCGATCAGACAGGCGCACCCGGGCGGTCGCCAGTTGATTTGCACGGCAGCCGGCTGGCCGAGGCGCTCAGTAGCACGAGACGCGCAACGGATGAACCGGGCTCATCGCGTCCCGCAAGGCACCAGGGCTCCGCGCCCAAGCGGTCTCACTCCAAACCGCTGGCCGCCCGGACGCTGGCGACCAGAAGCGCACCGACCACCCCTGACGACCGGTTGCGGCGGTTGTTTGGCCGCGCCAGCCAGATCCGCCCGCGCGGAAATGATCCTCACCCGCCCCGTGACGGCCCGCCGCGTCGTGTTCACGCACGGAAGGAAGTTTCACAACGGAGGCTGGTTCGACACCAGCGCCGGCAAACCGCGCGTGCAGGTCCGGCGCACCGCGACCGGCGCGTGGGAAACGATTGGCGAGTTCGCCGACTATCCGGCGACCACGGCCCGGACCGCCGACCACCGGCGGCTCACCGCCACCGACCGCCAGTTCGTCCTGAAATTGGCCACCCCGGAAACCTTGGTCGCCCTCCGTCTCATCGGCGTCCCGGCGTGCGGCGACGACCCGAAACAGGCGTTCGCTTCCTGCGCCGAGTTGCAGGCTTTCTCCCAGTAAGCCGCACCGCCAGGAGGCCCGGCGGTCAACCGACCCGGTGGGTCACCAACTCGCGGAAACGCGCCGCCACCGGTGTCTCGAACTGGCCCTTGCGCCGGACAAAATAGATCGGCTCCACGCCCAGCAGTTCGGGAATGGGCCGCAGTTTCACCCCGCTTTGATGCCACGGGGCGGTCACCTCCTTGCCCTCCGGCACCGGTGACATCGCGATCCCGAATCCCGACCGCACGTATTCAAACAGCATAAGGGGGAAATTCGATTCGATGATGATGCGAGTCTTCTCCGTCAGTCCGGCCCGCGCCAGCGTGCTGTCGAAATGCTGGCGACAATACGTCGCCTGCCCTGGAAGGATCAGCGGATACCTCGTGAAATCCGTGAGCGCGAGCCGCCGCCTGGCCAGGAGCGGATGCTCCGGCGGGCAAATCAACGTAAAGGGATAATGTCCCAGCGACAGGTATTCGAGCGTCCGTCGCGCGGGCACGTGGGCCGGCCTCGCCACCACCGCGAGATCGGCGCCACCCTGATCGAGCACCTCCACCGCCACGGCGGAGTTACGCTCGAGAAACGTGAGATGCAGATTCGGATACTCCGCGTGGATCCGCTCGATCGGCTGCCGCAGTTCCTGCACGAGGAAATTGGGCGCCGCCGCGATCACGAGGGTTTGCGGGAGTTCCTTTTTGATCGCGACGCCAAAGCCTGACTTCACCGAATCGAAACCGGCGACCAGCGGGGCGGCGATCTCCACGAGTTTGTGGCCGGCCGGCGTCAGGGCGACCCGCTGCCCCTGCGTATGCAGCAGCGCACACGCAAACTCCTGCTCCAGCGCCCGCACTTGCTGCCACACGGAGGCCCGCGTGATCTTGAGCGCCTCCGCCGCCGCGGAGAACGTCTGCCACTGCGCCAGCGCGACGAGGCTGCGGAATTGTTGCAGGCGGAGTTCCTTGAAATAGTGCCGGGGGGCGTCGGGCATCTTCGCGCCGAGCCTGCGCGACCTGCGCACGGAGTCAAAGAGCGATCGCGTTTACCGGAGCCAAACGGCCGGACGGAAAATCATACAACCGGGTCGCTTGAGTGCATCGGTCCGCCCCGCGTTATCTCCCGCCACGCTTTCCGCGCCGACGGTCGAGCGCGCGAAACGTCCACCCCAGATGCTCTCGAAATCCATGGAACACCCCTCCTCGCTCCGTCGGTTCGGCTCCGTCCTGGCCGGAGTCCTGTCCCTTGCCGCGGGCCTGCTCGGCGCGCTCGAGGTGCACGCCCAATCCGCCGGCACCGGCACACTCACCGGTCGCATCTTCAATCCCGCGACCGGAGAATACGTCCGCAACGCCGAGATCGCGGTGGCGGGCACGGCCCTCGTCACCCTGTCCGGCGATGGCGGAGCCTACACGCTCAGCGGCGTCCCCGCCGGCGGCGTGACGGTCAACGTGACCTACACCGGCTACGCGGCCGCACCGGCGCTCGTCCACCTCGCCGCCGGGGCTGCGGCCACCTGCGACTTCGAACTCACCAGCACCGCCGTCGCGCCGACCAGTGCGCGCGAGACCGTGAGACTCGCCGCGTTCACCGTCTCGTCCGAGCGGGAGGGAAATGCGAAGGCCATCATGGACCAGAAGCGTCATCTCAACATCACGACCTCCGTCGCGTCCGACGTCTTCGGCGATGTCGCGCAGGGCAACGTCGGTGAGTTCCTGAAGTATCTCCCCGGCGTCGATGTCGAGTATCAGTCCGGCGTCGCCCGCTCACCGATGCTCGGCGGCCTGGATCCGCAATATGTCGGCGTCGCCGTCGACGGCATGAAACTCGCCAGCGCCGACGCCTTTGTCGCCTACGGCAACACGGACAATAGCGTATCCGGCGGGGCTACACGCTCGGTCGGCTTCGAGGCGATGGTCCTCAGCGGCATCGAGTCGATCGAGATCAGCCGCACGCTCAGCGCCGACATGGACGCCGATGCGCCGGCCGGCCGCATCAACATGAAAACCAAGCGCGCCTTCGACCGCAAAGGCCGGCGCGTGAGCTATCAGATCGGCCTCGGGATCAATTCCGAGGAGTTTACCTTCAAGAAAACCCCGGGCCCCGAGGATCGCGACAGCCGCAAGGTCACCCCGAATGTCCAGTTCGGCTACTCGGAATCGTTCCTCAATCACCGGCTCGG
The DNA here is from genome assembly GCA_964513055.1 of uncultured Opitutus sp. GTDB lineage: Bacteria > Verrucomicrobiota > Verrucomicrobiia > Opitutales > Opitutaceae > ER46. The sequence continues at coordinate 13,981 of CAZENI010000135.1, forward strand.
CGTGCTCCTCAACGTCAGCCAGGCGCGCAACTACCTCCATTCGGACGCCATGAGCGCCACTTTCAACCGTGCCACGCCGACCGCCGCCGATCCGCGACCGCTGGTCTTGAGTTCGATCACATTTCAGGGCGGTTCGAATTTCGACAGCAACGCCGGCCTGACCGCCACCATCGACTACAAGGTCACACCGCGCCTGATCGCCGGCCTGGGCTTCGTCTACAACGCCTACGAGAGCCGCTGGCGCCAGCCGGTGCTGTCCTTTGCGTCGTCCACGAACAACACCGCTGCCGCCACCGGGCGCGGCACCGTGATCGGCGACGGCGTCACATCGATCCAGACCGGCGGCGGGGCCGCAAATACGTCCCGCACGATCAACCACGCTGGCGGCGCCGCCAGCAAGAACACCCGCACGTCGACCTACACGCCGCAGTTCGAATACAACCTCGGCGCCCTTCAACTCAAGGGCAGCGGGTCCTATTCAAAATCGTTCAACGACTACGAGACCCTCGAGCAGGGCTTCACCCGCGTCCCAACCGTCAACGCCATTACCGCGGATTGGATCGCGACCCGGCCGAGCGCGACCTCCTACGTGTGGACGTTTCGCCAGCTCTCCGGCCCCGACTGGAGGGATCTCAGCAACTACAAGAACCCGCGGATGAACGGCGAGGGCCGCGCGGTGCGGGATGAAATCTACAACGGCCAGTTGGACGCGCGCACCAGGCTGCCCTTCGGTCCGGCGACACTCCTGAAGTTTGGCGGAAAGCTCAACGAGCAGGTGCGCAAGTCCGAGAACACCACTCCGTATCAAGTCTGGTCCTACAACGGGCCGGAGGGCGGCCCCGCCGGCAGCTGGGGCTTCCTGCCCTCGCCCCGGAAGTTCAGTCAGGGATCGCTGGGCACGCCGATCATCAGCAACCTGCCGGTGGTGCCGAACTACGATGCGATCGGCGGCCTTTTCCGGAATCGCCCCGAGTTTTTCACGAACATCGCCACGGCCGAGAACTACTACTCCGCCTACATCGCCAACCAGCGCGCCATGCGCCAGGTCGTGAGCGCGGGCTATGGCTCGCTCGAGACCCGGCTGGGCAAACTCCACGTGCAGGGAGGCCTGCGGTGGGAAAACACGCTCACCCAGTCCAAGGAGTGGGACCCACTCACCGCCGCCGCAGTCGCCGCCGCCGGGTTTCCCGTTTCCACCACCACGCGCCGCGCCACCACGATTCCCGGCATGCAGTATCAGTTCCTCTCGCAGCCCCGCACCACGCGCGAAGGCGACTACGCCAAGTGGTTCCCGAGCATCAGCGGAAAATACACGATCAACCCCGCGCTCGCGCTTCAGCTCGGCTATAACCGCGCCATCTCCCGTCCGCCGATCAATGCGCTCAGCGGCGTCTGGGTGATCAACGACACCGCCCTGACCGTCAGCGCGCCCAATCCCGACTTGAAGCCCGAGGTTTCGGACAATGTCGTCGCGCGGGCCGCCTACTACTTCGAGCCGGTGGGCAGTTTCACGTTTCAGCTTTCCCAGAACAAAATCACCAACCTGGCCGTTTCCCGGGAATTCACCGCGACCGAGTTTGGCTATGGCGACGATCCGGATCTGGCCGCTTACACGTTCATCTCGACGACGAACAACAGCGACCGCGTCGTCCGCTTCCGCAGCATGGAACTCGGCTACAATCAGGCGCTGTCCTTCCTGCCCGGCATCCTGCGCGGCACCAACGTGAGCCTCGCCTACACGCGCCTCTATTCGAATGCCCGCCGCCCGGGACGCGTGCCCCATCGCGCCAGCGCCAACGTCGCCTGGAGCAACGCGCGCTACAGCCTCCGCGTCGGCGGCGTGTGGAGCGACGCGACCCCGTGGACGAACACCTACGGCCGCTGGCGGCCGGCGGAATTCAAACTCGATCTCAGCGGAGGCTACCGGCTCGGGAGGCACGCCACGCTCTATTTCCAGGCCCGCAATCTGACGAACAAGCCCCTCATCGTTTACGACGGCTTCATCGAAGGCGTCGGCGGCGCCACCTCACGTTTTGTGCACGCCGGCGTGCTCTGGCAGTTCGGCGTGAAAGGGGAATTCTGAGCAGCCGCCCGCGCCGCCGGCGTCACGTCGCTTGAATCAACCCGCGCAAGTAGCCGGCGGCAAACAGGCGCCCGAGCATTTCATATCCCGGCGTCGCATTCGTCTCGCCCGCCATCGAGGGGGCATGATCGGGCCGCAGCGTGCCCGTGTAGCCGATGCCCTTGAGCGCGCGGATGACGGCGGCCATGTCGATGTCGCCGTTGTCGTGCCACGTTTCCGTGAAGTGCTGCGCGGTGCCGCGGACATTGCGGGCGTGAAAGAAGAAGATCTTTTCGCCGAGCGACCGGATGCCCGCCAGCACGTCCTCGCCCGCGGGATGCAGGGAGCCCACGCAGTAGCACACGCCGTTCGCCGGACTCGGCGCGAGGTCAACGACCCGTCGAAACGCTGCATTGGAGATGATGATACGCGGCTGGCCGAGCAGTTCGGGCAGCGGCGGATCATCCGGATGCAGCGCGAGCTTGATCCCCGCGTCCTCCGCGACCGGCAGCACTTCGTGCAGAAAAGACTCCAGATTCTCCCATAGCTGCGGGGCCGACGTGGGCTTCGGCGGCCTGCCGTCAGCGTCGGTCACATTGCGCCCCACGTGCGCCAGGTTGAACTCCGTGACGAGCGCGCCGCCGCGCTCCACGACGGTGCTGCTCGTGCGCTGCCAGTCCTCGTCCGGCATCCAGTTATAGCAGAGCACCTTCATTTCCGCCTCCGCCATGCGGCGGATGAGCAGCTTGAAATCCTCGATCTGCTCCGCGCGACCGGGCAGGTGGTGCACGAATTTCAGGTGCGGTATTTTTCGCTCCAGGTGGGTCAGCTTCATGCCCGCCGCTTCGACCATCCGCTTCGTCGCGCGAAACGTTGCAGCCTCGAGCCCCGCGTAGGTCATCACAATTTCGGCGACTCCCACTTGCGCCGCGAGCTGCAGGTTTCGCTCGTTCAGGGGATTCACGATCATCGAGAGATTCATGGGGCCATGAAGTGCGTCGCCGTGCCGCGCGGCAAGGTCGCCTATTCCCCCGATCTCGGCATCACGCCAGTCGATCCGGAGGTGG
>CAZENI010000136.1:0-16861 GCA_964513055.1 uncultured Opitutus sp.
CCGCCAACTTCGCCCTCGACCTCGGAGCGCCGACGGTGATCGAGGCCGCCTCGACGCCAGCGAAGTCGGACACTTTTCCCGAGACCAACACGGTCAACTGGCTCTTCCCCGCGCGCGGCGGACGTGGCCCGGTGCGCGTGCAGTGGTTCGACGGCGGACTGCTGCCCCCGGAGCCGGTCCCCGGATTCAAGTTCGACGCCAACGGCGGGAGCCTCCTCTACGGCGACCAAGGCATCCTGTGGGTCGGCTCACACAGCGCCACGGCGCGACTCCTCCCCGAGGCCCGAATGCAGGCGATGCGCGACGCGTTGCCGCCGAAGTCGATCCCTCGCATCAAGGGCCTCCCGCACTCCGAGTGGATCGATGCCATCCGCTGCGGCACCCGCTGCGGTTCCGATTTCGACTACGCCGCTCCGCTCGCCGAAACCGTCCTGCTCGGCGTCGCCGCCGTGCGCGCGCGCGGCCGTCTCGAGTGGGACGCCGCCGGCGGCCGCGTGACGAACCACACCAACGCCAACCATTTTATCGGCCCCGGCTACGCCTATCGCTCCGGCTGGGGCGTCTGACACCGCCCGCCGCGCCCCCCGCCCCCGGGCGTCGACGCCCCGTCGCGGAACGCGTAAGCGACATCCCCGTTCCGCGCCGCCCCGCTATCTCCGCTCATGCACCCCGCACGCTTCCACATCAGTCGCCGCCGCTTTCTTCAGACCGCTTCGACCGGTCTCGCGATCTCGACGCTCGGCGCTTACGGCGCCGACCTCGTCAACCGGAAGCCCCGGCGCGTCGGGCTCATCGGCGCCGGCTGGTATGGCAAGAGCGACCTCTGGCGGCTCCTCCAGGTCGCGCCGATCGAGATCGTCGCGCTCGCGGATCCCGATCAGCAGATGCTCGCCGGCGCGCTGGAGATCGCCCGCCAGCGCCAGCCCTCGGCCCGCGCGCCCCGGACGTTTGCCGACTATCGCGAGATGCTGCGGCAGGAGAAATTCGACCTCGTGCTCATCGGCTCGCCCGACCACTGGCACGCCCTCCAGGCCATCGCCGCGGTCGAGGCCGGCGCCGACGTTTACCTCCAGAAACCGATCAGCGTCGACGTGCTCGAGGGCGAGGCGATCCTCGCCGCCGCCCGCAAACACGGCCGCGTCGTCCAGATCGGCACGCAGCGCAAGAGCACGCCGCACCTGATCGACGTGAAGCGCCAGGTGATCGACGCCGGGCTCCTGGGCACCGTGGGCCACGTCGAGCTCTGCTGCTACTATCACATGCGGGCCAACGGCAACCCGCCGCTGTCGGCCGTGCCGCCCCACCTCGACTACGACCTGTGGACCGGCCCGGCGCCCTTGCGCCCCTACGATCAGTCGCCCCACCGCCGCTGGTGGCGCACGTTCATGGAATACGGCAACGGCATCATGGGCGACATGTGTGTGCACATGCTGGATACCGCCCAGTGGCTGCTCGGGCTCGGCTGGCCGCGGCGCATCGGATCCACCGGCGGGATCCTCGTGCAGAAGGAGGGCAAGTCGAACATCGCCGACACGCAGACGGCCGTGTTCGAATTCGATCGCTTCCACTGCGTCTGGCAGCACCGCACCTGGGGGCCGCCGCCCGACCCGGATTATCCGTGGGCGCTCTTCATCTACGGTGAGCGCGGCGTGCTCAAGGCCAGCACGCGGCAGGCGGACTTCATCCCGCACGACAAGAATGCGAAGAAGCTCCGCTTCGACTGCGTCTTCGAGCGCGAGCAGTTCCCCGAGGATGTGACGGAGAAGGACATCGAGCTCAACGCCGCGCCGGCGACGCGCCGGCACATGCTCGACTTCCTCGCCGCCGTCGACCGACGCAGCCGGCCGGTCGCGGATGTCGAACTCGGCCACATTTCCACTGCGAGCTGCATCCTCGCCAACGTCTCGATGCAGCTCGGCCGTCCGCTGCGCTACGACCCGGTGCTCCGCGTGGTGGCGGGCGACGCCGAGGCCACGAAACTGCTCGCCCGCTCCTACCGCCAGCCGTGGCGGCGGCCGGCCGTGTGAACGCCGATGCGTCCGTCCCGCGGCCCGCGATCGCGCCGCCGACCGGGCGCCGCCACCGGGGCGGGTTCGCCCCTCCCGCCATGAAACCGCCCCCGCTCCCTCGCGTCCTCCTCGCGCTGATCAGCCTCGGCGCGCTCATGCCCGCCGCTCGCGCCGACAAGCCCGACTGGCCCGGCATCTGGGCCATGTGGGGTGGCGAGAATATCCGCGCCGTCGAGCGTCCGTGGATCAAGGGCTGCCTGGGCACGACGACCTGGAGCACGATCGAGCCGCGGCGCGGCGAGTTCGATTTCACGGAGATGGACCGGTTCATCCGCACCGCCGCCGGCAACGGACTCTACGTCGGCTACATGATCTACGTCGGACCTTCGAGTCCCGACTGGGTCTACCAAACCGGCGTGCCGCGCGTGCTCGTCGAGGGCAAACCGTTTCCCCACTATCTCCATCCCGATTATCGCACGCTCCTGAAGACGATGATCCGCCGCGTCGCCGGGCACGTGCAGTCCTATCCGCCGGAGTTGCGGCAGCGGCTCGCGTTTCTCCAATGCCCGGCCGGCACCAGCGGCGACCCGCAGCCGTGGGACGCTCCGCCCGACGACCCGCGCTACGCCATCGACCGCAAGTCCGCCGAATGGCAGGCCTACAACCGCGAGATCTTCGAAGCCTACGTCGCCGCCTACCGTCACGCCGAGCCGCCGGTCTCGCTGCTGATGAAACCCGACGAGGAGAACTTCCGCGCGCTCTCCGCCAGCGTGCCGAACCTCTTCGTGAAAACCTACACCGTCGCCCAGGGCTATCAGACTCGCGACGACCTGAAGTGGGACTGGCTCCGGCAGGCGATCTCGCAGTTCCAGCCCGACGGTCGCGCCGTGCGCGCGCGGGGCGAGTTCACCCACATCGATCTCAAGACCAGTGGTTGGTTTCGCGAGGCGCCGGTCTGGAATGTCTACACGCAGTGCCTCTGGGCGCTCGCCTACGGCCTGGATGTGCTCAACCTCCGCGAGCCGCATCTGATCGGGCACGACTCCGCGCGCCATGAACGCGCGTTCCGCTTCTTCACCGCCTACGCCGGCTACAAGGCCGCCGACGACAGCCACGGCGCCTGGTGCGCGCTCCGCGACGGCCTCGACTACGATGATCGCGAGCGTTTCCCGGAGGCGCAGTTCGGCGCGCTCAGCGACGGCCGCAACCTCGCGCGCTACGAGAAGATCGCCGCCGCCTTCGCCGGGCGCGGCGCGCGGATGGGAGAAACCGATCTGTGCTGGGCGGACGGCGTCACCTGGACGAAACGCGCGGCGAGAATCAACGACGTCTGCCGCCGCCCCTGGCCCGGCAACTACGGGATGTTCCTGACGCAGTTGCACCCGGGCGAGACCAGCGTCGGCCACTGGCGCGTGGGCAGCCTCGACGAGCCCTACGGCCGGTTCGCACGCGGCTTCGAGCACGCCACCGGCCGTGACCGGATGTCGTTCGACGTGAGCGATGCGTTCTTCGGGGGCGCCCCGCTCGCCGGCCGCCACGCAGTCACGGTGCGCGTGGTGTATTTCGATCAGGGGCGCGGCACCTGGTCGCTGCGCTACGACGCCGCCGGCGAACCCGACAAGACTGCCCTTGCCGTCACCAAGACCGATTCCGGAAAATGGAAGGAAGTCACCGTCGAACTGACCGACGCGCACCTCGGCAACCGCGGTCCGCAGCGCGGCGACCTCGCCCTCGTCAACACCGACGCCGAGGACGACATCTTCCACCTCATCGAGATCACGCGCGCCAACGGCGACCGCAAGGGCCACTGGGGCTACCGGAAATAGCGCCGAGGTGGCCCCGATATTTCGGGGCCCAGAAAAAAACGGTGGGGCATTTCCCGCCCCCGAATTCACACGCCCGTCGTCGAAGCTACCGTCGGGATTGTCGGCTTACGCCGACGCCGCGTCTGCTCACATCTCCAGCTGCGGCCGGCCCTTCTCGGGCCAGTCGATGTGGAAGAACTTGCCGCGCGGCTTGTCGGTGCGCTCGTAGGTGTGCGCGCCGAAGAAGTCGCGCTGGCCCTGCAGCAGGTTCGCGGGCAGCCGCGCCGAGCGGTAGCTGTCGTAGTAGGCGAGAGCGGACGAGAACGTCGGGGACGCCACGCCGCATTCGGCCGCGAGCGCGACGACCTTGCGCCAGTTTTCCTGCGCCTTCTGCACCGTCTTGTTGAAATACGGATCGAGGAGCAGGTTCGCGAGCGTCGGGTTGCGCTGATACGCCTCGGTGATCTTCTGCAGGAACACCGCGCGGATGATACAGCCGCCGCGCCAGATCTGCGCGATCTCGCCGAAGTTGAGCGTAGATTTGTATTCCTTCTGCGCCTCGCGCATGAGCTGGAAGCCCTGGGCGTAGGAGCAGATCTTCGAGCAGTAGAGTGCGTCGTGGATCGCGGCGACCAGGGCCTTCTTCGAGCCTTTGTATTTCTTCTTCGGGCCCTTCAGGATCTTCGAGGCGGCGACGCGCTCTTCCTTCACGGCGCTGATACAGCGCGCGAACACGGACTCGGCGATCGTCGGCGCCGGCACACCCATGTCGAGCGCGTTGACCGAGGTCCATTTGCCCGTGCCCTTCTGGCCGGCGGTGTCGAGGACGATGTCGACGAAGGGCTTCTTCGTCATCGGATCCTTCTGCTTCAGGATGTCGGCCGTGATCTCGATCAGGAAGCTGCCGAGCATGCCCTGATTCCACTCGGAGAAGATGTCGCCCATCTCCTTCGGCTTCATGCCGGCGAGGCCCTTCATCAACGCGTAGGCCTCACAGATCATCTGCATGTCGCCATACTCGATTCCGTTGTGGACCATCTTCACGTAGTGGCCCGCGCCGTTCTCGCCGATGTAGGTCGCGCAGGGCACGCCCCCGACGATCGGCTTGCCGGGCGCGGCGCCGGTGAGCGGCACGCCGGTCTTGGCGTCGACCTTGGCCGCGACGGCGTTCCAGATCGCCTCGAGTTCCTTGTAGGCGGCGGGATCGCCACCGGGCATGAGCGCCGGACCGAAACGTGCGCCTTCCTCACCGCCGGACACGCCGGAGCCGATGAAGCGGAGGCCTTTTTCCTTGAGCGCCTTCTCGCGGCGGATCGTGTCGGTCCAGAGCGCGTTGCCGCCGTCGATGATGATGTCGTCCTTCTCGAAGAGCGCCGCGAGGCCGTCGATCACGGCGTCGGTGGCCTTGCCGGCCTGCACGAGGATGATCGCCTTGCGCGGCTTCGACAGCGATTGGACGAACTCCTCGAGGGTCTTGGTGCCGACGAGACCGCCGGGCGTGTTCGGGTTTTCGGCGACGAACTTGTCGGTCTTTTCCGTCGTGCGGTTGTAGACCGAGATCTGGAAGCCGTGATCGGCGATGTTGAGGGCGAGGTTCTGACCCATCACGGCGAGGCCGATGAGTCCGATGTCGGAGTGCGATTTGGCCATGGCGAAAAGAAGAGGCTGAGCACTAGGCGAAGCGCCCAGAAAACCAAACCCTTTCTCCGGCCGCGGCCGAATATGACGCCGAACCGCGGGGAGGTATTAGCCCGGGACTGCCGCCCAAGCCGGCCCTAACCGTGCCCCTTGGAGGCGACCTGGCCCTTGGTCGGCAGGAAGCCGCCCAGCCAGTTCACGGCCGGTGAGGCCCACTTCGGCTCGTTGCGCTCGTAGATCCAGTTGAAGCCAACGATCGTCGAAACGAGGCCCACGCCCACGGCCAGCATGACCTTGTTCACCTTGGCGACCTTGCGCAGGACGACGACGACCGTGATCAGCACGGCGATGGCGAGGGCCATCTTCCACCAGAATTCGACGGGGATGTGGCGGAGTTTGTCCGCGACCGTGCCATGGGTCGTCACTGCGGCGGCAAAGAGTGTCATGGTCCTCAGATACGCCGCCGCCGGGGTAGTTCGAGGGGGAAGGCCGATCGGGGCCGATATTAGCCAAATTTTTGCGGTGGCTCGCGGGCGGAGCGGCGAGAGCTACCCGGACGCCGGGGCCGGAAGCGCGAACTGCTCTCAAGGCAAACGGCTTGGGGTCAAGCCGTTCCACCCCGATCAGGCCGGGGGCACGGCGGTGGCGCCGCCATGGTCGCCGCGGGTGGCGCAATTGATCCACGCGGTCGCGCCGGTGGCGTAATGCTCCTTCTTCCACACCGGCAGGCGCGCCTTGGCCTCGTCGATGATGTAGCGGCAGGCGTCGAAGGCCGCGCCGCGATGCTCCGCCGTCACGCCGACCCAGACCGCCAGCTCGCCGAGCTGGAGGTGACCCGTGCGATGCACGGCGGCAGCACCGACGAGGTCGAACTTCGCGCGCGCCTCGGCCAGGATCGTCTCGCCCTCGGAGGTGGCAAGCGGCGCGTAGGCCTCGTATTCGAGGGAGAGCACGGCCTGGCCCTCGTTGCGCTGGCGCACCCAGCCTTCGAAGGTCACGCACGCGCCGGCGCGCGTGTCGCCGAGTGCGCGCTGGAGCGCGACCGGGTCGAGGGGCGTGGCGGAGATCGCGAACATCGCAGTCGGGAGTCGTTGGCCTGGTCCCTCACCCGCCCGCCACCGGCGGGATGAACACGATGCGGTCGCCGTCGCGCAGCGTCGCGGAACTCGCGACGAACGCGTCGTTCACCGCCGCGCGCACGCGATCGCCGGGCAGCGTGAAACCATGCCGCGCGCGCAGCTCGTCGTAGAGCGCCGCGGGCGTCGCCGCCGCGGTGGCGATTTGCTCCTGCGACACGCCGCGCTGCTCACGGAGGATCGCGAAATACTGGATCGCGACCGTGATCATCGCTCGGAATTCGCGGCCGCCCGGTAGTCGCTCTTGCCGCCGGTCTTCTCGAGCAGGCGCACGTCCCGGATCACGATGCCGTGCGTCACGGCCTTTGCCATGTCGTAGAACGTCAGCGCCGCCACCGTCGCGCCCGTCAGCGCCTCCATCTCGGCTCCCGTCTTCGCGTGCGTCTCCACGCGGCAGTGAATCGTGATCTCGCCGCGCCCAGCGTCGGGCACGATCTCGATCTGGCAGTCGTCCAGCGGCAGCGGGTGGCAGAGCGGGATGAGCTCGCTCGTCTTCTTCGCACCCATCACGCCCGCCAGGACCGCGGTCTGGAAAATCGGGCCCTTCTTCGTCGCGATCTCACCGTCGCGCAGCAGCGCCCCGAGCGCCTCCGGCAGCGTCACGATCGCGACCGCGTGCGCCGTGCGCTTCGTCACGGCCTTGCCGCCGACGTTGACCATCGAGGGCCGATCCTTCGCGTCGAGATGCGAAAACATTTCCGCGACTTTCAACTTTCAACTTTCACCTTTCAACCTTCAACTCCGATTACACCCACGGCCGGAACGACGCCAGCGTGCCGGCGGGAAACGTCGAGTCTTCCGCGGGCAGCTCCACGAAGCCGTCGGTGCCGAGCAGGCCGGCGAAATCGCCCGACGTGTTGCCCGGGGCCGGCGTCGCGCGCAGCTCGGCGCCCAGCCCGCTCGTCAGCGTCACCGGCAGCAGATACGCCAGCGGCGGCTTGAAGCTCACGGGCGTCGCCAGCGCGACGGTGCGCGCTGGCATCGGCGCCAGGCCGCTCGCGTGCGCCAGTGCCGGGAGCACGTAGCGGTGCAGGCAGGTGTAGGCGGAAACCGGATTCCCCGGCAGCGCGAACACCGGCGTGTGGCGCGCACTCATGCCGAACCACATCGGCTTGCCCGGCCGCTGCGCCACGCCGTGAAAAATCTTCTGCACGCCCTGGCGATCGAGTTCGCCCGGCAGGTAGTCGAACTTCCCTTTCGACACGCCGCCGGAAATCACGACGACGTCGAATTCCGCGATGATGTGCCACAGCAGGTGCTCGATCTCGTGGCGCACATCGCGCAGGTGGAAGCGCGCGACGTTGGTGTAGCCCGCCATCGCGAGCGCCGCCCGCAGCGCGTAGTCGTTGCTCCGCCGGATTTGATGGGGCGCCACCGGCGCATCCACCTCGACCAGCTCGTCACCCGTGGCCACCACGGCGATCTTCGGCATCTGGCTGACGAGGACCACGCTGTGGCCGCACGCCGCCGCCACCGCGATCTCGCGGCCGGTCAGGCGCACGCCCGGCCCGATCAGCAGGTCGCCGAGGCGATGATCGCTGCCGCGCCCGTGGATGGCGTGGCCGGCGGCGAGCCGCGCCCCGTCCTCGCTCACGGTCATCCGCGCCCCGTCGCGCGTCGTCTCCTCGTAAGGCACGATGCAATCCGCACCCTCCGGCACGACCGCGCCGGTCATCACCTCGAGGCAGGCGTCGGCCGCCGCCCCCAACTTGAACGCCCGCATCCCCGCCGCCTGCACGCCCTCGATGCGAAACACCTTCGTGCCCGCCGCGAGCGCGGCCGCCCTCACCGCAAACCCGTCCATCGTCACGCGGTCGAACGGCGGCAAATCGCGATCCGCCCGCACCTCGGAGCGCAACACGCGGCGGTGCGCGCCGCCGAGCGGGCAGTCCTCGCGGTGAAACGGGGCGATCTGCTCGAAGATGAGTTTCTCGGCCTCGGCGGGAGTGAGCATGGCGGTTGTAGGAGCGGCTTTACGCTGCGACGAATTCGAGCTTCAGTGCGAAACCTCGCGGCGTAAAGCCGCTCCTACATGGCCGAGCCCGCACCCACCGACCAGTTTTTCCGTCCGCTGCGCGATCTGCGCATCTCGGTCACCGACCGCTGTAATTTCCGCTGCCCTTATTGCATGCCGGCGGAGGTCTTCGGGCCCGGCCACGCGTTTCTCCGCGATCCGCAGCTCATGACGCTGCCCGAGCTCACGCGCATCGTGCGGGCCTTTCGCGCGCTCGGCGTCGAAAAGGTCCGGCTGACCGGCGGCGAGCCGCTCCTGCGCAACGACGTGCCCGAGCTCATCCGCGTGCTCAAGCAGGAGATCGGCCTGAAGGATGTCGCGCTGACCACCAACGGCTGGCTGCTCGAGAAACTCGCGCCCGCCCTCCGCGCGGCCGGCCTCGATCGGCTCAACGTCTCCGTCGACTCGCTCGACGACGCGACCGCCGGCAAACTCAACGGCCTCGGCTTCAAGGTCGCGCGCGTGCTGCGCGGCATCGAGGCCGCCGCCGCGCTCGGCTTCCCGATCAAGATCAACTGCGTCGTGCAGCGCGGCGTGAACGACGCGGAGCTGCCGGCCCTGTGCGCGTATTTCCGCGAACGCGGGCACGCGCTGCGTTTCATCGAGTTCATGGACGTCGGCAACACCAACCACTGGTCGCGCGACCGCGTGGTGCCCGCGCGTGAGATTGTGGACCGAGTCGGCGCGCTCTGGCCCCTGGACCCGGTCGGGCCGGCGTATCGCGGCGAAGTGGCCGCGCGCTACCGCTACCGCGACGGCCGCGGCGAGATCGGGCTCATCAGCTCGGTCACGGAGCCGTTCTGCCGCGACTGTCACCGCGCGCGGCTCTCGGCCGACGGCAAGCTCTACACCTGCCTCTTCGCCGCGCTGGGCTGGGATGTGCTCGGCGCGGTGCGTGCGCCCGGCTCGACCGACGCCGGCCTCGAGGGCTTCCTGCGCCGGATCTGGCAGGGCCGGATGGATCGCTACAGCGACGAGCGCGCGGAGGTGCTCGCCACGGGCGAGGCGCGCGCCAAGGTCGAGATGAGTTACATCGGCGGCTAGCCCGTGTCTCCCGCTTCCGCCATGCGCCGCACCATCCTGTTGCTCCTGTTGCTCGCCCGCCTCGCGCCCGCGGCGGAGTTTTCCGCCACCGGGATTTCGCTGCCGTTCTTCGATGCAAACGGCCGCCTCACCCACCGCCTGCTCGCCGAGCGCGGCGTGAAGAACGGCGCGCTGCAGCAGCTCGAACGCGTCGAGCTCGTTTATTTTTCCGCCACCGCGCCCGACAGCATCGTGCAGAAAGTCACCGCGGCGGACGCGACCTGGGACGAGCAGCGCGAGACGCTCACCGGCCGCGGGGCCATCACGGTCGCGACCGAGGCGAACCGGCTCACCGGCGAGGGCTTCGACTTCGCCTTCGCGACCTCGCTGCTCCACATCCACCGGAAGTTCGCGATGACCAATCGCATGATCGTCCTCACGAGCGATCGCGCGACGGTGGAGCTGATCGTCGAGCAGCAGGGCGAAGATCGGAAGGTGCGCGACGTGAAGCGCTGCGAGGCGAGCGGCCAGCTCCACATCGTCGTGCAGCCCGGGGCGCCGCCGGGATTCGCCTTCGAGGAGGCGTGGTCCGAGCGGGCGATCTACGACGGCGCGACGCAGGTCGTCACGCTGCCCGAGCCCACGCGCTACGTCGTGAAGGGCCGGAAAGGCAAACTCGGCGAGGCGCAGACCATGACCTTCGATCTGAAGACAAAACCGGCGGATAAAAAATAGCCGCCGCAGCCCGCTTCACTCATACCGTGCCGCGCGGCCGAGGTAGTTGAGCATCCAATATTCCTTCCAGACGCGGTAGCGGCCCTCGTGGGTGAACTTGCCGAGGTCTTCGCGCTCCGCGTGCGGGTGGAGGAAGCCCAGCTCGGTGTTGAGCCGGTCGAGCTCGTGCTGGCTGGCGTTGAGATCCGTGAGGGGCTCGGTGGTGAACGGTTCCGGCACGGCGCCGGCCCGGGCGAGGCGCGCGCGGTGTCGCGCCAGCAGGCTCGGGAGCGAACGGCGGAACGGCACGCGCTCGACGAACCAGTTCTCCGGATAGAAACCCGCGAATGGGATGTAGAGGTTGTCCGTGAGGTAGCGGCTGCCGTCGGCCGTGATCGAGGTGACGCCGTAGCACACCGAGATCGCGCCGTTGGTCTGCGGGATGAACGTTACCTGCACGCGCACGGTGGCCTGGGCGTCCTGATAAATGGATACACGCAGGAACACCCCGGGCCCGATCTCGGCCTTCAGCGCCTGCACCTGCCGGAAGCCCTGGGCGCGCAGCCACTCGCGGATCGGCAGGAGCCGCGGCTGCACCGGCCACTCCTCGCCGGTGCTGTTGACGGAGTAGCGCGGAAACAGCGGCAGCGGGCTGAGGCTGTGCGCCGTGATTGCGAGCCAGTTGTAGAGCGTCTCGCCCAGGAACCACACGATGAAGAACACGATCGCCAGCACCCAGAACGGCCGGTCGATCAACTGGAACTCCACCGAGAATTGGGCGGCGCCGAACGTGAAGACGAACCACCGCAGCCAGCGATCCGCGATCGAGACAATCGGCGACGCCCGACGCAGGTTGATCTGCATCAGGACGAGCGACACGAGCATCGCGGCGAGAATGAGGTAGTAGGCCTTCACCAACGGGTGGGCCGCGCGCTCCGGGCGCGGTTTCTGGCGGGCTGGCGGACAAGCCGCGCGCGGAGCGCACAGCCCACCCGTTTCACCTCGCGTCGTTTGGTCTCAGCTCAGCCGGACCGGCATGATGACGCAGACGAAGCTCTCGAGCGTCTTGAACACGCCCGGGCTCACCTCGTCCTTCACTTCGAAAAAGACCTCGTCCTTCCCGAGGGCTTTCAAGGGATCCATCAGAAACGTCGGATTGAACGCCACCTGCAGGTCGGGGCCGCTGTAGCCGATTGCCATCGATTCATGCGCCTCGCCGAAGTCCGGGCTCTGCGCCGTGAGCTCGAGCAGGTTGCTCGAGAGCTTGATTTTGACGGAGTTGGCTTTCTCCGAGCACACGAGCGCGGCGCGGTGCACGCACTGCAGGAACAGCTCGCGCTCGAGCTTGATGCGCTGGTGCGTCTCCTTGGGAATAACCTGGTGGTAATTGGGGTAATTGCCCTCGACGACCTTGGAATACAGATACACGTGGTCGATCAACCCGCTCGTGTCCTTGTCGGTCGCGATCTGGAAGGCCGCGCGCCGCTCGTTGAAGTTGATTTTGACCTTCTCGCCCTTGTCCAAGAGGCGCGTCAGCTCGCCGACAGTCTTGGCCGGGAGGATGATCGCGCCGGCGCTCGCAGCAGGCACGTCCATTTCCTTGGCGATCAGCGCAAGCCGGCGGCCGTCGGTGGCCACGAGCGAGAGCTTGCCGTCCTTGAAGTTGAAGTAGACGCCGTTGAGGATGTAGCGCGTCTCGTCGGTCGACTGCGCATACTGGACGCTCTTGAGCATCGAAACCAGCTCGCCCTGTTCGAGGCTGTAGGCCTTTTCCTCGCCGAATTCCGGCAGCGGCGGAAACTCCTCCTTGCCGATGCCCATGATCCGAAAGGTCGAGCCGCCGGAGGTGAGCTTCACCTGGTGATTCGGCGAGGCGTCGAAGGTCACGTCGACATTCGGCAACTCGCGCACGATGCCGGCCAGGCGCTTCACCGGCAGGGTCACCGCCCCGGTTTCCTTCACCTCGGCCTTGATTTTGCAGCGGATGCCGAGGTCGAGATTGGTCGTCGTCAGCGAAATCTGATCCTTCTCCGCCTCAATCAGCACGTTGCTCAGGATGGGCATCGTCGCTTTGGAGCCGACCACGTTGAGGACCTGGGCAAGGCCGTTGGCGAAGTGATCGCGGTTGATTTTGAATTTCATCGGGGCGACTTGTTGAAGTCTGGTTGGAAGCTAACAAAGGCTAATAGAACAGAGGTTCAATAGGAATTCTATCCGTATTCATATGGGGTGCGAACAAGCCCAGCAACCGGGCGTTCTCCCTCGGAAAAACCGTCGATCGGAGCGGTGAAAAACTTCCGAGGCGACGACCGAAAGTGGGCGGTTATGCGCAAGCCTCCGGTTGCTCGGAAAGGGCGCGCAGGTTCTTCACACGCTTACTGGTGCCCATGCGCGTGGCGGGTTGGCTCGCGCGGTTCGACGCCCGGCCGGCCGCGGCGCACGTAGCGGAACAGCCCGAAAAAGATGTAGCCGAGGCAGAGTCCGAGGACCGCGATCTCCTTGTAAATGATGACCAGCCCGACTGCCGCGATGACCGTGACGAAGGGCGCGAGCCGCGTCTGCGTCTGCATGTCGACGTTCTTGCCGCTCGGATAACGCACCGTGCTCATCATCAGGAACGCGACCAGCAGCATCAGGAAGGGCAGCACCAGCGCCCACGACTTGAGCGAGCGATCCGTCTCGGCCAGTTTCAGGAGGAACAGCACGGTCGCCGCGACGGTGGAGGCGGCCGCCGGCACCGGCAGGCCCACGAAGTCCTTGTTCGAGTCCTTGGTGCCCGGGCGGAGGAGCGGGTTGGTGATGACGTTGAAACGCGCCAGCCGCATCGCGGCGCACAGCAGGTAAACGAAGCCCACAAACCACCCGATGTTGCGAAACCATTGGTAGTCCTGCGCCTGCGTCGGCGAGATGATCAGGTAGAGCATCAGCAACGCCGGTGCCATGCCGAACGAGATGACGTCCGCGATGGAGTCGAACTCCGCGCCGAAGAGCGACTCCCGTCCGCCCATCCGCGCGAGGCGGCCGTCGAGCGCGTCGAAGGCCGCGGCGCCGAAGATGCACCAGACCGCGAATTTGTAGTGCTCCGCGCTCGTCGCGCCGTTGTATTCCAGATTGGAGGAGGTCTCCGCGAGGCGGGCCTGGATGCACTGGATGATCGCCCAGAAGCCGCAGCCGAGATTGCCCGCAGTCATCAGGTTCGGCAGGAAGTAGATGCGGCTCGCCTGCGTGACGTTGTAGGGGTCCTCCGGATCGCGCGGAGCCTGCGGGGTGGGTCGATGGCGGCGCGGGATCATTTCGTCAGGCTCTCCAGGTATTTCCAGAACTTGGAATGCTGTTCCACGAGTTGCTGCTCCGAGACGGGAAGCTTGTTGCGCAGCAGAAAATCCTCGAGCGAGTTGCGATGGAGGATGTAGTCCACGTGCAGCGACTCGCCGTGTTGTTCGAAATAGAACCGGAGATCGCCCGGGCGCAGCCGGAACAGGGACTTTTCCCCGCGGCGGAAATGGCCGAGCGGTTCGCGCGGGTGCGCCAGGTCGCCGGGTTTCAGGCTGCTGATGGGATCGATCGCGTCGAGCTGGGCCAGCTTGTCGAGCTTGTTGAGCTCCTGCATCGCCTGCTCGGAGAAGGTCACTTGATACACGGGAGCCCTCCTCTACGGTCGTAACCGACCCCGGCCGGTTGCGTCATCGCCGCAATCGCCCCGCGCCGCGAAATTTCAATCGTCCGCTCCATGAAACGTCCCGGTCTATCCCCCTGCCTTTTGTCGGCAACGCTATTCCTTGTGCTCGGCCTCCCTGAAGCTGCGGCGGCCAAGAAACCGAAAGCCAGCGGGACCACGCCCCCGGCGGCGGCGACCGGCGAAACGGCGACGGTGGGTGGCGCGGACGACATCAAGCGCTTCGACCGCGACGGCGACGGACTCCTCGACGACGCGGAGCGGGCCGCGGCCAAGGCGCAGTTGATGAAGGAACCCGCCGCGCCGGCCGCCGCGGCGACGGGCGGCAAGAAGAACAGGGGGACGGCGGGCGAGGCGATGCGCGAACGGGTCGTGGCGCAGTTCGACGCCAACAAGGACGGGAAACTCGACGACACGGAGCGGGCGGCGGCCAGGAAGGCCTTCGGCGATAAGAGCGGCAAGGTGCGCGACGAGCTGCTCCTGCGTTTTGACGAGAACGGGAACGGCAGGATCGACCCCGACGAGCGCGCCGCCGCAGCCGCCGCCGTGAAGAAACGCCGGTCGGGCAACGCCGTCGCCGCCCAACCCGCGCCCGCCACGGATGCCGACGTCGAGGGCACGCTGCGCGCGGCGATCGCCGCCGATGCGACGCGGTTGCAGCGCTTCGACACGGATCACGACGGGAAGCTGAGCGATCCGGAGTGGTCCGCCGCGCGCAAGGCGATCGCGCGCCTGCTCGACGCGCCGTAACGGCACTGGCGCGGCGTAGCTCGGCGGTGGGGCGGCTTGGGGTCAAGTCGCTCCACCCCGCGCCCGACCTGCGCGCTTCCCTCGCCGCCGGTTTCGCGCACGATGGGGCGCATGCCTGTCACCTTGGCCGACATTCGCGCCGCGCAACGGCGGATCGCGGACGGCATCATCGTCACCCCGTGCCCCGAATCGATCCCGCTCTCGGAAATCACCGGCGCGCGGATCTTCTGCAAACTCGACAACTTCCAGCGCACGGGATCGTTCAAGGAGCGCGGCGCGCGCAATGCCCTCCTGCGGCTGCCCGCGGCGCAGCGCACGCGCGGCGTCGTCGCCGCGAGCGCCGGCAATCACGCGCTCGGCCTCGCCTATCACGGCAAGCTACTCGGCGTGGCCGTCACCGTCGTGATGCCCGACTACGCGCCGTTGATCAAAATCACGACCTGCCAGCGCCTCGGGGCGCGCGTGCTGATGCGCGGGCGCGACTTCGCCGAGGCGCGCGCCGCGGCCGACGAACTCGTGCGCGACGAGGGGCTCGCCTACATCCACGGCTTCGACGATCCCGCCATCATCGCGGGTCAGGGCACGCTCGCGTTGGAGATCCTGCAACAGGTCCGCGACCTCGACGCGATCGTGTGCCCGATCGGCGGCGGCGGGTTGATCGCGGGGGTCGCCGTGGCGGTGAAGGCGTTGCGGCCGCGCGTGCGGGTGATCGGCGTCGAGAGCCGGGCGACGGGGAATTTCGCGGCCGCGCTGAGCGCGGGCAAACCGGTGCGCGTGCCGCGCCGGCCGACGCTCGCCGACGGCCTCGCGACGCTGACCGTGGGCGCGAACGCGTTCGCCCTCGCGCGCCGGCACGTCGACGCCGTCGTCACGGTGAACGAGGACGCCATCGCGCTCGCCATCCTGCGGATGGTCGAACTGGAAAAAACCGTGGTCGAGGGCGCCGCGGCGGTGCCGCTGGCCGCGATGATGTCGGGCCAGCTGCCCGAGCTCGCCGGCAAACGCGTGGCGCTCGTCGTGTGCGGCGGAAACATCGATCCCGCGATCCTGAGCCGCGTGATCGAGAAGGGTCTGGTGCACGATGGCCGGCTGACACGGTTCACGGCGGTGATCAGCGATCGACCGGGCGGCCTGGCGGAGCTGGCGCGCGTGATCGCGGGCGCCGGCGCGAGCATCAAGGACATCGCGCACGACCGCGCCTTCAGCGGACCGGACGTGAGCGCCGTCCACGCCGTGTGCACCGTGGAGACGCGCGACCGCGCCCACATCGCGGCGCTGCGGCGCGCGCTGCGGAAGTGCGGGTTTCCGATTCGGTAGGGGCGATTATCCCTAATCGCCCTCGTTTCGGGTCCCTCGCGTTTACGTGCCGGAGTATTGCCAGCGCCAATCTTCCGCTCTTGCGATCAGTCCTTTTCGCACCGGGTTCTCGCGAATATATCCGGCTTTCAATTCCCAGTTCTCGTCGTTGCGGATCCGATGTTCGAAAAAGTCGCGCTGCCAGATTGCTCCGGTTTGCTTGGCGGTGAACCGCTTCCAGTCGCGCCAACATTTTTGAATCTCCTCCGCCGACGGAAACGACATCAGTGCGTGCAGATGATCCGGCATCAGGAGGAAGAGTCGCGCATGCCAGCGATGTGTGCGATGATAGTGATCGACTGCCGCCAATAGCGAAGGCGCGATTCTCTCGTCGAGGAGTCTGGGACTGGTCGGATGCGCGCATAGCGTGATGAAATATAGCGATCCCGCTTTCACCCAGGGCGGAACATCGTGAGGCAAGGGATCTCTGGGCAGGAATTGCATCCAGGATGTCGCGGACCTCCAACCAGGCCGGTTAAGGATAACCGGCCCTACCTTTCCGTTTTCCCACCTTCCTTCGCCAACTGGCTCTTCACCAAATCCCGGTGCACCCGGTTGCTCAGCCCGGCGAGGTGCAGGCGCATCGATTCCACGACGGCATTCGTGTCGCGCGCGCCGATCAATTTTCCGATCTGCCGGTGGGCGTCGACCACGCCGTGCACCAGCGTCGATAACAGCGGATTCTCGCTGCTCTTCGCCGGGATCATCGTGTCGGGCAGCCGGTAGAAGACGTAGTTGCA
>CAZENI010000137.1:0-16774 GCA_964513055.1 uncultured Opitutus sp.
CCCCGAGTTTTTTTCGCAGCGAGGAAATATGCACATCAATCGAACGATCGAACACGTCGTAGTTGCGGTCGCGGCACTCGTCGAGGAGGGCCTCGCGCGTCTTCACGCGGCCTTTCGCCTTCGCGAGGCTCGCGAGCAGGTCGAACTCGACCGGCGTCAATACGAGCGGCGCGGTGTCGAGCAGGGCGGAGCGGGCGTCGAGGTTGATGCGGAGCGGGCCGACGACGAGTTCCGTTGGCGGGGCGTCGCCCTGGCCGGCGGCGGCCGAGACGGCGCTGCGGCGCAGCACGGCGCGCAGCCGCGCAAGGAGTTCGCGGGTGGAAAACGTTTTCGGGAGATAGTCGTCGGCGCCGACCTCGAGGCCCACGATGCGATCGGTTTCGTCGCCGCGGGCCGTGAGCATGAGCACGGGAACCTGGCTGCGGGCGCGGATTTTCTTCAGCACCTCGAAGCCGTCGATTCCCGGCAGCATGACGTCGAGGATCACGGCGTGCCACGGCTGCTCGGCGGTGGTGGCGCGCTCGACGCCGTCGGGTCCGGTGTGGACGGCGGTGACGTCGAAGCCCAGCGGCTGGAGATAGGTCGCGACGAGACGGCAGAGCTTGCGGTCGTCGTCGATCATCAGGAGGCGCGTGCGGCCTTCGAGGCTGTCGGGCATGGGGAGGTTGTGGGAAAATCTCAGGCGGGGCGCAACTGCGCGGAAACCAGCGAACGAGCGGGTTGTTTCGGCAATTTCAGTAGCCCTGCGCATGAGCGCAGGGAATGTGCGTTCGGGGAAGGCGTGTGCGTCGCGCGGCTCACGCCGCGGGCGACAGGTTGGCTGGTGGCGTTGATCGTGAGTTGCGCGGCCGTGGCTTCCGCCGCCGACCTCACGCTCGTCGTCGAACCGCGCTGGAAAGACGCCGCACTCAGTGTCCCGTCCGGCCTCTTGCTCAACGACGCCGGCCAGGAGATCCGCCTCACACGGCTCGCGCTGTTGGTGAGCGACGTGGAACTGCAGCGCGCCGACGGCAGCCGGGTGCGGCTGGACGGCCAGTATGGATTCATCGAGGCGGCGAGTGGGCGGTGGACGATCACGATGCGGGGAGTGCCGGAGGGAGCGTTCGTGGGACTTGAATTCAACGTGGGCGTTCCCGCGAACGTGAACCACGCCGATCCGGGCGCTTGGCCGGCGGGCCATGCGCTCCATCCGCTCGTGAACGGGCTGCATTGGAGCTGGCAGGGCGGCTACGTTTTCGCGGCGATCGAGGGCCGGTGGCGCGAACGCGGCGGAGAGGAGGCTTCGGCGGCCGCGGGTGAGCGCGGTTTCTCGTATCATCTCGCCACGGACGCGCGGCTGATGCGCACGGGATTCCGGGCGGACTATCGCGTCGACGGCGCGACGGCGATCCGGCTCGCGCTCGATCTCGCGCGGGTGCTCGCGCCGCTGCGGCTGGCTGGCGACGACGGCAGCGAGTCGACGCACTCGGCGGCGGACGATGCGCTCGCGCCGCGGATCGGGAGCGCGTTGGAGCGCGCGTGGTTCTGGCTGGAGGCGGTCCCTGCCCGCACGCGCCGGGCGACGGAGAGCGCGCCGACGGACGATGTCGCGCGCCGCGTGAGCGGCGGGACCGGCACGCCCTTCGCCTTTACGGTTCCCGCCGGCTTTCCGCAGCCGGACCTGCCAGCGGACAACCCGCTCACGGTCGAGGGTATCGCGCTGGGCGAGGCGCTGTTTTTCGACGCGCGACTCTCGATGAACGGCGCGCAGTCCTGTGCGAGCTGTCATGCGCCGACGCGCGCATTCAGTGACTCCGTCGCGCTCAGCCGCGGCGCGCGCGGCGACCGGGGCGCCCGCAACGCGATGCCGCTGTTCAACCTCGCGTGGAGCCCGGGCTACGCGTGGGACGGCAGCCAGCCGCGGATCCGCGATCAGGCGCTGGCGGCGTGGACGAACCCGATCGAGATGGCGGCGAGCCCGGCGGAGATCGTCGCGGCATTGGCGTGCGATGACGGGCTCGCGGGGCAGTTCCGCGCGGTGTTCGGTGACGAGGCGATCAC
Organism: uncultured Opitutus sp.; assembly: GCA_964513055.1. Lineage (GTDB taxonomy): Bacteria > Verrucomicrobiota > Verrucomicrobiia > Opitutales > Opitutaceae > ER46. The sequence continues at coordinate 2,041 of CAZENI010000137.1, forward strand.
GGCGGATCGCGTGACGCTGGCGCTCGAGCAATACCTGCTCACGCTGGTCGCGGCCGACTCGAAGTTCGATCGCGCGCTGCGCGGGGCGGCGGAACTCACGGCGGAGGAGCGGCGCGGGTTCGAGTTGTTCGCGACCGAGTATGATCCGGCGCGCGGCAAACGCGGGGCGGACTGTTTCCACTGCCACGGCGGTGCGCTTTTCACCGATTTCGGCGTCAGGAACAACGGGCTCGACCTGGTGGCGCTGGATGCCGGGCGGGCAGGGGTGACCGCGAGCGCCGCCGATGCGGGGAAGTTCAAGACGCCGTCACTGCGCAACGTGGCGGTGACCGGGCCGTATATGCACGACGGCCGTTTTGCGACGCTGGAGGAGGTGGTCGCGCACTACGACCACGGCGTGCAACGCGCGGCGGCGCTCGATCCGAACCTGGCAAAACACCCGGCGAACGGACTGGCGCTGTCGAAGGCCGATCAGGCGGCGCTCGTGGCGTTCATGCTCGCGCTGACGGAGGAGCGTCACTCCTCGCCGTCCCAGTAGTCCGCCTCGGCGGTGCGGAAGAACATCCGGGGGGCGCGCAGGCCGCGTTTGCCGGAGTCGGGGTAGTGCCAGTAGTCGACCGGCGGGTTGTCGGCGATCAGCAGGAAGGTGAGGTCCTCGCTCGCGCTCGCGTTCGTGATCTGGTGGGCCTCACCGGGCGGATGGAGCACGACGTCGCCGGCCGTGAACGTGTGCGTCGCGGCGTCGGCGCGCACGCTCGCGGTGCCGCCCAGCAGCAGGTAGAGTTCCCACTGGGCGGCGTGAGAGTGAAACGGGCAGCCGCTCTCGCCGGGGAGCTGCTTCTGCAGCTCGAGATCGAACGGATGGCCGCCGAGGCCGGTGGGCGTGTTGCGCTTCGCACCGAGCGCGATCGACAGCTCCTTGCTGAAGCCGCGAAACTTTTTCTTCGGCGAGCTGAACTCCTCCCACGGGAGGTCGTCGAGGTGGAGCTTGCGCCGGGCGAACGGCGCGACTTCCAGGGCGACGGGCGCGGGGGCGACTTTGTAGGACGCGGAACCGGGTGGCGGCGGATCCTCGCCGTCCAGATAGTCGGTTTCGGTCATGCGGAAGACTTTTCCGGGTGGACGGAGGAACCACTTGTCAGAGTCGGGATAGTAGCACGCATCGAGCGGTGGATTGTCGGTGACGATCAGCACCTCGAGCTCGGTGCCGGCGTCGGCGGTGAGCTGGTGCGCCACGCCCGCAGGATGGTGGAAGACATCGCCGGCCCGGACGGGCGTGCGACCCTCGGTCGTGCGCACGCTGCCCGCGCCGTGGCGCACGACGAACAGCTCCCATTGAGCCACGTGAAGGTGAAACGGACAGACGCTCGCGCCGGCCGGGATGCGGCGGATCTGCACATCGAACGGATGGCCGCCGCCCCACGTGCCGGCATTGCGGATACCGCCGAGCGCGAGCGAGACATTGCGGAAGAACGAGTGAAACTTGCCGGTGGGGGATCTGATTTCATCCCACGGCAGCGAAGGAAGGTGGGTGTGGTGCACGCGCGGAAACGTAGCGGCGGGCGCGAATGTGTGGAGTCCGAAACGATCTCGAACCGGGATAGTGCCCATGGAACACACGGAATACACGGAAAGGTTCGGACTTCCGTTTTCCGTGTATTCCGTGTGTTCCGTGGGCAACTCGGTTCGGTGGTCTGGTCCGAGTTTACCGGGCGCCGCGCCAAGCCATCGGCGGAGAAAGCCAAGATCTGCGCGGTGGCGGGGATTCCGCTTTTGGCCGTTCCGGCTCAGGCTGAGGCATCATGCGCTTTCCCCCGTGGCTCGTTGGTCCTGGCCTCCTGTTGCTGGCGTGCATGGCTTCGGCGGCCGAGGAGCGGTTTCCGTTTTCGATTCCCGGCGACGACGCGTCGGCCACCGTCACGAGCATGGCCGGGCTTTCGCCGCGGCCGGCCGGGGCGGACGGCTTCGTGCGCGTGCGCGGAGCGCAGTTCTTCACGGACGCGGGTCGCGTGAAGTTCTGGGGCGTGAACACGTGCTTCGCCGGGAATTTTCCGGAGCACGCCGACGCGGAGAAGGTGGCGGCGCATCTGGCCAAGCTCGGGCTCAACGCCGTGCGTTTCCACCATCACGACACGTCGCCTGCGCCGCGTGGGATCTGGGCGCCGGTGGTCGACGGGAAGCGTGCGCTCAGTCCGGCGCAGCTCGAGCGGCAGGACTATTTTCTCAACGAACTGCACCGTCACGGCCTCTACGCCAACCTCAACCTGCATGTCGGGCGCGAACTGCTCGAGGCGGAGGGTTTCCCGCGCAAGGACCTCCCGTATTCGACGCGGATGGACAAATACCTGCTCTACTTCGAGCCGCAGGCAAAGGTGGCGCTCAAGCAGTTTGCCCGCGACTACCTGCTGCATGTGAATCCGTATCGCCGGCTGCGGCGCGTGGACGACCCCGGGATCGCGATGATCGAGATCACGAACGAGAACTCGTTCAGCACGCTCGGTCCCGCGATCGCCGCCGGGTTGCCGGAGCCACACGGGGGTGAATTCAAGCGCCAGTGGAACGCCTGGCTGGCGCGCGTCTATGCGGACACGGCGGCGCTGCGGAAGACCTGGGGCGGCAGCAACGAACCGCTCGGCGCCACGCTCGCCGACTCGTCCGCGTGGCAGGCCGGGTTCGGGAGCTGGCGGACGAAGCACAGTCGCGAGTTCCCGGTGATCGCGAAATTCGGTCAGACCGGACCGGAGACCGGGGTGCCGGCCTTGCGGCTCGAACCGCAGGGAGCGGCCGCGGATCTGAGCGCGCAGGAGATTCAGTTTCCGAATACAAAGATCGAGGCGGGGCGGGTCTATACGCTGTCGTTCTGGGTGCGGGCGGATGCGCCGCGGCCGCTCTTCGTCGATGTGTCGCATGCCGGGCCGGCCAACTGGAATCCGGCGGGATTCCGGGAAACGCTCACGCTGCAAGCCGAGTGGCAGCGGGTGCACCGGGTGTTTCGGGCGAGCGCGGAGATCCCCGGCGGCACGCGGCTGTGTTTCAAATTCGGCGGAAGCAATGTGCCCTTCGCGCTGGCCGGACTGACGCTGCGCCGCGGCGGCGACTGGATTGTCGTGCCGGAGGGGCAGACGCTCGAGGCGCGGGCGATCGAGATCCCGGTCGCCGGCTGGAGCGAGCCGGCGCAGCGCGATGTCGTGCGCTTCATGGCGGAGACCGAAGAGGCGTTCATCCGCGAGATCACGGACTACCTGAAAAAGGATCTCGGCGTGCGCGTGCCGATCACGGCGTCGCAGATCACGTATCATCCGCCGGAGCTCGTGGCGGCGACGTGCGACTACACGGACATCCACGCGTATTGGCAGCATCCGCGTTTCCCGCGGAAGCCGTGGGATCCCGTCGACTGGGAGCTGCGCAACACGCCGATGGAGGCGATGCCGGACGCGGATGCGCTGCTGGCGCGCGCGCCGTGGCGGCTGCTGGACCGGCCGTTCACGATCTCGGAGTGGAACATCCCGGACCCGCACGACTACGCGGCGAGCGTGGTGCCGTTCGCCGCGCTGGTGGCGGCGCTGCAGGACTGGGACGGCGTCTTCTTTTTTCAATACCACGGCGGCGAGAGCGGCTGGACGACGGACAAGGTGCAGCGGTTCTTCTCGTTCAACGGCCAGCCGGCCAAGCTGGCGCTGCTCACGGCGTTCGCGCACCTCTACCGGCGGGGCGATCTTGCGCCGCTTACGGACGTGGCGGCGGGCACGATGGCGAAGATGACGCCCGCCACCGCCGGGCTCACTCACCGCCTCGGCATCGATCCCAAAGCGAAGCAGCCGTCGGCGGTCGGACCCGTCGCGGGCAAGCGGCTCGCGACGCCGGATGGCCGCGTGGTGTGGGACGCGTCGGACGCGAAGCAGGCGCACGTGATCGTGAATACGTCCGCGACGCGCGCGGTGTGGGGGCTCGTCGGTGGGAGGAACTTCGATCTCGGTGGCGTGCGACTGGCGATGGGCGCCATCGAGCGCGATTACGCGACGGTGGTGCTCACGAGCCTCGATGGAAAACCGATCGGGACGGCGCAACGCGTGTTGATCGCGGCGGTGGGATCGGCGGCGAATCGCGGGATGAAATGGAATGCGACGCGGACCTCGGTCGGCAAGGACTGGGGCACGGGTCCGGCCGAGGTGAATGGGATCGCCGCGGAGCTCACGCTGCCGCGCCGCGGCGCGCGGGTCTTTGCGCTCGATGGCCGCGGGGAGCGGCTGGGCGAAATCAGCGCCCTCGATGGCGCGGCCGGCACGCGTTTTCAGCTCGGGCCGGAGCACCGCACGCTGTGGTATGAGGTGGTGTGGTGAGTGGCGGGCCGGTGTGCGAGCGCCGGGGCGGAGCGGCTTGGGGTCGAGCCGGAATGGCACTAAGTTAAGCGAACAGGTCGTTCGTTCTCGTTCCTCGTTCTCGTAATCGTTCTCTCGGAGGCCTCTCGTCGGTCACGAGAGAACGAGAACGATTACGAAGAACAAGAACGAGGGTCGAGTTATCGATACTCTGCGTTATATTAGCGCCATTCGGGTCAAGCTGCTCCACCTCGGTTGAGACGCTTCGGAAACTTTACTGCCACACCGTCACGCCGGCGATGGGAACTTCACGCGTGCCTAGGAGGAGCTTGGCGCCGGCGGGGATCGGGGCGGGCTGCGGCTGGGCGGTCTGGTTGGTCGCGATCCACAGGCCGTCGCGCCAGTCGACAAGGAAACCCTCCGGAAGGCTTTCGGTGACGACGCGGGCGCGGGCATAGACTTCCCGAACGAGTTGGGCTTCGAGTGAGCCGGTGTCGGAGTCGACGCCGATGTAGGTGACGCTGCCGCGGCCGAGCGGGCGCGTGAGCGCGGCGACCCCGCCGGCGTAGTATTGGTCCGCATAGGTCGCGAGCGTCGTGGTCCCGGCGTCCGCGCGCGGCGCGAGCACGTCGCCCCACGTGGACCATGCGTGCGGCTCGGCGCTGCCGTGCGCGGCCTTGACGTGCGCGACATTCGGGGCCGGGAGCGTATCGTAGAAGCGGATGCTCGCGCCGATGAGATCGTGGATCGGCGCGGCCCAGGCGGCTTCCCAGAGGTGGCCGCGGCGGTCTTTCTGGCCGGTGCGGCACGTGAGGATGAGATGACCCCCGGCCTCCGCGTAGGCCTTCCAGCGGGCGACGAGCGGGGCGTCGAGGAGTTGGTAGGCGGGCGCGATCAGGAAGGGATAGCCGGCGAAATCCTTCTCCTCGGTGATGACATCGACGGGCGCGCCGACGCGTTTCAGGGCGCGGTGGTATTTGAGCAGGTGCTCGTAGGTGTCCCAGGCCTTGTGCTGTTTGTGGTTATCGATGTCCCAGCGGTTCTCGTAGCTGTAGAGAATCGCGGCGCGGCGGGCGGCGTAGGCGGGCGGGGGCGGCGCGCCGGGCGTGGCAACCTGGCGGAGCGCGGCGAGATCGCGGGCGGCCCGGGCGAATTGCTCGCCGCCGTTGGTGGGCGTCACGCCATCGGGGCCGACGATGCCGTAGTGATAGAGCTCGGCGCCGGAGCGCGGCTGGCGGTAGCGGTAGGTGCAGACGAACTTCGCGCCGGTGGCGAAGGCGCGCATGATCCAGAGGTGGACGGCGCCGGGATAGGGCTGCGGGTTGACCTCACCCCAGTTCACCTGGCCGGGCTGCAGTTCCATGATGCCGTGCTGGCCGTTGAGGCTGCGCATGAAGTCGCCGGCGAACGTGAGCACGCTGGGATCGCCGAGGCGGAAGCCGAGCGGGCCGCGGTTGGCGTTGCCATGAACCGGATACAGCGTCCACGAGACGACGTCGAAGTCGCGGGCGTTGAGCGCCGGGTTCACGGCGGGGAAATTGTGAATGTGGTTCGTGGTGATCCACTGGCGGTGGCTGCAGTGCGCGCGCAGCAGATCGGTCTGGAAGCGGAGGTAGTCGGCGGCCTCGGCGGCGAACCAGCGCTGGGCGTCAAGCATCTGGTGCGGGTTGAACTGCGCGACGAACTCCTGAGGGTTCGGCAGCCGGATCTGGTCGAAGCGCTGGTAGAGCTGCGACCAGAAGGACGCGCCCCAGTCGCGGTTCAGGGCGGCGATGTCGGTGTAGTTGGCTTTCAACCACGCGCGAAACTTGTCCTGGCAGGCGCCGCAGTGGCACGGCTCCTTGCCGTAGTGGGTGAGCTCGTTGTCGAGCTGCCAGCCCCAGACGCGGGTGTCCGGCCCGTAGCGGCGGCCGAGTTCGCGCACGATCTTGCCGACGTAGTCACGATACTTCGCGACGCTCCAGCACGCGTGCTGGCGCGTGCCGTGTTGCTGGCGGCGGCCGGCGGCGTCGAGCATCAGGACCTCGGGATTCTTCTCCGTGAGCCAGATCGGCGGCGTGGGCGTGGGCGTGCAGAGCACGACCTTCAGGCCTTCGGCGGCGGCGAGCGCGATGGCGCGATCGAGCCAGGCGAAATCGAAATTTTCCTCAGTCGGCTCCATGAGCGCCCACGCGAACTCGCCCATGTGCACGAACTCGAGGCCGAGTTTCTTCATATTCGCCAGGTCGCGCGGCCATTGTTCGGCGGGCCACGCCTCGGGATAGTAGTAGGCACCGATGTTCATGAGATCGGCCGGCGGAAAACGGAAGGCGGCGGCGGAGGGCGGTGTGGCGGCGGGGGCTTGGGCGGACATCGGGAGGGCAGGGGAGGAGAGCGCAAGCGCGACGGCCGCGCGAAGCAGAAAGGGTTTCATGGCGCGGCCGCAGACTATCGCGGCTGCGGCGCGACGGGAATGGCGCGGACGGGGTGACAGTCCGGCGCGGGGCTGGCCGCGAGCGCGTGCGGGAGCGCGCGAGATGGGGCGCGCGCGTGGGATGTCGCGCGCGGATTCGGCGACGCGCGGCCGCGGGTGGGACAATGTCGGGCGACGGGACCTGTCCCGCCGGCAAAGCGCCGACGTGTCGGCGCACTCCAAAGAAGGCGACTACTGGCCGCCGGGGCGGGGGGCGGCGGGCGCGGGCTTCTCGGACGGGGCGGCGATCTCGAGCTGGCCCTGGCGCGCGTAGTCGATCGCCTCGGCGAGGATGCGGGCGGCCTCCTGCGGCGCGTGGAAGCCGGCGGAGTTTTCCGCGGCGACAAAGTCGAGGCGCCACTGCGCCTTGCGCTGCAGGGCGCGGGCGGCGGCGAGCTGGTCGTCGGTCGCGCCGGCTTTTTGCGCGCCGGCGATGGCGTCGATCAGGGCGACGACGGCGGTCTCGCTGCGCGTGAGCAGGGCGACGTTACGATCCTGCACCTGCAGCGCGCGCGCGGTGATTTCCTTTTCGGGAATGCGGTGGCAGGTCTGGCAGGAGGACGCGACGTTGAGGAGCGGCGAGCGGACGTGGTGGTTGCTCACCTTGATCGCGCCTTCGCGCACGTAGGGCATGTGGCAGTCGGCGCAGGACACGCCGCTGCGCGCGTGGATGCCCTGGCTCCACATCTCGAATTCCGGGTGCTGGGCCTTGAGCACGCTGGCGCCGGATTCCTTGTGCTTCCAGTCGGTGTGCTTCACCTCGTCGTAGTAGGCCTCGATCTGCTCGACCTTGAGGCCCTTGTCCCAGGGGTAGGTGACGAGCTTCTGGTCGCCCTTGAAGTAGTATTCGACGTGGCACTGCGCGCAGACGAGGGAGCGCATCTCCTGGCGCGTCGCGACGACGTTGGCGTCGAAGTCGCCCTTGCGGCCATCGCGGCGCCAGCGCTCGATGCTCGGGAGGTGCGGCGTGGGGTAGTCGGACTTCGCGAGCGCGCGGATGCCGTTGACGAAGGCGGGGCGGGACACGCGGAGGTTCATCGTCTCCGCATCATGACAGTCGATACACGAGACGGGGTGCTGGACCAGCGCCGTGGCGTCGGAGTAGGGCATGGCGCAGATGACCTCGAAGCCCTTCTGGAGCTGGGCCTCGCGGTGTTCCTTGCCGGCGGGCGCGCCGGCCTTGAGGCCGGCCTCGATGTAGGCGGGCAGGACGGAGGCGTGGCATTGGAGGCAGGCGCCGGGCTGCTTGAAGTTCTTCACGCGTTCGGTCTCGCGCTGGTCGACGAGCATGTAGGCGTGGCCGCGCTCCTCGCGGTAATCGACGCCAAAGGCGTAGCCGTTGAAAATCTTCTTCCAGCGCGGATCCTTCTCGAGGTGCTGGAACGCCTCGCTGCCGCCGTGGCTCGTGCGCTCGGTGTCGACGGTTCGGCGGTAGCTGTCGTATTGGCGCGGGTAGTTTTTTCCCCAGAGCGCGGGATCGGTGGTCTGCTCGTTCACGTCGACGACGCGGAAGACGTGCTGCGTGGCCTCGGCCTTGCGCGCGACGATGTTCTGATAGAGCAGCAGCGCGAGAAACGACGCGACGGCGGCGCCGGCCAGCGCGGCGATGTAAACCCAGGTCGCGAGGCCGCGGCGGTCGGAAAACGGGGAGGACGAATGGGGTTTCATGCGTGAAAGGCGGAAGGAGGAAGGCGAACGGCGAATAGGGCAGAGAGTGAAAAGGATGAGGGCGACAGGGCGGGGGGGCGCGCGGGGCTATTTCACGGGGCCATGGCCGACGTCGCGGTGGCAGTGCACGCAATCGAGCATCTTCTGCTGGCTGCCGACGTGGGTGTTGATTTCGGAGAGGATCTGCTTGTGGCACGTCACGCAGTTGCGCTGGAGCACGGTGGAGTTGCTCGGGCGGATCATGATCGGCTCGTGAAAATCCTGCAGGGTGAAGCCCTTCGAGTGCCAGTAGCCGTTCTCCGCCTTCGTAATGTATTTGCCGATGAAGTCGTGCGGCGTGTGGCAGTCGTTGCAGGTCGCGACGGCGTGGTGCGGCGACTTGAGCCAGCCGTCGAACTGCTCGCGCATGATGTGGCAGTTCACGCAGGCCTTCGGGTCGTTGGAGAAATACGAGAGGCCCTCGGCGTAATAGAACGTGTAGCCGCCGACGCCCGCGAACAGGCCCAGCGTGCTGGCGATGGCCAGGAGGAGCAGGATGCGGGCGCGGGTGGTCGGGAGCTTCACGCCGGGCCATCCTCGCGTCGGCGGCAGGCACGTCAAAAGCGAAAGCGGCGGCGGGCCGGCCAATCGGCCCCGGAATTGATCTGGATCAAGCCATCGGGGGGCTCCCGATGGTCGCGGCGTCGTCGGTGGGCGCGATCAGATGGGTATTACCACTGATGGGATTCATCAATTGATGAATCCTGTCGTGAGCTACGGCTCATCGCCTTCGCGACAACGCGGGCAGAAAGAAACCACTCATGAACACTCATGGAGCGGAATGAGGAGGAATTCAGAGGACAAACGAACTCGTCGAGGGCCGGATCAACCACTGATGGGATTCATCAATGGATGAATCCTGTTTGTGAGCCGAAGCGGTGACTAGATTTCAGCCATTGCTGAAATCCATCAGTGGTAATCTCAGATCACCTCGTCGATCACCGGATTCGTCAGCGCGCCGATCTTCTCGATGTCGATCGTGACGGTGTCTCCAGCTTTCAACCACACGGGCGGCGTGCGGGCGAAGCCGACGCCGTGGGGCGTGCCGGTGAGGATGACGGTGCCGGGCAGCAGCGTTTTGCTGCCGCTGAGAAACTCGATCAGCGTCGGCACATCGAAGATCATGTCGTCGGTGTTCCAGTCCTGCAGCGTCTCGCCGTTGAGAATCGTGCGGATGCGCAGGGCGTTGGGATTTGGGATCTCGTCGGGCGTCACGAGCACGGGGCCGAGCGGACAGAAGGTGTCGAAGCTCTTGCCCTGGCACCACTGGCCACCGCCGCCGTTGCGCTGCCAGTCGCGGGCGGAGACGTCGTTGGCGCAGGTGTAGCCGAGCACGTAATTCAACGCATCGGCCTTCGCGACGTTCTTGCACTTCTTCCCGATGACGACGGCGAGCTCGCACTCGTAGTCGACGGAGGTGCTGGCGAGCTTGCGCGGGAGTTCGATCGGGTCGCCGGGGTGTTGGACGGAGGCGGGGTTCTTGACGAAGAGGACGGGGTGGGGCGGCGGGGCGCTGTTACTCTCGGCGGCGTGCTTCTTGTAGTTGAGGCCGATGCACGGGAGGTAAATCGGATCGACGGGCGCGAGGACCTTGCCGGGCGACACGGCGCGATCGGTGACGCGAAACGCGCCGAAGATGTCGCCGTCGATGGCGCGGGCGGTGCCGTCGGGCTGGAGGGCGGCGTAGGCGGGACCGGTCGGGGTGAGGTGGCGGAGGAGGCGCATGGAGAAAGGCGGAAGTTGAATGTCGAATGGTGAAAGTTGAAAGACGGAAAACGGAGCGCGGCGGGGCGAATGGTTCGACACAATCCAGCGCGGCGGATGAAGCGCGAAGACGCCAAGACCGCGAAGTTTCGCAAAGGAACGGGGAGTGTTGGTGGTCGTCGTTCAACTTTCACCTTTCAATTTTCAACTCGCTGGCCCGCGTGTCGCGCCCCAGCGTGCCGGCATGTCCTCCGGCAATCCCACGGCCCGGAAGCTGGTGCTGATCGTCGGCACGGTGAAAGGCGTTTTCCTGTATCACTCGGATGAGCGGCGCGCGGAGTGGACGCTGACGGGGCCGCATCTCGGCGGCTGGGAGGTGTTCAGCGTGTGCGGCGATGCGCGCAACGGGAGGATTCTCGCGGGCACCGGGAGCTTCGAACACGGGCCGACGATTCGCACGTCGCGCGATCTGGGCGCGACGTGGGAAGGCGTGACGCGCGATCCGAAGTTGCCGGAAACGACGGGTGGAGGCGTGAAGGCCGAGCTGAAACACATCTGGCAGATCGTGCCGGGCCACGCGTCGGAGCCGGGCACATGGTATGGGGGCGTCGACGATGCGGCGCTGTTCGTGAGCCGCGACGATGCACAGACGTGGACGGAGCTCACGGGATTGACGGATCATCCTTCGCGGCCGCGGTGGATGCCGGGCTTTGGCGGATTGTGCCTGCACTCGATCGTCGTCGACGTGGAGAATCCGCGCCGGCTGTGGGTCGGGATTTCCGCGGTGGGCGTTTTTCGCAGCGACGATGCGGGTGAGACGTGGAAACTCTGCAACACCGGCCTTCACAATGTGGCGCCGGAGTTAATCAAGGACGAGGACCTCGGGCGCTGCGTGCACAAAATGGTCGGCGATCCGACGCGAGCGGGCGTGCTCTACCTGCAGTTCCACGGCGGGGTCTTCAAGACGGAGAACGGCGCCGAATCGTGGACGCGCATCTCGGGCGACCTGCCGCATGACTTCGGTTTTCCGATGGCGGTGACGCAGGCGAGCCACCTCTTCATCGTGCCGCTCCTCGCGGACACGAACCGCGTCGTGCCGAATGGGGCGCTAAAGGTGTGGCGCTCGCGCGATCAGGGCCGGACGTGGCGCGCGATGACGAAGGGGCTGCCGCAGCAGGAGCACTTCGTCGGGGTGCTGCGCGACGCGATGACGGCGGATGCTCTTTCGCCGGCGGGCGTCTACCTCGGCACGACGGGCGGAGAGATTTTCTATTCGAAGGACGACGGCGAGTCGTGGACGAAGCTCCCGGCGAGTTTCCCGCGGATCACGAATCTGAAGGTGTGGAGGGTTTGAGCCGGAAATTCACACCGGAGTCACCCAAGGCGTGAGTCGCCGAGGGCACGGAGCGAGACAGCATGCTTTCGCAGACGCCGAGCTGAAGGTGGAGCGGCTTGACCCCCAAGCCGTTGGTTCGGAGACGGCGCGAACGCGCTCTCCGTTTGCGCGTCCTGAAGCGACTTGAGGTCAAGCCGCTCCATCGCGTTTGCGTCCTCTACCGCTTGCGGGGCCGGCGCACTGGTTTCGCGGGAGAGTCGGCAGGCGCTGCCGCCGCAGGATCCTCGGCCACGGCCACGGTGATTCAGCGACTGGACGAGAATTTCTTCCGCGTGCGCTTCGACCGTCTGACGCCGAGCGAAAAACGTTTTCTGCGCGCAATAGCTGGTCTTGGCGCCGGTCCGCATCGCAGCGGCGACATCGCGACCGCGTTGGGCGTCAAGATCGGCAGCTTGGGGCCCGTGCGAGCCAATTTGATCGCCAAGGGAATGATCTACAGCCCGGCGCACGGCGACATGGCTTTCACCGTGCCGCTATTCGACGAGTTCATGCTGCGGGCCATGCCCATTCTGGAATAAGCGTCCACCGCACCGTCGTGTGACCTGCAACGTCGCACCGGTTTAGAAAAGCGTGCAGCCCGCTCTCGGGGGGGCGCGAGCGGCAGGGCATGGTGCTTCGGCTCACTCGCTGGCGCTCGCGGCTGCGATTCTGGGAAGGTTCTACTTGCGCCCGCGCAACGCGCGCTCGATGGCGGGATGCAACTGCGCCGCGGCGGCGGCGTGGCCGTAGGCGTTGAGGTGGCCGTCGAAGGGGAAGAAATCCTCCGGCTGAAAGCTGAAATCGAGCACCTCGAGATTGGCGCGGCGGCGCGCCGGATCGCGCATCGCCGTCAGGAAACCGGTCTGGCTGCCGCGCGTGTTCAGCTCGATCACGATGATCGGCTTGCCGGCCAGCTCGGGAAAATGGTCCAGCACGGCGAGGAAATCGTCGGCCGCCGCGGCGGCGGACTCGCCGGGCGGCAGGCGGATCGGCGTGCCCAGTTCCTGGCGCTCCTCGATCAACAAATACCGCGCGGCTTGCCGGAGGCCGTTGTGGTCGATCAGGAATCGCACTTGCTGCACGGAGGCGCGCACCACGTTGAGATAACTCAGGTCCATGTATTCCTGTCGCCGACGGAGCAGCGAGTTCGAGCCGGCGCCCGGCTGACCGAGCGGAGTGAAGGGCGCGGCGACGAAGCGGCGGTTCTCCGCGATATCGTTGTCGCAAAATTGCAGGACAAACACGTCGCCCTTCGCGAGCAGGCCGAGGCGGCGAGCGCGCCAGAGCTCGCGCGCGGCGGCGTAGGAGATGACGCCCGCGTTGACGGTGGCGTGGCCGTGACGCGTCTGGAGCAAGGCGGAGAACGTCGCGTCGTCCGCCACGCCCAGGCCGGCCGTATGCGAATCGCCCAGCAGCACGACGAGGTCGTCGTTCCGAACCGGAGCGGGCGGCTGGTGCCGGACATTTTCCGCCGTGTAAGTCATCGTCACGTCGTATTCGGGGCTGTGGATGCGCAGCGCGCCTGCGCGCGGCACGTAGCCCAGCTCGGCATCAGACGCGATGCCCCACGGGCTGCGAAACCGGCCATAGACATCATCAGCCAGCGAAGCGATCCGCGTGCCGGCCGTGAGATGGCTGCGCCCGGGTAATTTGAAGTCGCGGTAGATCGCAAACATCACGCCGAACGCCGCGACGAGTGAGAGGAGGACGAACCAAAACGCGGCGATGAAGGTGTAACCGAGGATGCGTTTGAGTCTCGCGCGGGCGAAGGTCATGCGGCGTCGCGCGACTCTGGGGCGCGCGCGGGGCGTTTCAAGGGTGGTGGGGGCGGAAGGCGTGGCGTCCACTCGCTCACGCTCGCGGCCACGAGAGTGGCAGTGTAGCTGCGAGCGTCAGCGAGTGGTGCGGCCGCTTTCGACGCGCTGATTGTAGATTCGCCAAAAAAGCTCCCAGTAGCCTTCGCGGCGAGGATCGAGGTCGGGATAACCCGGAACGCAGCAGCCGAGATGCGGATAGTCCTCGCGGCGCGCGGCCAAACTGGCACGGACCGGGTTTTCGAAAACGTAGGCTGCGGTCGCTTGAAAGGCGTCGCGTTCACGATCTGCTTCGCGGAGCACGTTGTCGTGGGCTTGTCGCTGCCATTCAGCAGGCGCGAGATGAGGGCGAAGGTGTTTGCGTAGAAACTCGATCGCGACCCGTTGATCGGAATCGCGGTCGGTCAGGCCCAGCCAGATGACGTGCGCATGGTCGGGCATCAGGACGTAAGCGGGACATGCGAGATCGTAGCGGGCGCAGGTGTGCAGCAGGATGAGCTTCCACGTCGCGTGAAACGTGGGCGTGAGCCAGCCCGTGGCGCGGTTTTCGATCGTGAGGGTCCAGAGAACGAAGGCGCGGCCGCGGTAGAACTCGGGGGCGAGACGAGGGAGATGACCTTTCTCCACTCGCTTACGCTCGCGGCTACCGGCTGGAGCGGCGTCGGCGTTCATCGTGGCTGCGAGCGTGAGCGAGTGGCCGGTCCCACCCGCTACGCTTTCGTGCTCTCCTCCGCATACGCCTCCATCCCCACGCACGAGCACACGAGATTCCGGTCGCCGTAGACGTTGTCGACGCGGCCGACGCTCGGCCAGAATTTGCTGGCGCGCGTGTAGCGGTCGGGAAACGCGGCGGTCTCGCGTGAATACGGGCGGTTCCACGCGTCGGAGCACACGACCTTCGCGGTGTGCGGGGCATGCTTGAGCGGGTTGTTGAGCTTGTCCGACTCGCCGCTGGCGACGGCTTGCATCTCGCCGTGGATGGAGATCATCGCATCGCAAAAACGATCGAGCTCGGCCTTCGATTCGCTCTCGGTCGGCTCGATCATGAGCGTGCCGGGGACGGGGAAACTCATCGTCGGCGCGTGGTAGCCGTAGTCCATGAGGCGCTTCGCGGCGTCCTCGACCTCGACGCCGTGCTTTTTCCACGAGCGAAAATCGACGATGCACTCGTGCGCGATCAGGCCGGCGTTGCCGCGGTAGAGGACGGGGAAAAACTGCTCGAGGCGGCGCGCGACGTAGTTGGCGTTGAGGATCGCGATCTTTGTCGCGGCGGTGAGGCCGTCGGGGCCCATCATGCGGATATACATCCAGGAGATGACGAGGATCGACGCGGAACCCCACGGCGCGGCGGAGATGGCGCCGA
>CAZENI010000138.1:0-16691 GCA_964513055.1 uncultured Opitutus sp.
GGGGCTGTTCTCGCCCACGCTGGAGGCCAGGGTGCCGTCCACTCCCAGCACCGGGAGGGCTTCGCGGTAGACGGAGAAGTCGTCCCGCTGGGACATCGCCCGGAGGAGCTGGACCGTAGCCCGTGGACTGGTCATGTCCGAAGGAGAGCCGCCCGCGCCGCCGCCGAAGGAGATCGCGTCCGCGTCTACGCCGGCGCGTTTGAAGAACTCCCGCTCCAGCCGCAGGCCGTCGCCCAGCGTGCGCTTGCCGTTCTTTACGGCCACCAGCAGCGGCAGCATGCTGGCGTGGAGGTTGTGGCTCACCTTCAGCACCAGCTTCGCGTTCTCGCTGAACGGAGCGGAGGTCAGCAGTGCCGCCCGCGGCAGCGCGGCCACCGCCTCCCGGGCTGGCAGCGATTCGGCAGGGTTGGAGGCCAGGGTGGAAGCCTGCACACGCACGCCGGCGCGCCGGGGACGACCCGCGTGGATGGCGTGCAGTTCGAGGCGCCGAAGCCCGGCTTTCGCAACACTGCCGAGGAGCGCGCGCGCTTCGCCGCCGTCACCGCCGAGGTGCTCGGCGTTTTCCTGCGCGAGCGCTACGGCTTTGTCTTCCCCGTCCCGGCCGCCGGCCCGTCGCGGAAATAGCCGCCCGCCCCGCCATGCTCGTGCGCTTCACGAAGCACCCGCCCGCCGCCGCGGCCGACACGCTCACCTGCGTGCGGCCCGACGGGAGCACGACCGCGCACGAGATGCCGCGACAGGGCATCCTGCCGCACGACGCGTTTCATTTCGTGATCGAGACGACGCTCGGCTGGCACGACGCGCTCTTTGGGCAGATCGCGCGCGGCGGCACGGTCGAGGAAGTGACGGCGCGACTGCACGTGCAGTCCGGCGGCTGGTCGAAGCTGACGCAGGCAATGCAGGCCGAGGCGCTGGTGGAGTGTTTCCAGGCGGGGCAATGGGGCGGTATCGCCGATCCGGCGGAGTTTGCGCTGCAGCTCGTCGCGGGCTGCCGCCGGCGCGGCGTCGAGCCGCCGGACATCACCCCCGAGGAGATCGATCGCGTGCGCGTGGCGCTGCGCGAGTTCGGCGCGGCCTGGCGGCCGCTCGGGCCGGGCGCCTCGCTGGAACGAAATTTTCTCACGTGAAACTCGCCACCGCGCCGACGTCCGTCCTCGCCGCGGGCGAGTGGCTCGGGCGCCAGCGGGCGCACGAGGCGCGCGTGCGCGCGTGGACCGACCCGCACCAGGCGCGCGCGGCGCGCGGGGAGAAGCACCCGGTCTACGATTTCCTGTTCACGTATTACGCCTTCCGCCCGGCCTGGCTGCGGCGCTGGCATCCGGGTCCGGACCTCGCGCTCGCGGGTGACGCCGCGCGGGAATTCCTGCGCTGGCCCGAGTATCGCGCGCTCGACGCCGACGGCACGGGCGCGCCGGAGTTCGCCGTGGTCCTGAATCCGTCCGCCCTTCCCGCGCACCGCCGCGAGTTCGTGGCGTGGTTGCGCGGGATGCTGGCGGCGATGCAAAACCGCCCCGCGTTCTTCGGCTGCTTCGGCCTGCACGAATGGGCGATGGTCTACCGGCAGACGCCGGAGCAGATCCGCCACAACGCCTGGCCGCTGCGCTTCGCGCCGGCGGAGCTCGCCGCGATCGTCGAGGCGTCGCCGGTGACGTGCACGCATTTCGACGCGTTTCGTTTTTTCACGGAGCCCGCGCGGCCGCTGAACAAGCTGCAGCCGACGCGCGCCGACACCGCGCAGCTCGAGCAGCGCGGCTGCCTGCACGCGAACATGGATCTCTACAAGTGGGCCTTCAAACTCGCGCCCTTCACGCCCGCGGAGCTGATCGCGGATTGCTTTGAGCTCGCGCGCGACATCCGTGAGGTCGACATGCGCGCGAGCCCCTACGATTTGCGCGCGCTCGGTTTCGCCCCGATCGCGATCGAGGCGGCGTCGGGCCGCGTCGAGTATGAGTCGCACCAGCGCGCCTTCGCCACGCGCGGCGAGCCGCTGCGCGCGCGGCTGATCGCGCTGTGCGAGCGGCTGCTGAGATAATACCAATCGCCCTTTCCTTTTGGATTTCTCCGTGGCCGCGAGCGTGAGCGAGTGGCCGTGCAAACCACTCGCTCACGCTCGCGGCCACGGCTTCGAACCAAAGTCCAAAAGCTTGAGGCGATTGGCATAGGGAAGGACCACCCGCCAAATTCCCCGACTCGTCGCGCCGCCGCGTGCCGCCGTTCAGGGTCGTCCTTGACCGCCAACTGGAGCGATGGCCGTCGAGACGACGGTCGCTATCTTTCACTGCGTCAAAATCTCAACAGACGCGGGTATTTTACCAACGCCCCGTGCCTTTGGACGATGGAGAAGATCCAGACCGGACGACCTTTGACCGCGGATTATCCGGATGCCACGGATAGATGCCGACGCTCATCATCCGTGCCATCCGTGTAATCCGTGGTCCACATCCGAAGGGCTGCTGGTGTTAGGACAGCAGGTCCACGAAGTATTCCTACTGCCCGAGCGCCAGCCGGTATTTCCGGCCGACGAAGCAGAACCCGTCGCCCAGCTCCAAGATGAACTGCTGCAGCCGCCCGATCAGCCGCTCCTCCAGCTCCCGCTCCTTCATCGGCCGCGCGAGGCCGAGGAACTCCAGGCTGTAGCGGCTCTTCAGCATTTCATTTGCCTGCTCTGCGAAATGCTCCGGCAGCGCCACGGCGAAGTTGTGCGTCTTCTTCTCCGCCTTCGCGCGATCGTAGGCCTGCGCCTTCACGAATCGAGACCGCTATGTCGGTGCCCAGAAAGCTGAATTCCTCACGGATGCGAGCAATGAGCAGTTCGTCGGAAGCGGAGGCTGACGCTCAAAACCCTTTCAAAAAATCGAGATGCGCCAGTGGAATCGCGAGGTGCAGCATGGGTCGCCAGCCAGCAGAGGGTTCCGCGCGCAGGCTGCCAGTTCCAATCCGTGGCCGGGGGCGGGAACGGGGATCAGCCGGGGAATCGCGCGGGCGGAGGTGGCCAGCCGGAGGAGCGCAGTCGAACCAAGACGAGAAAGATTCGCGCGGCGGGCGGTGGCATCACTGGCTTTGACGCTTCACCGCCGCCGCGTTTTTCTTCCCGCCATGCACTACCGCCAGCTCCTGTCGGCCATTGCGCAGGCGCACACGTCGTCGGTGGGTCGCGCAGCGGCGGCGGTCAACTAGGGCCTCGTCCTCCGCAACTGGCTCGTCGGCGCCTACGTCGTCGAATTCGAGCAAGGCGGCGAAGACCGCGCGAAGTATGGCGACAGCCTGATCGAACGGCTTGGTCGAGATCTGGCGAAGCAAGGTATTGACGGTCTTGCGCCGCGAATGCTGGAGCGCTGCCGGGTGTTTTATCGGCTCTATCCACAGCTCTCGTCTGCAATTCCGTCATCACTGATGACGGAATTGCCCTTGGCGCTCACCACCGAACCTATGGAGATTTCGTCATCGGTGATGACGAAATTCTCTGGCAGTGCAAAATCCTCATCGCTGATGAGGAAATCCGGGAAACGCCCGTCACCGACTGGCGAATCGGCCGCCCTCCCAATTTCCGCTGCAGTGTCGCGGAAATCAATCGATGCGCTCCCTCCTCCTCTCATGCCTCGGCAAGTGCTCCAGTTTTCTTGGACGCACCTCATCGAACTCCTCCGCCTCGACGATCCCTGGAAGCGCGCCTTCTACGAAAACGAATGTCTCCTTGGCGCGTGGTCCGTGCGCCAGCTCCAGCGCCAGATCGGCAGCCTCCTCTACGAGCGCACCGGACTCTCCAAGAACAAACGCGCGGTCGTCGCCCGCGCGCGCAAACAATCCACCGAGGCGCCCGCGACCGTCGAGGACCTCATCCGCGATCCTTATGTCCTCGAATTCGCCGGACTCGCGGACCGTGCCGCCTACTCGGAAAGCGATCTCGAAACCGCGCTGCTCAACCACGTGCAGGCCTTCCTCCTCGAACTCGGCACGGGCTTCTGTTTCGAGGCGCGCCAGTTTCGCATCACGGTCGGCAACGAGCACGACCGCGTCGATCTCGTCTTCTACCATCGGCGGTTGCGCTGCCATGTGCTGCTCGACCTCAAAAATCCGCGCCTTTTCCCACGCCGATGCCGGGCAGATGAATTTCTATCTGAATTATTTCAAGAAACACATGATGGCCGACGGCGACCAGCCGCCGGTCGGCATCGTGCTTTGTAGCGAAAAGGATGAGACCAAGGTCGAGTTTGCCACCGGTGGCCTCTCTCAAAAACTCTTTGTCTCCCGCTATCTCGTCGCGCTCCCGAGTGCCGATCAATTGAAGCGATTTGTCACCGCCGACCGCGCGCGCCTGGAGCGGCCGTGAGCCGTCGCGTCACCCGGTGGCTGGTGGCTCCGGCGCGGCGCGTCTGAACGCAGCCGGGGCGTTCGCGGCGGATCTCTCCCGCGTCCCTCCGCCGATCCCTTCGCCCTTCGGCCCACGTCCGGCCGGCCCATACCGCGGCGCGCTCGGATCGGGCAGGATGTGCGGCGCCGCGGGACATGCCCGTCTCCGCGCGCTTTCAACATCATCATCAAACCTCCGCTCCCTCCCATGCATCTCGTATCCTCACTTCAGACACAGACTCCGGCACCGGCCCTCTCGCCCACCTGGTCGCGCGTCATCGGCACGCTTGTCGTCGCCGCGGCCATCGTCGTCGGCTCCGTCGCCGCCTTCGCCCAGCCCGCGCACCTCACCAAGGGCCTCCAGCTCGTCGACGAAATCACCGGCGCCCAGGACGCCGGCGTCTTCAAGGACGCCAGCAACGTCGCCCTCAACCGCTACGGCGGGAGCTGGAACAGCGCGAGCGACCCGTCGTTCATCCGCTTCCTCGACCAGCCCGCCGGCGTGCTGCCGGGCAACAACACCAAGTGCGCCCCGCTGGTCACGCACCTCCTGAAATCCTGCTACAACTGGAGCTGGAGCAGCCACTCGTTCCACGATCCGCTGCTGGGCGTCACCAAGACCTCCGCCAGCCCCGCGCCCTACCAGATGATCGCGTTGCTCAAGGCCGGGAAGGGCTTCGCCTCCCAGGTCACGCAGCTCGACCAGGCACTGCCGGGCGACATCCTTCTCTGGGCCCAGGTCGGCACCGATGACAAGGACCACGCGATGATCATCGCGAACGTAAACCTCGCCAGCGCCAAGGCCTACCCCGCGGATCACGCCAGCGCCAATCCCGCCTACGCCGGCACGACCTACTACGAGGTCGAGGTCCTCGACAGCTCGGGCAGCCTCCACACGAACGACACCCGCCTCGTGCCGGTCAACGGCGTCGACACCCATATTCCCGGCGTCGGCACCGGCACCGTCGGCGTGCTCGTCAACGCCGGCTTCCAGATCGTCGGCGTGACGTGGAGCCTGCCGAACTCGGACTACGTGACGCAGCGCACCGGCTGGCTCAACGGCCTGCACTCGCGCCTGAAGCTCGCGCCCGCCTACGACATCCTGATCGGCCGCATGCCGGTGCTGCCCGTCGTGGCGCCCTGAGCGACGCGAACGTATCCGTTTTTCCGAGCCGCGTGCCTCCGCACGCGGCTTTTTCGTTTTTCCGAGGTAGGGGCGGTTGTCCCCAACCGCCCTTGTTGGAACCTGGCGCCCTCGCCGCGCCGGATCGTGGTAGACCCGCCCGGTGGCGGGTGCCCGGCCACCGGCCGGGCCTACACCATCCGCTCCAGCGCCATCGCCGCCGCGGTCGTGCGATTCTCGACGCCGAGCTTGGTGAACGTGCTCTCGAGGTGCTTCTTCACCGTGGTGAGGCCGATGCCGAGCACGGTGGCGATCTCGTCGTTGGTCTTGCCGCGGGCGACCCAGAACAGCACCTCCGCCTCGCGCGGCGTGAGGCCGAGCGGCTCGAGGTCGGCGGACGTCGCCTCGCGGTTGGCGGGCCGGCGTCCGGCCGGCGCCGCCGCCTCCGAGCGCCGCAGCCGCGCGCGGATCGCCGCGAGCAAATCCTCCGGCGCGACCGGTTTCGTGAGATAGTCGTCGGCGCCGAGGTTCATGCCCGTGCGCACGTCGCCCTGCTCGCTCCAGCCGGTGAGAAACACGAAGGGCACGTGCGCCGTGCGTGGCTCGCCGCGCAGCGTCTCCAGCACGCGGTGGCCGTTCATCTCCGGCATCGTGATGTCGCACAGCACGAGATCCGGCACGTCCTTCCGGGCGGACTCGACGCCCTCGCGGCCGTTGCGGGCCTCGGTGACCGCGTAGCCGTCGAGCTTCAGCAGCTCCGCATAGTGCTGCCGCAGCCTTGCGTCGTCGTCGATGACCAGGATCCGTTTCACCGGCGCGGATCGTGCGAGGCGCGCCGGGCGTTGTAAAGCCGCCGTGCCACGGGCCGGCCCGGGCCGATCGGCCCACCCCGGCCGGCCCATACCGCTCCGGCCGGATTCGTGGCACCATGGGCACCGTAATTCAAACGCTGTCTCCGCCATGAACTCACTCCCGCTTCCCTCCCTCGCCGCCGCGCTCGCCGCCGCCCTCGCGCTCCCGTTCAGCGCCGCCGCCGCCGGCACGCTGCTCTTCACCGCCGGCCTGGGCGCCGTCATCCACGCCGACTACGTGCAACGCTGCCGCCGCGTGCGGCTCCCGAAACTCGCCGCCGCCCGCGGCGCCACCACGCGTTCGCCGCTCTGCTGCGAACCCCACCAGCTCGCCGCCTGAGGCGCGTCCACCAACCACCGTCAGCGATCAGCCCTCAGCCGCTGGTCCTGACGGACCCGGCTCCTCCCCCCTTCGACTTCTTCCGCTCAACCACGCCACCCCCAATGACCCCGACCGAAATCTTCCTCGTCAAAGACTCCTTCCGCAAAGTCGTCCCGATCGCCGATCAGGCGGCGGCGTTGTTCTACGCGCGCCTCTTCGAACTCGATCCGGAGCTGCGCCAGCTCTTTCGCGGCGACATGCGCGAGCAGGGCCGCAAGCTCATGGCGATGATCGCGACGGCCGTCGCGGCCCTCGAACGCCTCGACGCCATCGTGCCCGCCGTCCGTGAGCTCGGTCGCCGCCACTCCGGCTATGGCGTATCCGAGGAACATTACGCGACGGTCGGCGCCGCGCTGCTCTGGACGCTCGAGCGCGGGCTCGGCGCCGAGTTCACCCCGGCGGTGCGCGAGGCGTGGACGACCACCTACTCGCTCCTCGCGAACACCATGATCGAGGCCCAGCGCTCCGCGCCCGCGGCCGCCTGAGCTCTCCGCGGCGCCGCCCCCGCCCCATGCCCACTTTCCTCATCCCTTATCCGATTCCGCGCTGGGCGGTGGCGGTCGCGCTGACGATCGGCTGCTTGCTGCACTTGCTGCTCATGGTCACGGCCTGAGCCGCCGCCGCCCCGCGCCTTCCCTTTCTCCCATGCACCGCTCCTCCCTTCGTCCGCTGCGCACCCGCCGGCCCCGCGCCGGCACCGCCACGCCGTCGGTCGTCCGCCCCGGCGCCCTCCTTCCCATGAACTCGAAGACCCGCAAGACCCTCACCGCCGTCGGCGTGCTCTGGCTCGCCCTTGCCGCCTCGGCCCACGCCGCGCCGCCCGCCGAGGCCGCGCCCGCCGTCACGGCCGCCCAGCAGGCCGACCCGCAGCTCGTCCGCGGCCGCTACCTCGTCGAGCACGTCGGCCTCTGCGCCGACTGCCACTCGCCGCGCAACGAGAAGGGCGAGTTTGTCCGCGAGCTCTGGCTCAAGGGCGCGGCGCTGCCCTTCCAGCCCACGGTGCCGATGCCCTGGTCGCCCGCGGCCCCGCCGCTCGCCGGGCTGCCGTCGATGACGGCCGCGCAGGCGATGGTGTTCATGCAGACGGGCCGGCGCCCCGACGGCACGACGCCGCGGCCGCCGATGCCGGAGTTCCGGTTCAACGAGGCCGACGCCGCGGCCGTGGTGGCCTACCTGAAATCGCTGAAGTGATCCGGCGAGGTAGGGGTGGTTGTCCTCAACCGCCCTGGTTCGACTTACGAACGCTCAACAAGGGTCGTTGAGGACAACGGCCCCTACCCGCTCTCCCGCCCGCCGCCCAGCGCGTCATTGCGCTGCGCGGCGCGCGCCGTTTTCCTCCCCCGTTCATCCCGCCCCCTGATGCCCTCCCGCGCCGACGACTCCGCCCCCGCCGCCACCGCCCGCCTGCAGGCGCGGCTGGACGGCATCCTCGACGCCGCGCTCGACTGCATCATCACCATCGACCGGCACGGCTGCATCACCGATTTCAACGCCGCCGCCGAGCGCACCTTCGGCTACCGGCGCGCAGAGGTCATCGGCCGCGAGATGGCGGAACTGATCATCCCGCCCGCGATGCGCGAGCGGCACCGGCAGGGCCTGCAGCGGCTGGTCGACACCGGCGCGAGCAAGGGGCTCCTCGGCCGCCGCGTCGAGGTCTCGGCGCTGCGGTCCGACGGCACCGAGTTTGCCGTCGAGCTCACGATCACGCGCATCGGCGAGGGCGACGACCTGTTCTTCACCGCGTATTTCCGTGAGGATGCCGCCGCGCGGCTGCAGACGCGCTTCACCGCGATCCTCGACGCCGCGCTCGACTGCATCATCACGATCGACCACCACGGCCGGGTCGTCGACTTCAACGCGGCGGCGTCACGGACCTTCGGTTACACGCGCGAGCAGGCGGTCGGCCGCGACATGGGCGAGCTGATCGTGCCGCCCGCGCTGCGCGAGCGGCACCGCCAGGGGATGCAGCGGCTGGTCGCGTCCGGGCAGAGCTCCGGCGTGGTCGGGCGCCGGATCGAGATGCCGGCGCTGCACGCGGACGGCCATGAGTTCCCGGTCGAGCTCGCGATCACGCGCGTCGAGTCCGGCACGCAGCACCCGTTTTTCACCGCCTACCTCCGCGACATCTCGGAACGCCACCGCGCCGACGCCGCGCAGCGGGAGTCGCGCTCGTATTTCGAGAAGAGCTTCCACTCGAGCCCCGCGCTGATGTCGATCGCGCACGCGGCCGACGGGAAGCTGATCGAGGTGAACCCGGCGTTCGAGCGCGGCGCGGGCTACCCCCGCGAGGAGATGCTCGGGCGCACCACGCTCGAGCTGGGCCTGTGGCTGCACGTCGGGCAGCGCGACGAGTTCCTGCGCCGGATCCGCGCCGAGCGCACCGTGCGCGACATGGAGGCCGATTTCCGCTCGAAGACGGGCCGCGTCCGCTCGCTCATCCTCAACGCCGACCTGATCGAGCTCGGGGGCGTGCCCTGCATGCTGACGGTCGCGATCGACATCACGGAGCGCCGCCGGCAGGAGCGCCTCCAGGCGGCGACGTATCAGATTTCCCAGGCCATCCTCGCCGGCGGCGATCTGCCCGCGCTCTTCGCCGAGGTGCACCGCATCATCGGCGGCCTGATGTCCGCGCGGAACTGCTACGTCGCGCTGATCAACGCCGATCGGACGCTGCTCACGTTCCCCTACTTCGCCGACGAGACGATGCCGCACCCGCCAGCGCGCACGCCGCGCAACGGCGTGACCGAGTTCGTCATCGACACGGGCGAGCCGCTCCTCGCGGTGGACAGCGACATCGTCGCGACGCTGCGGGCGCGCGGCAACTACGAGGCGAGCGGCGACCCGTGCGCGCAGTGGCTGGGCGCGCCGCTCAAGATCGACGGCCGCTGCTTCGGCCTGATCGCGCTCCAGGACTACCACAATCCCGCGGCCTACACGGAGGACGACAAGCGGCTGCTGATCTTCGTCGCCGACCAGACTGCCGCCGCGATCCACCGGCAGCAGGTGGAGAAGGCGCAGCGCGAGGCGCAGGCGTATTTCGAGAAGAGCTTCCACTCCAGCCCGGCGCTGATGGTCATCTCGCGCCTGACCGACCGCGTGATCACGGAAGCCAACCCGGCCTTTCTCCGCGCCTGCGGCTACACGCGCGAGGAGATCATCGGCCGCACCGCGGACGAGATCGACCTCTGGGTGAACCCGAAGCAGCGCGACGAGTTCTTCCACCGGCTGCGCACGCACGGCGCGATCCGCGATCTCGAGGGCGACTTCCGGACGAAGGACGGGCTCGTCACGCACTTCCTCGTGCACGCGGACGTGCTGGAGCTCGGCGGCACGCCCTCGCTGCTCACGGTGGGCATCGACATCACCGACCGCCGGCGGCGCGAGAAGGTGCAGGCCGCCACCTACGCCATCTCGCAGGCGGTGCTCGCGGGCGGCGATCTGCCGGCGCTCTTCGCGCAGCTCCACCGGATCGTCGGCGAGCTGTTCTCGGCGCGGAATTTTTACGTCGCGCTGCTCAGCCCCGACGGGAGCCAGTTGTCGTTCCCCTATTTCGTGGACGAGACGGCGACGACGCCGGCGACGCGCAAGCCCGGCTTCGGCCTCACCGAATACGTCATCCACACCGCGAAGCCGCTGCGCACGACGGCCGACGAGCTCACGGTGATCTTCCGCGGCGACAGCCCCTACAAGCCGACCGGCAAGCCGTCCGCGCTCTGGCTCGGGGCGCCGCTGATGATCGACGGCCGCGCGATCGGCGTGATCACGGTGCAGGATTATCACAACCCGCACGCCTACACCGACGCCGATTTGAAGCTGCTGATGTTCGTCGCCGACCAGACGGCGGCGGCGGTGCACCGGCAGCAGGTCGAGGCGGCGCAGCGCGAATCGCGCGCGTATTTCGAGAAGAGCTTCCACTCCAGCCCCGCGCTGATGTCGCTCAGCCGGCTCGGCGATCGCCGGATCATCGAGGTGAATCCCGCGTTCACCCGGAGCTGCGGCTACAGCCGCGACGAGATCATCGGCCGGACCACGCAGGAGCTCGATCTCTGGGTGCACGAGAACCAGCGCGGGGATTTCCTGCAGCGGATCGAGACGCAGGGCTTCGTGCGCGATCTCCAGGCGGATTTCCGGGCGAAACACGGGCGCAACACCACGCTGCTCGTCAACGCCGACATCATCGAGCTCGGCGGCGAGCGCTGCGTGCTGACGGTGGCGATCGACGTCACCGAGCGGCGGCGGCGCGAGCAGGTGCAGGCGGCGACGTTCCAGATCTCCCGCGCCGTGCTCGCCGGCGGCAACCTCGAGATGCTCTTCGCCGAGGTGCACAGCATCATCGGCGGCCTGATGCCGGCGAAGAATTTCTACGTCGCGCTGCTCAGCGCGGACGGCCGCGAGCTGTCGTTCCCATATTTCGCGGACGAGCACGTGGAGCCGCCGCCGCCGCGTCCGGTCGGCAACGGTTTCACCGAGCTCGTGCTGCAGACGGGCCGGCCCGTGCGCGTGACGGCGGCGGAGCTTCCGGCGCTGCTGGCGGAGCGCGGCCCCTACCAGCCGCTCGGGCAGCCCGCGGCGCAGCGCCTCGGCGCGCCGCTGATCGGCGGCGGCCGCACGCTCGGCGTGATCGCGTTGCAGGACTACGCGCGCGCCGACGCCTACGGCGACGAGGATCTGCGGCTGCTCAACTTCGTGGCCGAGCAGACCGCCGTCGCGGTGCAGCGCCGCCAGGCCGAGATCGCGCTGGCGCACGCCGAGCGCCGCTACCGGAGCATCTTCGAGAACGCGCTCGAGGGCCTCTACATCACCACGCCCGAGGGCCGCTTCCTCAACGCCAACCCCGCGCTCGCCCGGATGCTCGGCTACGGCTCGCCGGCCGAGCTGCTCGCGGCGGTCAACGACATCGGGCGGCAGGTCTACGTGCAGCCGGGCCGCCGCGACGAGTTCTTCGCGCTGATCCAGCGCCGCGACGAGCTCTCGGACTTCGAGTCGGAGGTCCACCGGCGCGACGGTTCCACGTTCTGGATTTCCGAGTCGGTGCGCGTCGTGCGCAACGCGCAGGGCGGGATCGATCACTTCGAGGGCGTGGCGGCGGACATCACGCTGAAACGCGAGGCGGCGCACGCGCTGCAGGCGGCGAAAGAGGCGGCCGACGCCGCGAGCCGCGCCAAGAGCTACTTCCTCGCGAGCGTGAGCCACGAGCTGCGCACGCCGCTGAACGGCATCCTCGGCTACACGCAGATTCTCCGCCGCGACGCCGCGCTGGGCGAGAAGCAGCGCGAGGGCGTGCGCGTGATCCACGAGTCGGCCGATCACCTGCTGGCGTTGATCAACGACGTGCTCGACCTCTCGAAGATCGAGGCGGGCCGGCTCGAGCTGCACCCGGCGGACTTCGATCTGCCGGCATTCGTGACGAGCGTGGAGGGCGTGTTCACGCCGCGCGCGAAGGAGAAGAGCATCCTGTTCGAGGCGGCGGCGGCGGGCGATCTGCCGCGGTGGGTGCGCGGCGACGAGCAGCGTCTGCGGCAGATCGTGTTCAACCTGCTCTCCAACGCGGTGAAGTTCACGAAGGCGGGCGGCGTGGTGTTCACGGTGCAGCGGGCCGCGGGGGCGGGCGTGGCGGGCTCGCGCGCGCCCATCGATCCGGCCGTGAACGCCGACACGGTCCGCTTCTCCGTCAGCGACACCGGGCCCGGCATCTCGGAGGAGGATCAGAAGAAGCTGTTCGAGCCGTTCTCGCAGGTGGGCAACAAGGCGTCCGCGGCGGCGACCGGCACGGGCCTCGGGCTCGCAATCAGCCGCAGCCTGGTGGAGCGCATGGGCGGCCGGCTCCGCGTCGAGAGCAAGCCCGGCTGGGGCAGCCGCTTCTGGTTCGACGTCGCGCTGCCCGCCGCAACCGCGGCGATTCCCGCCGCCGCCACCACCTCGCGCCGCATCGTCGGCTACGAGGGCGCGCGGCGCCGCGTGCTGATCGTGGACGACAACGCGACCAACCGTGCGGTGATGGTGGACATGCTGGCGCCGCTCGGCTTCGAGCTGGCGGAGGCGGCCGACGGCCTCGCCGCCGTGGCCGAGGCGGAAAAATTCCAGCCCGAACTCGTGCTGATGGATCTGCGGCTGCCCGGTGGAATCGACGGCCTCGAGGCCACGCGGCGGCTGCGGCAGAGCGAGGCGGCGCGGCCGGGCGCGCCGCGGCAGAAGATCATCGCGGTCTCGGCGAGCGCCTACGACATGGATCGCAGCGAGTGCTTTGCGGCGGGTTGCGACGAGTTTCTCGCGAAGCCCTTCCGCGAGGAGGAGCTGTGGGCGATCACGGAGCGCGCGCTCGGCCTGACGTGGCACCAGGCAGAGGCGGAGGAGACGCGCTCGCCGTTTGCGCTGGTGATGCACGCGCCGCCGGCCGCGGAGGCGACCGCGATCTACGAACTCGCGGCCAAGGGCGACGTCGTCGCGATCCGCGCCCGCGCGCAGGCGTTGATCGCGCTCGATCCGAAATACACGCCCTTCGCGCAGGGCGTGCTCGACCTCGCGGCGCGGTTCAAGATGAAGGCCATCCGGCAGTTCGTCGCGCGGTATACGAATTAGAAATACGTTGAATGTGGAAAGCAGGAAAGCGGGAAAAGGATCCGTCGGGCACGGGAATTGAAGTTCGGCCGTGTTTTTTCCCGCTTTCCTGATTTCCACATTGGATCGATTCCCCGCTCCTTTCCCCATGCCTGAAACCATCCTCATCGTCGACGACACGCCCGCCAATCTCGGGGTGCTCGTCGAAACGCTCGGCGAAGCCGGTTACCAGCTCATGGTCGCGGAGGACGGCGAGGAGGCGCTCGCGCAGACGGAGCAGACGCAGCCGGACCTGATCCTGCTCGACGTGATGATGCCGGGGATCGACGGCTTCGAGACGTGCCGGCGGCTGAAGGCGCGGCCGGAGACGCGGGACGTGCCGGTGTTGTTCATGACTGCGCTCAACGAGACCGCGGACAAGGTGAAGGCTTTCGCGGCTGGGGGCGTGGACTACATCACCAAGCCGATCGAGCACGAGGAGGCGATGGCGCGGGTGCGGACGCATCTCGCGCTGCGGCGCTTCCGGCGCGAGCTCGAGGAGCAGCTCGCGTTGAAGGAGCGCTTTATGCGGATCGCGGGCCACGACCTGCGCAATCCGCTCTGCCTGATCCTGATGGCGGGCGAGCTGGCGCGGCGGCAGCCCGGGGCAGCGGACTCGCCCGGGCTCACGAAGTATCTCGAGAACATCCGCGAGTCGGCGGCGCAGATGCGGCGGATCATCGACACGTTCCTGGAGATCCGCGCGCCCACGGCCGGCGCGACCAACCCGGGCTCGTCCGGCCGCGTCGATCTCAACCTGCTCGGCGACGCCGTCGTGCGGCAGCACGCGCATGCGGCGGAGCGGAAACAGATCGCGCTCGCCACCGCGCTGGCGGCGGAGCTGCCGCTGGCGCGCTGCGATGCGGCGCTGGCCTACCAGGCGTTCACCAACTTCACGAGCAACGCGCTGAAGTTCACGCCGCACGGCGGAAGCGTCACGATCGGCACGCGGCTCGTGGACGGCCGGGTGCGCGTGGAGGTGCGCGACACCGGCCCGGGCGTGCCGGCGGCGGAGCGGCCCCAGCTCTTCACCGAGCATGCGCGCCTGTCGCCGCGGCCGACCGGCGACGAGGAGAGCAACGGCCTCGGCCTCGCGATCGTGAAGCACCTCGTGGAGTCGCAGGCCGGCACGGTCGGCGCGGAGTTCCCGGACGGCGGCGGCAGCGTGTTCTGGTTCGAGCTGCCGGCGCGGTGAGCGGTTGGCGCGCGGCTACGCGGCCGTGCTGCAACTCGGGGCCGGCAGGAACGGCCGGTCGTGCAGCACGGCGTGCACCGTCGCGAGCAGCACCTCCGTGGTGAAGGGCTTGGACAGGAAGGCGTGGGAGACCGCTTCGGCCTCCTCGTGGTTGTCTAGCTGGCCGCTGCACAGCAGCAGCTTCACATCCGGATTGAGGGTCCGCAGCAGCTTGGCGAGCACGCCGCCGTCGATGCCGGGCATGTTGAAATCGCTGATCACGAGTTTGATTTCGTGGGTCCGGGGCGTGAAGACCGTGAGCGCCTCGATCCCGCCGCCGGCGGTCAGCACGCGGTAGCCGTGCTGGAGGAGGATGGCGCGGAGCGTCTCGCGCAGGTGCTCCTCGTCATCGACAATCAGCACGCATTCCCCCTGGGCGCGCGGGACGGGGATGAGGGAATCGGAGCGGCCGTGCGCCGTGCCGGCCTCGGCGGCCGGAAAGTAGGCGCGAAACGTGGTGCCGCTGCCCGCCTGCGTCTCGACGGCGAGGAAGCCGCAGTGGTCGGCGACGATGGAGCGCACGGTGGAGAGGCCGAGCCCGGTGCCCTTGCCCTCGGCCTTGGTGGTGAAGAAGGGCTCCCAGATGCGTTCGAGCACCTCGGGCGGAATGCCGGTGCCGGTGTCGGAGACCTCGATCCGCACGTGGGCGCCGGAGCGGGCGCCCGGAATCGCGCGCGCATCGGCCTCGGTGAGCCGGACGTTGGCGGCCGCGAGCCCGAGGGTGCCGCCGCCGGGCATGGCGTCGCGGGCGTTCACGCAGAGGTTGAGTGCGACCTGATGGATCTGGGTCGAGTTGGCCTGCAGGGTCCAGAGATCCGAAGCGATGTCGGCGTTGAAGCGGATGTTCTTGGGAAAGGTCTCCTGGATCATGCTGACGAGGTCGCGCAGGAGATGGCGGACCTGCACGAGTTGCTTCTCGCCGGCGCCGGTGCCGTGGGCGAAGCCGATGATCTGGCGGACCAGGGCGGCGCCGCGTTCCGCGCTTTTCTCGACGGTGGTGAGGACGTGCAGGTCGGAGGGATGCGTCGCGTGCAGGCGGAGCATCGGCGCCGCGAGCATGATGGGGGCGAGGACATTGTTGAGGTCGTGGGCGATGCCCGCCGCGAGGAGCCCGATGTTCTCGAGGCGCTGCACGCGCAGCAGTTGTTCGTGGGTGTTCTTTCGTTCGGTGATGTCGTTGGCGAAACTGAGGCGCGCGCGGGGCCGGCCGGCGTCGTCGCGGATGAGCATCCGGTGGACGTCGAGCGTGGCGGGGCGTCCGGTGCCGCGGACGAGCGCCACTTCGCCGCGCCAGTCGCCGCCCTCGTCAGGGGAATCGGGCGCGGCGGCGAGCTGCCGGACGAGGGCGGGCGGAAAGACCTCCGTCTCGAGCCGGCCGACCGCCTCCGCCGCGGGCAGGCCGTAGAGCTGCGCGGCGCCGCGATTCCAGTAACTGATCCTCCCGTCGAGGTCGGTGACGACGATCGCCTCGCCGGCCCGGTCGATGATGTCGGCCTGTTCGCGGGCGAGCTCGAGCGCGCCAGCGAGGCGGCGGTAGCGGTTCAGCCGCGTGATCGTGTGCACGCGGGCGCGGAGTTCGCTCCCGTCGAAGGGCTTCGCGATGAAGTCATCGGCGCCGGCTTCGAGGCCGGCGAGGCGGGACGAGCGATCGTCGAGCGCGGTGATCAGGAGCACGGGGATTTCGGCGAGCCGCGGATCGGCGCGGAGGCGGCGGCAGACCTCGAATCCGTCCATGCCGGGCATCATCACGTCGAGCAGGATCACGTCCGGTGGATTCTCGGCGGCGAGGCGGAGGGCCTGCGGGCCGTCGGCCGCCTCGATGAGGCGGTAGGCCGGCAGGTCGAGCAGCGCGAGGAGTGTCTCCCGGTTTCGCGCGACATCGTCGACGATGAGGACGGTGGAACGGGCGGGGGCGGCCGACGGTGCCGGTGGGATGGGCGCGAGTGGGTTCATGACGGAGCGGATTCGGGGGCACGGAGCGGGGCGAAATGGGACACCAGCGCGGTCAGTTGTTTCAGACTGACGGGCTTGCTGAGGTAATCATCGGCGCCGGCCGCGAGGCAGCGCTCGCGGTCGCCGGGCATCGCGAGGGCGGTCAACGCGACGATGGGAATGGCGCGCACGGTCGGATCGGGATCGGCCCGGAGCTCGCGG
>CAZENI010000139.1:0-16630 GCA_964513055.1 uncultured Opitutus sp.
GCGAGGCCGGCGCCCGAGCCCTTGCGCCACTGGTAGCTGAGGGGCGTCGTGCCGGTGGCGACGACGGTGAACTCGGCGGCGGTGGCGGGGAGGATGATCTGCGGGGCCGGGTGCGTGACGATCTGCGGCGCGGTGCCGACGGTGACGGCGGCGACGGCGGAGGTCAGCGGCGCGTGGCCGGGGGCGGTCAGCACGACATCGTAGTCGCCGCTGGCGCCGGCCGGCGCGGCCGGAATCGTG
This sequence comes from uncultured Opitutus sp., assembly GCA_964513055.1. Taxonomy (GTDB): domain Bacteria; phylum Verrucomicrobiota; class Verrucomicrobiia; order Opitutales; family Opitutaceae; genus ER46. Next base: position 241 of record CAZENI010000139.1, read on the forward strand.
TAGGTGGCGGTGGTGGCGCCGTCGATGGCGGTGCCGCCCTTGCGCCACTGATACGTGAGCGGGACGGGCGACCCGGCGGCGAGGACGCGGAGCGTGACATCGGAACCGACGAGGGCGACCTGCGGCTGGGGCGGCACGGCGATGGCCGGGGCGAACGGGGCCGAGACGAGGATGCCGCCGAAGGCGCCGCCGCCGTAGAGCCGGCCCTGGAAGGGGCGCATGGCATTGAGCGTGTGGTTCAGGCCGGTGTAGCGCCCGGCCCACTGGGTGCCGTCGGGCGAGACATACATGGTGCCGATGCCGCCGCTGAGGAGGAACTGCGTCCCCGAATACTGGATGCGCTGGAAGTTCTCCAGGTTGCTGAAGCCGGCGGGCGTCCACGTGGTGCCGGTGGCCGAGGTGAGGATGACGCCGCCGTCGCCGACGGCGACGAAGGTGTTGTTGCCGAAGGCGACGGCGTTGAGCGTCGTCGTGACGCCCGAGGTCATGGGCGCCCAGGCGGCGGCGTCGGTCGAGCGCAGGATCGTGCCGTTGGCGCCGACGACGACCCACGCGCCCGCGCCGAACGCGGCGCTGCGGAGCGCGACGGTGACGCCGGAGGTGGCGGCGTTCCACGCGGTGCCGGTGGCCGAGGTGAGGAGCGTGCCGCTGTCGCCGGTGCTGACATACGTGCCGCCGAGCAACTCGATCGCGCGCAGGGTGTTCGTGGTGGGAGCGGAGACGGGGTTCCAGGTCAGGCCGGCATCGGTCGAGGTGCGAATAACGCCACCGGAGCCGACGGCGTAAAACGCGCCACTGGCGAACGTGACGTCGTTCAGGGCGGAGGTGACGCCCGAGGAGACGGAGGTCCAGGTCGTGCCGTTGCCGGTGCGGAGGATCGTGCCGCCGCCGCCGACCGCGACGAGGGTGGTGAAGTCGGTGGCGAGGCCGGCGATCGACTGGCCGCCGGTCACGCTGGAGGCGGTGTTGGTCCACGTCGTGCCATCGGTGGAGGTGAGGACCTGGACGGGATCGGTCTGGTTGTTGAGAACGACCCAGGTGCCGTTGGCGTATTTGACCTCGCGGAGGTTGTCGGTGGAGCCGCTCGCGCGGAGGGTCCAGTCGGTGGCGTTCGGCGAGGTGAGGAGGAGGCCGTTCTCGCCGACGAGGACGTAGAGGCCGTTGGCGTGCTCAAGGCCGAGCGGGGCGTAGCCGGTGCCGGTGGTGCGGGGGCTCCAGGCGAGGCCGTCGGTGGAGGCGAAGAGCTGGCCGGTCTGGCCGCTGACGAAGAACTGGCCGTTGGCGAAGGCGACCATCGGCGTGGCGCGCAGCGGGGCGTCGACGGCGGTCCAGTCGAGGCCGTTGGCGCTGCGAATGAGTTTACCGTTGAGGCCGTTGACGAGGAACAGGCCGTTGCCGAAGGCGGGCTTGCTGAGGTTGGAGGCAGCGAAGTCGAAGCGCGAGGTCCAGGTGACGCCGTCGGGCGAGGTCAGGATCTTGGATACGCGGGACGCGCTGTCGGTAGAGCCGGCGGTCGTGACGACGAAGAGGCCGTGGCCGAAGGCGACGTGCTGGGTGAACTCGAAGAGGCCGGTGTTGCCGGGGACCCAGTTCACGCCGTCGGTGGAGCGGGCGACGAAGCCGTTGGTGCCGAGCAGGAGGTGGAGGCCGTTGCCGAAGGCGTAGCCGGTGGCGTTGTTCTGGCTGAGGCCGGGGAGCTGGGTCCAGGTCGCGCCATTGCTGGAGAGTAGGCGCGCGCCGCGCAGGCCGGTGGCGAGGAACTGGCCGTTCAGCACGGCGAGCGAGGTCAGGGCGTTGGGCGTCGGGAGCGGATTGTGGCCGGCCCAGCCGGTCTCCTCGTTGACCCAGATGCGGGTGGAGGTGGTGGCGGTGCCGCGCGAGTTGGTGATGGTGGCGGTGTAGAGGCCGGCATCGGCGACGGTCCACGGCAGGCGCGGGAGCTGGTATTCGTTACCATGGGACACGCCGCCGGCGACGACGTTGCCGTCCTTGGTCCACACGACGGTGGGCGACGAGCCGGTGGCGGTGAAGCGGAGGGAACCGGGCGTGCCGGCCTGGGCGACGACGCCGAGCGCGGGCGCCACCGGCGAGGTGATGACCGGCGCTGCCTCGATCACGGTGATGGGCAGCGGCGTGCTGGTAACGGAGGCGCCGTTGGCGTCGGTGACGGTCACGGTGTAGCTGCCGGCCTGCGCGGCCTGGAAATTCAGGAAGGAGAGCGTGTTGGTGGCCGTGCCGGAGACGGTGCCGAGCACGGTGTCGACGACGTTGCCGTCGCGGCGCCAGACGTAGCTGAGCGGGCCGGCGCCGACGGCGTTGACCGTGAGCGTGGCGGTGTCGCTGCCCGCGAGGAAGGCGCCGCCAAACGGCGGCGAGGTGATGGCGGGGCTCGGGCCGGCCTCGAGCAGGGTCAGGCCGCTGGTGGAGCGGTCGAGGAAATCCTGGCGGGTGGCGCCGACGAGGAGGGAGCCGTCGGGGAGGTAGAGCAGCGCGTTGAAGGCGGAGGCGAAGACGAAGGGGGCGCCAAAGGCCTCGTCGCGCGTGCCCGTGGCGCTGATACGCGCGAGCTGGGAGAAGCGCTGGCTGTTGAAGGCGGTGATGAGCGAACCGGCGAACGTAACGCTGCCGTTGCCCTGCAGGGCGAGGGCCTGGACGGCGTTGTTCGTGCCGATGCCGGCCGCGAAGGTCGGGTCGAGGGCGCCGTCGGCGTGGAGCCGCATCAGGCAGCTCTGCTCGACGCCGTTGTAGGAGACCCAGCCGCCGCCGACGAGGAGCCGGCCGTCGGGCTGGAGCACGAGGGTGTTGACGGTGGAGGCCGCGGTGCCGTTGAGGAAGCCGCTGCCGGTGGCGAAGGTCGCATCGCGCTGGCCGTTGACCGTGAAGCGCAGGAGCGGGCCGGCCGGCTGGCCGTCGTAGGTGGTGAAGGCACCGCCGGCCACGACGCGGCCGTCGGGCAGGGCGACGACGGTGTTGACGGTGTTGTCGAGGCCGGTGCCGGTCGCGACGGCGGTGTTGAACGTGTCGTCGCTGCTGCCGCCGAAGGAGAAGCGCACGAGGCGGTTGACGGACTGGCCGTTGAGCTGCGTGAACGAGCCGCCGGCGTAGATGTCGTCGCGATCGATGGAGGCGGAGAGCGAAAACACGGTGCCGTTGCCGAAGCCGTTGCCGAGATAGAACGGCTCGAGCGCGCCGTCGGCCTTGAGGCGCGCGATGCGGTTGGCGACGCCGCCGTTGTAGGTGGTGAAGGCGCCGCCGATGACGAGGCGGCCGTCGCCCTGCACGAAGATCGCGCGGAGGGTGCCGTTGAAGCCGGCGCCGGCGGCGAAGGTGGGGTCGAGCGCGCCGGTGTAATCGATCCGCGCGATGTTGCCGGCGGGGACATCGTTCACGTGCGAGAAGGCGCCGCCGATCACGAGCTTGCCGTTCGCGACGGGGGCGATCGCGAAGACGGTGCCGGGCGCGCGGCAGGCGGCGTTCACGGCCGGGTCGACGACGCCGAGCGTGTCGACGGCGGCGAGCGCGGCGCGCGGCAGGCCGTTGATGGCGGAGAAGGCGCCGCCGACGAGAATCCGGCCGGAGCTGGTGGCCGCGAGCGCGCTGACGGTGTTGTTGATGCCGGTGCCGAGGCGGCTGGCGAAGGTCGCGTCGACCGCGCCGGTCGCGCTGTCGAGGCGCACGAGGCGCGTGACATTGGCGGCGTTGTAGGTGGTGAACGCGCCGCCGACGAGGATCCGGCCGTCGGCCTGCACGAGGAGGGAGTTGATCTGAACGGCGTTCACGCCGTTGATGAAGCCGGTGCCGGTGGCGAAGCCGGCGGCGCGCGCGCCGGTGGCCTCGAGGATGACGAGGCTGGCCGCGCTGCTGCTCTGGTAGGTGGTGAACGTGCCGCCCGCGACGATCTGCGTGCCCTTCAGCGCGAGCGCGGTGACGGGCGCGTCGAAACCGGTGCCGAGGCCGGTGGTGAAGGCGGTGTCGAGCGCGCCGCTGGTCTCGAGGCGCGCGAGGCGCGCGGCGGGCTGGCCGTTGTAAGTCAGGAAGGAGCCGCCGACGACGAGCCGGCCGCTGGCGTCGAGCACCAGGTCGGAGACGGTGTTGTCGAAACCGGTGCCGATCGCGAAGGCGGGATCGACGGTGCCGTCGGCGTTGAGGCGGACGACGCGGGAGGCGGGCGTGTCGTTGAGATCGGTGAACGTGCCGGCGAGGTAGAGCTTGAGGCCGGCGCCGGTGCCGGTGGCGATGATGACGTTGGGCACGCCGCCGGAGAGGCCGGAGCCGACGATGAACGAGTCATCGAGCGAGCCGTCGGCCTGGAGGCGCGCGAGGCGGAAGCTGTTCTTGCCGCCGACCCAGATGAAGGCGCCGCCGAGGACGATCTTGTCGTCGCTCTGCACGGCGATCGCGGAAATCGTGCCGATGACGGGCACGGGCGTCCACGAGGTGTCGTGCGCGCCGCTCGCGAGGAAGCGCGCGAGGCCGTAGCGCTTCACGCCATCGACGGAGGTAAAGGTGCCGGCGGCGTAGAAGCGGCCGTCGGCGAGCGGGGCGAACGCCGTGACATTGCCGGTCGTCTCGACGCGGCCGAGGAAGCTGTCACGCGGGCGCAGCGCGCCGGGATAGCTGGCGGGGACGACGTCGACGCGCGCCTCGGTCGAGCCGCGATAGGCGAGGCCGTCGAAGACGTAGGCGATGTAGGTGCCGGCGGCGTCGAGGCCGACGTTGGTGAGCGCGAGCGAGGCGTTGGTGGCGCCGGGAAGGAGTTCGCCGTTCCGGCTCCAGATGTAGCCGAGGCTGGCGCCGGTGGCGGCGACGGTGAGCGTGGTCCCCTGCCCCGCCACGACCGTCGAGTAGGCGGCGGGCTGGGTGGTGATCGTGGGCGGCGTGGCCGAGGTGGTGATCACGGCATCCTGGCTGGTGACGACGCCGTAGTTGTTCGAGACGCGGACCACGTAATCGACGTCGACGTCGTAGACGGTGGGCGCGGTGACGGTGTAGGAGGCGTTGGTGGCGCCGGGGAGGTCCACCCCGTCACGGGCCCACTGATACTTCAGCGCCTCGCCGGTGGCGGTGACGGTGAACGTGACCGGGCCCGGCGCCGCGAGGACGACGTTCTGCGGCTGCACGGTGATGACCGGCACGGGCGCGGACTCGAGGAGGTAGAAGGCGCCGCCGCCGAGCGCGTCGGTGAAGTCGAGGCGCGTGCCGCCGACGACGATCCGGCCGTCGGGGGCGAAGCGGAGGACGTTGATCGTGCCGGTGAGGCCGCCGAGCACGCCGGTGAGCGCGAGGTCGTCGGCGGTGGCGCCGTCGGCGCTGATCCGGGCGAGAGGGAAACGGTTCTGCACGCCGTTGGCGGAGTTGAAGAAGCCGGCGACCAGCACCCGGCCGTCGGACTGGACGGCGAGCGCGCTGACGGTGTTGTTCAGGCCGGCGCCGAGGGCGAAGGTGGCGTCGTAGGCGCCGGTGGGGGCGTCGAGGCGCGCGAGGCGGTTGCGCGTGGTGCCGTTGAACGTGGCGAAGCCGCCGCCGACGACGAGTTTCTGGCCGGCGGGGGTGGCGGCAAAGGTCGTCACCAGTCCGCCGATACTGGCGCCCGAGGTCAGGCCGGCGCCGCCGGAGTTGAAGTTCGGGTCGAAGGCGCCGGTGGCGGTGAGGCGGACCATGCCGTTCATCGCGCTGGCGGTGTTGAACGAGGTGAAGGTGCCGGCGACGACGAGCGTGCCGTCGAGCTGCGGGGCGAGCGCGCTGACAGTGTTGTTGAAGCCGGTGCCGGTGACGAAGGTGGCGTCGAGCGAACCGTCGGGGTGAAAGCGCGCGATGCGCACGCGGGTCGCGTCGGTGAAGGTGCCGCCGGCGACGATCTTGCCGTCGGGCATGACGGCGACGGCGTTGACGTTGCTGCCGAGGACGGTGCCGGAGGCGAAGGTGGGGTCGAAGGTGCCGTCGGCGTGGAGGCGGAGGATCCGGTTGCGGGTGTTGTTCGTGCCGTTGTTGTTGAAGCCGGTGAACGTGCCGCCGGCGATGATCCGGCCGTCGCCCTGGACGGCGAGGCTGAGGACGCTGTTGGTGAAGCCGAGGCCGGTGGGACCGCCGGGGACAAAGGTCTCGTCGAAGGTGCCGTTGGCGTTGAAGCGCGCGAAGTGATTGCGCACGACGTCGTCGACGAAGTGGAAATTGCCGCCGACGAGCCAGCGGCCGTCGGGGAGCGGCTCGATCGCGGAGACGGTGCCGGGCCGGCGGGCGCTGGCGAGGACGAGCGTGGGATCGAAGGCGCCGGAGGCGTCGAGGCGGGCGAGGCCGTCGCGGAGGTTGCCGCCGTTGTAGGCGGTGAACGTGCCGCCGGCGAGGATCTGGGAGCCCTGTAGGGCCAGCGCGGAGACGGTGCCGTTGAAGCCGGTGCCGTTGGCGAAGGTGACCGAGTCGTCGATGTTGCCGGCGGCATCGAGGCGGACGAGGCGCGCGGCGTTGGTCGCGCTGCCCTTGTAGGTGGTGAAGCTGCCGCCGACGAGGACCTTTCCGTCAGGCTGCACGAGGAGCGCGAGGACGTCGCTGCCGAAGCCGGTGCCGGTGGCGAACGAGGCGTCGAGGGCGCCGGCGGGCGTGAGGCGGATGAGGCGGTTGAGGCCGGTGGTGCCGTTGAAGCTGGTGAAGAGGCCGCCGACGAGGATGCGTTCCTCGGCGCCGACGGTCTGGAGGGCGAGCGCGCGCACGTCGGTGGTGAAGCCGCTGCCGATCAGGCCGGTGCCGGGGTTGAGATTGAACGTGGTGTCGAGGGCGCCGTTGGGCTGGAGGCGGGCGAGGCGGTTGACCGTGATGCCGTTGGCGGTGGTGAAGAGGCCGCCTATGACGACGCTGCCGTCGGCTTGGACGACCAGCGCGCGGACCTCGTTGTTGGCCGTGCCGACGAAGGCCGGGTCGAGCGTGCCGTCGATGGTGCCGTCGGCGTTGTTGCCGTCGTTGTGCACGCGGATGAGGCGGCTGACGGAGACGTTGTTCATGATCGTGAACGAGCCGCCGACGATCAGCTTGGTGCCCTGCGGCGCGAGGGTGTGGACCGTGCCGCCGACGCGGGCGTCGAAGGTGGCGTCGAGCGCGCCGGCGGAGGTGAGGCGGATGAGGTTGCCGCGGTAGTTGCCGTCGACCATCGAGAAGTCGCCGCCGACGATGAGGCGGCCGTCGGATTGCAAATGCAGCGCGCGCACGGCGCCGCCGGCGATCACCGCGGGCGCGTAGGCGGTGTCGAGGGCGCCGTCGGAGAGATTGAAGCGGGCGAGGTTGAAGCGCGGCGTGCCGTTGAGGCGCGTGAACTCGCCGCCGACGTAGATCTTGCCGTTGGCCGCATCGACGGCGAAAGCGAGCAGGCCGGCGCCCTGCAGTTCGATGCGCGGCATCACGCCGGGCTTCGCGCGCAGCGGACCGCCGACGTAGGTGGCGGGCACCACGTCGACGCGCACGGGATTGGAGGTGGAGGTGACGAGGCCGTCGGCGACGACGACATCGTAGACGCCGGCGTCGGACAGCGCGGCCGGAGCGAACGCGCCCGCGAACGAGAGTGCGGCGGAGGTCTGGCCGGCGAGCGGCAGGCCGAATTTGCGCCACTGATACGTCAGCGGGCCGCCGCCGGTGGCGGTGACGCCCGGGCCACCGGTCGTCGCACCGACGACGAGAGAGGTGTTGACCGGCTGGCTGGCAATCGTCGGCGCCGGCACGAGCACATCGGCCGTCGCGCTGTCGACGCTGACGCCACCCAGCGTCACGCGCACCCAATAGTGCGCGGAGACGCCGGTCGTGTAGGTGGAGCCGGTGGCGCTCGCGATCGGCGCGGAGGTGTCGCCGGCGAAGCCGCGATACCATTGGTAGGTGGCGCCGCTGAGACTGGCGGTGACGGATAGCGTGGCGGTGCCGCCGGCGGCGGCGACCTGCGTCGCGGGCTGCGTGCTGATGCGGAAGGTGTCGGCCGCGGGATTCGTTGAGTTGAGGATGCCGCCGAGCGCCCCGACGACGAAGCGGCCGTTGCCGAAGCTGATGCCGGAGGTCGACGAGGCGCTCAGGTTGCGGGAGGTCAGGGCCGCGGGCGCCCACGTGATCGTATCCGGAGAAACAAACAGGGTCGCGGTGCTGCTGGATGAAACCGCGACGTAGAGGCCGTCGCCGTAGGCCACGTCGGCGAGCGTCACGCCGGCGGTGCCGAGCGTCCGCGGCGTCCAGGTGGTCTGCCCGGCGCCGAGGGTCGCGATCGTGCTGCCGCCGCCCACGACGACAAACTGCGTGCCGCTGTAGGTGATGCCGTTGAGGGCGTCGGTGCCGGTGCCGATCGTGACCGGGGCCGACCACGTCGCGCCGTCATCGGTCGAGGCGATGGCAACGCCGCTGGCGCCGACCGCGATGAACTTGTTGTCGCCCCAGGCGACCGCGCCGAGGTTGCCGGGGACGCCGGTGAGCGTGACCTGCGACCAGGCCGCGCCGCCGACGGAGCGATACAGCGCGCCGCTGTTGCCCACCGCGACGAACGTGCCGGAGGGCGACGCGGCGATCGCGTTGAGATTCGTGGCGCCGGCCGGCGTCCGCAGCGTCCAGGTGACCGCGTCGGGCGACGAGAACACGACGCCGTTGGAGGCGACGGCGACGTAGGTGCCGTTTGCATACGCCACATCGACGAAGGTGCTGGTCGAGGTGGCGATCGAGCCGTAGGTCCACGCGACGCCGTCCGTCGAGGAGGCGACGGTGCCGGAGGAACCGACGACCACGTGCCGGCCGTTGCCATACACGCTGTCGGCGAAGTTCACGCGCGAGAGGGAATTCCGGAGCTGCCACGCGCTGGCGGTGTTGTCGGTGGAGGTGAAGACCGCGCCGGCGAAGCCGACCGCCACGAAGCGCGTGCCGTCATAGAGCAAGCCGGAGGCGCCGATGCCGCCGGCGACGTTGTTCACCAGCGCGGTGCCCCAGGCGGTCCCGGTGTCGTTCGTGGAAACCAGGACGCCGCCGGAACTGCCCGCGACGAAACGGCCGTTGCCGAAGGCGACGCTCAGGAACGTGGTGCTGGCGACGGACACCGTCTGCTGCGTCCAGGTGGAGTTGTTGCCGGAGGGCGAGGTGACGATCGTGCTGTTCGCGCCGACCGCGACGAAGAGCGCGCCGTTATAGGTGATGCCGTTGAGCGTGGCCGTGGGCGCCGTGCCGGTGTAGGGCGTGGCGAGCGTGGTCCAGACGAGGCCGTCGGCGGAGGTGCGAATAGCCGCGGAGGTGCCGACGCCGACGAACTGGCCGTTGCCGAAGGCCACGGCGTTGACGGCGCCGTTGGTGAGATTGAGTGCCCAGGTGACGCCGTCGGTCGAGGTCGCGACCGTCGTGCTGGAGGTGACCGCGACCACCTTACCGGCGCCGAACGTAACGCCGGTGAAGGTGCTCGAGGTGCCGGAAGTGCGGGTCGTCCACGTCGCGCCGTCGGGCGAAGTCATGATCAAACCGGAGTCGCCGACGGCGACGAAGAGGTTGAGCGGGCTGCCGGTGAAGGTGACGGCGCGGAGATTGTTGCCGACGAGGCCGCTGTTGAAACGCGTGGTCCAGGTCACGGTGTCGGTCGAGCTGAGGATGTCGCCGGGCGTGCCGACCGCGACGTAGACGTTGGCGCCGCCGGGACCGACCGGGCCCATCGCGATGCCGGTGAGGCCGGCGCCGGTGTTCGGCGGATTGCGGAGCTTGAAGTCGGGCGCGATCGCGAGCGAGGCGGTGCTGTTCGCCGATCCGTAGAGGGTCTGCACGGAGACGGGCCCGGAGATCGCGCCGAGCGGCACGGTCACGGTGATCGAGGTCGGCGAGTTGACGGTGAAGGAGCCCGCCGAGAGCGTGCTGCCGCCGTTGAAGCGGACGGCGGTGACGTCGAAGAACTCCGAGCCGGTGATCGTGACGGTGCCGCCCGGTCGCGCGCTCGCGACGGAGATCGTGGAGATCGTCGGCGGCAGGGCGGCGACCAGGCGCGCGAGGCCGAAGCGCTCCTGGCTCGAGAGGGTGAACGACGCTCCGCCGATCAGCAGGGCGTCGTTGTCGTCGAGCAGGGCGAGTGCGCTCATGGCGCTCGAGCTGCCGAGATTGACGAACGCGACCGACTGCACGCCGAAGGCCGAATCGACCTGGGCATCGGTGGTGAGGCGGGCGAGCAGATTGTTGCCCACGGGGCCGCTCACGAGCGTGCCGAAGACACCGTAGAGCAGCGCGCGGCCGTCCGGCAGCGGCTGGATGAAATGCACGTTGGAGCCGGCGATGCCGGCGACATCGAGGGTGCCGTCGGCCTTGAGGCGCGCGTAGCGGTTGGCGGTGGTGCCGGCGTAGGTGGTGAAATCTCCGCCGATGAGGAGGCGGTTGGCGGTGTCGACCGCGACGGTGCGCACCTGGGCGCCCGGACCGGCGCCGACGATGAAGGCCGTGGTCGCGTCGTCGAGCGCGCCCGTGGTGCCGTGGACGCGCGCGAGGTTGTTGCGCGTCTGCGCGTTGATCGTCGTGAAGTTTCCGCCGATGACGATCTTGTCGTCGGTCGGCTGGATCGTGATCGCGTTGACCGCGCTGGTGCCGCCCGAAACGGCCCCGAGGTTGAAGGCCGTGACGGCGCCGGCGGCGTCGACCTGGGCGAGCGCGGCGCGCGCGGGCGAGGCGGAGCCGAAATTGGTGAAGTTGCCGCCGACCATGATCTGGCCGGCCGACTGCGCGATCACGGTGTTCACCGTGCCGCTCGCCGCGCCGCCGGCATACGCGAAGTCGAACGCGCCGTCGGCGGTGAGGCGGGCGACGCGATTCGCCGTGACGCCGTTGTAGGAGGTGAAGCCGCCGCCGATCACGAGTTTGCCGTCGCCCTGGAGGGCGACCGTGTTGATCTGGCTCGGCGCGCCGGAACCCCCGACGTCGAGCGCGGCGACCTCGCCGGTCGCGGTCAGCGAGGCCAGCGCGGTGGCGCCGGTGCCGCCGCCGCCGGAGAGGGTGACGGTGGGAGGCGAGGTGTAGCCGGAGCCGGCGTTGAGGATCGTCAGGCCGGTGACCTGCCCCCCGGACACGGTGGCGCTCGCCGTGGCGGTGACGCCCGAGGTCGGCGCGCTGATCGTCACGGCGGGGGCGGTCGCGTAGCCGGTGCCCTTCCCGGGATTGAACGTCGGATCGACGGCGAGGGCGGCGGTGAGTCGGGCAATGTTGGATACGCGCACGCCGCCGATGTGACTGAAGGAGCCCGCGACGATCATCCTGCCGCCGGCGACGGGGCGGAGCGCGGTGACGATGCCCGGGCCGCGGAAGGTCGTCGCGAGCGTCGCGTCGCGCACGCCCGCATCGGAGACGCGCGCGAGCAGGCGCGCGAACTGGCCGCCGAGGGTGTTGAAGAAGCCGCCAAGGACGACGGGCGCCGTCGCGGACGCGCCCTGCACGAGGATCGCGTTCACGGTGCTGGCGGCGTTGGGGTTGAACGTGCCGTCAAGCGAGCCGTCGTCGAGCAGGCGCGCGACGCGATTGCGCACGTTGCCGGCGCCGTTGTAGGTCGTGAACGCGCCGCCGATCAGGATGCGGCGGGGCGTGGCGTTATCGAGGGCGATGGCGTTGATCGTGTTGTTCACGCCGGCGCCGCCCGCGTTGAACGTATCCAGGGCGCCGGCACTCGTGAGGCGCACGAGGCGGCTGACCGCCGTGGTGTTGAAGGTGGTGAAGGCGCCGCCGGCCAGGACCCGGCCGGTGGCGTCGATCGCGAGGGCCGTGACGCTGCCGTTGAGCGCGCCGGCGTTGCTGGTCGCGCCGGTGTGATTGAAGGACGTGTCGATCGCGCCGTTGGCGAGGAGCCGCGCGACGTTGGAGACCGTCGCGCCGCCGATGCTGGTGAACGTGCCGCCCGCGATCACCTTGCCGTCGGCTTGGACGGCGAGGGCCGAGATCGTGGCCGTGGTCGCGAGGCTGGCGTTGAACGCGGTGTCGACCGCGCCGAGCGAGGTGAGGCGCACGAGCTTCGGGCGCGACACGCCGTTGAACGAGCTGAACTGGCCGCCGACCAGGATCATCTGCTCGGTGCCGACGGTCTGGAGCGCCACGATGTTGACCGCGCTGCTCGCCGCGCCGCCGGGATTGAAGAGCAGATCGGTCTCACCCGCCGAAGTGAGGCGCGCGACGAAACTGCGCTGGAAGCCGTTGACGTGGTTGAAGAGGCCGCCGATCACAATCTTGCCGTCGGCCTGGACGGCCACGCTGCTGACGACGCCGTTGATCACCGGGGCGAACGTGGAGTCGAGCTGCCCCGTCGCCGTATCGAAACGGGCGAGACGGCGGATCACGGGCGAGCCCGTGCCGACCCGGACAAAATCACCCGCCACCAGGATCTTCCCGCCGCCGGCATCGACGATGGCGTTGATGCTGCCGGTGAGTTCGTTCTCGAGGATGAGGTTGAACGCGGGATCGACCTTGAGCGCCCCGTGGTAGTTGCGCGGCGCCACGGCCAGGCGCGCCGGGAGCTGCGGCGACGGCCCGGTGGAATCCGTCACGATGACCGAGTAGGTGTCGGCGTCGGCATGCGACACGCTTGCGAAGCTGAGGCTGCTCCCGGTCTGGCCCGCGATCGGAAAACCGTTCCGGTGCCACTGGTGCGTCAGCGTGCCGGTGCCCGTCGCCGCGACGCTGAGCGCGGCGGGGTCACCCACCTTGGCCGTCACGGCCGCGGGCGCGGTCACGATGGTGGGCGCGGCCATCGCCGGCCCGGCCAGCAGACCGACGATGCAGACAAGGAACGACGAGACGGAGGCGCGCGAGATCATGGGAAAGGGCGGCGGACGGAGCATGGCGAGGGAGCGACGGCGATCCGGCGCGCGACGCGAAAGCGGCGCCGCCGGTGGGGAAGTGACGAGACCTGACGATAGGTGAAGCGAACGGGTGGAAGCCCGCGGAGCCGATCAGCCCGGGCCGCGCGCGGCCCGCGGGAGCGGGCCTGGCAACGGCGAATCGTCTCCCGAATCGCCCCGGCTCCGCGCACGCCGGAGGCGGGCACGGGAAAGGACGTTGAGTCGAGGAAACGGCATGGGATGGGTCGGCCCGGAGGCGGAAGCTGTGGGATTAACGAACGCTGGCCGCCGGATCTTTCATTTATTCCGCCCTTGCCCGGACGCCGGCGCCATGGGAACATGGATACAGACGGAGGGAAGTGCGGGAGGGCGGCATCTGACGGTGAAGCCGCGGTCGGGACCGCGGATGAAGCGCCCCCTGACTGCCATGAGCGCGGTCATCAGCCAGTCCCCTGTGACCAACGGTGGGGCCGGTGTGACCAATCGACAATTACGCAGCTCGGTAGCGTTTGCCCGTGTCACGCGCCGTCGGTCGGGCGGAATGCATTGAAACTCGCCTGCCTCCGCCTCCGCCCTCTCACTGGGCGTTCCGCCTTTCTCTCACCATGGCCCTCAAGAAATCCCCCGCTCCCGTCGCGGTCGTCACCGGTGCCGGTTCCGGCGTCGGTCGCGCCACCGCCCTCACGTTCGCCGCCGCCGGCTGGCGCGTCGCGCTCCTCGGTCGCCGTCCGGACGCGCTCGCCGCCACGATCAAGCTCGCGCCCCCGGCCGCGCGCAAATCCTGCGTCGCGCTCGCCTGCGATCTCGGCGATCCCGCCGCCATCGCCCGCACCGCCGGCGCCATCCTCGCCCGCTTCGGCCGCATCGACGTCCTCGTCAACGCCGCCGGTAACAACATCCCGCAGCGCTCCCTCGGCGAGCTCTCCCGCGCGGACTACGCCGCCGTGATGGACGCCAACGTGAACGGCGTCCTCTACCTCGTGCAGGCCTTCCTCCCCGCGATGCGCGCCCAAGGTGCCGGGACCGTCGTCAACGTCGGCTCCGAAGCCGGCAAGCAGGCCTCCGCGAAGTCCGGCGCCGCCTACGTCGTTTCGAAATTCGGCCTCACCGGCCTCACGCAGACCATCAACGCCGAGGAACGGCCCAACGGGATCCGCGCCTGCTGCATCTTCCCGGGCGACATCGACACCCCGCTGCTCAACAAGCGCCCCGTCCCACCCTCCGCCGAAGCCCGCACGCGCATGATGCAGCCGGAGGACATCGCCGCCTGCGTCTGGTTCGCCGCCACGCTCCCCGCCCGCGCGACCGTCGAGGAGATCCTCATCCGCCCTTCCCGCCCCTGGACCGGCTGAGGTGCCCCGCGCGCGCCACGATATTATTGCCGGGCGCGCCTTCAGTCACCAAACCCCGCCTCTCCTGTCCGTCTCTCGATCTCACCCATGACAAAACCCTCCGACACTCCCACCGACAAAATCTCCCTGCAAGGCGTGCACCTCGATCTCACGCCGGCGCTGCAGGCCAGCATCCGCGAGAAACTCGCCGTGCTGCTGCGCCACAACGAGCATATCGTCCGCATCAACGTCCGCCTCGCCCATGAGCAGACGCTCGGACGCAATCACCTCTACAGCGCCACCGGCCGGATCGAGATCTCCGGTCCCGATCTCGTGGCCTCCGTCAAGGGCGACGACGCCTACAGCGTAATCGACGGTCTGGCCCACAAGCTCGACCAACAGCTCCGCGAGCGCCACGAGCGCCGCAAGGAACGCCGGAATCACCCGCATCCCGTCGAGCTCGACACGCAGTTGCCCAAGACCGGCCAGCCCTGACCGCGCCGCCGGAGGCGAGGCGAGACGAACAATCCCCGACGCGCACGGCCGGCGGCCGACAAACCGCGCGCGCGGCCTCGCCTCCCCGCGTCGGGGAATGCGTGCGCGTTTCGCCCCGCCGGACGCGGCCTCACCCGACCGCTCCCTGCCGCCCGATCCCATCACTCAACTCCTATCTCTCTACCCTCGCCCCTCACGGTTCAAAGCTCCCAACCGCGCCCCCCGGCCCTCGCCCGCTTCCCCGCCCGCCTACCGGAATTCCGGTAGATCATTCGCTTGTGCGCCTTCGACGCGCCGCCAACGTCGGAGTCGCAACGAATGCCACGCCCCGGCCTTCACGGGGCGAAGCCTTCACGACTGGATGATATCGAGCGGACTGCGCACGCCCAGTCCCGGCTTCTGCATCACGTGCGTATAGATCTGCGTCGTCTCCACGCTGTCATGTCCGAGCAGTTCCTGCACCGTCCGGATATCCGCCCCGCCCTCCAGCAGATGCGTCGCAAACGAATGCCGCAGCACGTGCGGCGTCACGCGCTTGTCGACGCCCGCCTCGCGCGCCGCGTTGCGAATCGCGTTTTGAAACGTGCCATCCAGCACATGATGGCGCCGCCTGGAGCCGGTGGCCGGATCGATCGCGAGTTCGCGCGACGGAAACAGCCACTGCCACTCCCACTCCTCGCCAGCCCGCGGATACTTGCGCGCCAGCCCCTCGGGCAGCCACACGCCCGCCAGCGCGGCCTCCCGATCCTCGCGGAAGAGCGGCCGCAGCCGATCCACGTGGTCGCGCAACCGCCCCTGCAACGCCTCGGGCAGCACCGTCAGCCGGTCCTTGTCACCCTTGCCCGAGAACACCTTCACCTGCCCGCGCTCGAAATCGACGTGATGCACGCGCAGCCGCAGCAACTCCATCAGCCGCAGCCCGGCGCCATACATGAGCTCGCCCATCAACCGGCTCGTTCCGGGCAGTTGCAGCAACACGCGCTGACACTCCGCACGGGAGAGCACGGTCGGCATCCGCTGCCGCCGCCGCGCGCGCTGAAATTCGAAGTCGCCGACCGACCGCCGCAGCCCCTCCTGCAGGAAGAAGACCAGGGCGTTGAGGGCCTGCTTCTGCGTGGACCCGCTCGCGCGCTGCTCCACCGCCAGCATCGAGAGAAACGCCGCGATATCCGTGCCCTCGGCCGCATACGGCGAGCGGGGACGCATAAACTCGGCGAACCGCGCCGCCCACTGCCGATAAGTGTTTTCTGTGCGCCACAGAAACCCCTTCCGCCGCACCGCCTGGATGAGATCGCGCTCCCAATCGGCGCCGCCGAGGTCGCTGCCGGCCGCCGGCGGCTCCCGCAACCCCGCCCCCGGAGCATCGACCGGCCGCTCCCGCCCGTGCCCCGCCGGAACCGCGCACGGTGCAGCCTCCACGTTCGCCGGCTGCTGCCGCGCCGCCCGGAAAAACCACCGCAACGCCTCTCGCGCCGCCGGCTGCGCCGCGGTGCTCAAGCGCTCGAGATACTGCCGGGCGAGCGCAATGGTCGCCGGCGCGCGATGCTTCCAGCACACATGCAGGAAGGCCTGCACCTCCTCCGCATGTTGCCCCCGGAGGCACGGCGAGAGCGGAGCCGTCGCGAGGACATCCCGCCACTCCCGGAAAAAAATCGGACGCCGCTCATCCACCGGTTGACCAGCCAAAGCCATACTCGCAGTTGAGCTTTGCCCGCCCCCCCAAGTAAAAAAATTTACCTAACGGATTTAAGGTAGACGCCCCCCGCC
>CAZENI010000140.1:0-16600 GCA_964513055.1 uncultured Opitutus sp.
CCGTCATCACGGCGAAGAAGGGCAGCATGCCGGGCGACAACATCGACCGCGCCATCAAGAAGGGCACGGGCGAGCTCGAGGGCGTCAGCTACGAGGACATCGTGTACGAGGGCTACGGTCCGGGCGGCGTCGCGATCCTCGAGAACCTCGACCTTTCCGCCGCGCGTCCCGGCCCGTACGAGCTGATGGCCTTCCCGCTGAAGATCGAGGGAGCGGACGCGAGTCCGGTGCGGGCGGTGCTGCGGACGCTGATGTAGATGGGGGAGAGCGGGCCGTGGTGGAGGCGGCGTGGGACATCGCCTCGTTGGCTGGTGACCCTCGCACTCGCGATGGGGCTTCTCACGATCGCCGCGCAAGCGATCAACCTCCCGTCCACGCAGCCGATCGATCAGTACGTGCAGGATCTGCGAGCTCGTGGGGAGCCGACGACGTGGAGCGAGTTCCTCGCTCCCGCGGCGGCCGACCGGGGAGACCTGGTCGCGGCGCTGTCCGAGGTACATGCGGATCTCGTCGCCGCGCGCGGGGCCCGTGGCGTTGAGACGCAGTTCGACCGGGCAGCGGCCGCCGGTGGCGGATGAGAGTTCGTCGCATACCCGCCGGCAGAAGGCGGCGAGGTCGATGGGCTCGGGGCGGAACGTCATGCGCTCGCCCTCGAGCCGGCCGAGCACGAGCACTTCCTCCATCATGCCGGCCATGCGGCGGACGGATTTGTTGATCGTGAGAAGCAATTCCTCGCGCTGCTCCGGTGCCAGCCGCTCGTGGTAGCGCGCCAGGTTGTCGACCGACGACATGATCACCTCGAGCGGCGTGCGAAACTCATGCGACACGAGCGAAACGAACTCGGATTTGAGCTGGCGCAGTTCGCGCTCCTTCGCGAGGGCGTGCTGGAGTTCGGCCTCGGCCCGTCGGCGCTCGGTCAGATCGTCCACGACCGCCTGGACCACCGTGCGGTCGCCGAGCGGCAGCGCGGTGAGGGTGACGTGGGCGGGAAACTCCGTGCCGTCGAGGCGGCGGGCGAGCCATTCGAACCGCGCCGATCCCTCCGCGAACGCCCGTGCAATGTGGCGCCGCGCGACGTCGGCGCTGGGCTCGCCGTCGGGCTGGAAACTCGCCGAGGTGTGCGTGGGGTTGAGCCCGATGAGCTGCTCCGCGCTCGCCGCGCCGAACATCCGCACCGCGGCGGCGTTGGCCTGCAGGAAACCGTTCTCGTCATGCACGACGACCGCCGCTGAGACGCTGTCGTAAAGCGCGCGGGTGTGGGCCTCGGTGTCGCGCAGGCGGGCCTCGGCAGCCTTGCGGTCGGTGATGTCCACGCTGGCGTTCATCGAATGGGTGACCCCGGCCAGCTCGACCAACTCGGCGGAGAGGAGGATGGTGCGGATGCTGCCGTCCTTGGCGCGCACCTGGAGTTCGACGCCGCGGGCGCGGCCGTGCGCGGCAAGTTCGGCCCGCAGCGCCGGCAGCGCTTCGGGTCGCACCCAGAAGTTGAGATCGAGCGGGGTCCGGCCGATGACTTCCTCGCGGGCATAGCCGAGGATTTTCGAGAAGGTGGCGTTGATCTCGACGATCGTGCCGTCGTCGAAGCGCAGGATGCTTTGCATCACCGGACTGGAGTGAAATGCAGTGCGAAAACGCAGCTCGCTTTCCCCGAGCTGGCGTTCGCGCTCTCGCAACCGCGCTTCCATCTCCCGGCGCGCGGTCACGTCGATCCCGGCCGTCACAAAGTGGCGCACCCCGTCGACGTCGACCGGATGGGTGTTCAACAGGATGTCGAACACCCGTCCGTCCACCGCCCGCAGGCGGGCCTCGTAGTTGGTCACGGCCTCGCCCCGCTCCAGGCGTTGCTTCCAGGCGAGCTGCTTCTCCGGCTCGACCCAGAAATTGAGTTCGAAGGGATTGCGGCCGATCACCTTTTCTCGGGCGAAACCGAACTTGTCGAGGAACGTGTCGTTGACCTCGACGATCAGTCCGTCGGTCGCGCGCACGACGCTCTGCATCGCCGGACTCCGATGAAAGGCGGCGTAAAATGCACTCTCCTGCACCGGGACGGTCGGGGCGTGGGGCGCGCGGGACATGCGTGGACCTTACGAAAGAGGCCGGGGCCGGGAAGCGCTTTTCGCCTCGCATAACCCGGAAGTATTATGGCGGGGCCGGAGGCCCGGCGGGATAATGAGCGCGATGCCTCCTCCCTGCGATCCTCCGGGCAACCCACCGTCATCCGCGCTCCCGTCCTGGGCGGAGTGTGAGTGCTTCTGCATCCACGGCTACTCCGGCACCGCGGACGGGCCCTGCGGCTGGCGCGGACGGTGGCGCGACGCGTTGGAGGGCGTCTCTCCTCCAACCCGCCGCTGCCCGAGCTGCGGACGCGATACCCTGATGACGCTCCCGGGCAACACCGATCTGCCACGCGCATAGTGCGGAAGGAGTATTGGGCCGGCGGCCGGCCCGTGGCAGAATGGTCCCAACGACCGCCTCCAATACACCCTCGGACCACTCCCATGATTCCCGTCGTCATCATCCTTGCCCTTCTCTGCGCCCTGGTCGCAACCGACCAGGAGAACTGACGGCCCGGCTCATTATCCGCCGTGAAATTGATCCAATTTCCCACTCGCATCGTCATCGTCGGCGGCGGATTTGCCGGCGCCAAATGCGCTCACACCCTGCGTCGCGCGCTGCCGGGCGCCGAGATTATGCTCTTCAACGCCGAGAACCACCTCGTGTTCACGCCGCTGCTGGCGGAGGTGGTCGGCTCCTCGCTCAACCCGCTCGATGTCGTCGTGCCGCTGCGGCAGCTCCTGCCGGGCGTGCATTGCCGGACGGAGGAGGTGGTCCGTGTCGATACGTCGCGTCGCGAAGTCGAGTTCCGCGACGGCGGCGGACGGGCGGTGCGGCTGCGCTACGATCATCTCGTGCTCGCATGCGGCAGTGTGCCGAACCTCGCCGTCGTGCCCGGCATGGCGGACCATGCTTTCCCGCTCAAGACCATCGGCGACGCGGTGGCCCTGCGTTCGCATGTGATGGAGCAACTGGAGCGCGCCGAGACATGCACCGACGCGGCCCGGCGCCACTGGCACCTCTCGTTCATCGTGGTCGGCGGCGGCTACAGCGGCGTCGAGGCGGCGGGCGAGATCAACGACCTCGTGCGTGGCAGCGCGCGCTATTTTCAAAACTTCCACGCCGCCGACGTCGCGGTTACGCTCATCCACGCGCGCGAGCAGCTTCTCCCGGAGATCGGGGCCGAGCTGCGGGACTTCGCGCGGCGCAAGCTGGAGCAGCGCGGCGTGCGCGTGCGGCTCAACGCCCGCGTCGGCGCCGCCACGGGCGAGGGCGTGGTCCTCGACGACGGCACCGTCGTGGCCGGCGGCACGATTGTTTGCACCGTCGGCAGTTCGCCCGCGCCGCTGGTCGCGCAACTCGCCGCCCCGAAGGAAAGAGGCCGGCTGATCACGGAACCCGATCTTCGGGTGTGGACGCTACCCAATGTCTGGGCGATCGGCGACTGCGCCGAGGTCGTGAACGCCCATGACGGCAAACCTTCCGCCCCGACCGGTCAGTTCGCCGAACGCCAAGGCGCGCAGTGCGCGCGCAACATCGTCCGCGCGCTTCGCGGCGAGGCGACGCTGCCGTTTGCGTTCCGGCCGCTCGGGCAGCTTTGCTCGTTCGGCGGGCACTCCGCGGTGGCGGAGTTCCTCGGGTTCCGCCTTGCCGGCATCGCTGCGTGGTTGCTGTGGCGCGGCGTCTACCTCTTCAAGCTGCCCACCTGGGCGCGGCGCGCCCACGTCGGCGCCGACTGGGCGTGGCTCCTGCTGTTTCCGCGCGATCTCGCGCACCTGCGTTCCCGGCAGACCGATCGGGTGGCGTGCGCGCATTTCCAGCCGGGCGACACCATCGTCCGTGCCGGGGAGACTCCCGCTCACCTCCTCGTGATCCGGAGCGGCGAAGTGGAAATTCTGAGCGTCGGACAGATCGTCGCCGTGCTCGGGCCGGGATCATTTCTCGGGGCGGAAGCATTTCTCGCCCAGGGACCGATGGGCTGCGAGGCTCGCGCGCGCACGACCGTGGACGTCACGCTCATGGGTCGCAAAGTCCTCACCCAGCTCTCCGCCTCGCTCGCGCCGCTGCGCGATGCGTTGAACGCCACGCTGCGCCGGCGCACGAAGGTGGCGGAGCACATCCGTCCCGACGTGTTCGCCGCGCTACGGCATGTCACGGTGGGCGACCTGATGGATCCGCTGCCCGCCACCTTGTCGCCCGCTGACACGCTCGACGACGCGGCGCGTGCGTTTGCGGCCAGCGATCGCGGGCTGCTGCCGGTCGCGCGCGCCAACGGCGCCTTGGAGGGTATTGTCACAATGACCGACCTCGCCCGCGCCACCTCGACCGGTGCGCCGCCGACAATGCCCGTGGCGGATTTCATGACGCCGCATCCGCTCGCCCTTGACCACGACGACCGTGCCACCGTCGCCGCCGCGACGATGCGCGAGCACACCTTGAAACACGTGCCGGTTGTGACCGGTCGCGAACGCCGGATCGTCGGCGTGCTGCACGCCCGCCGGCTGATGGCGCAGGTCTTCCGGGCGCGGGACGGGCGCGATGCGACGCGCACCGCGGCGTGACCGTCCCTTCCCGCACCGCCATCCGCGACCATGGCTCCCGAACTCGCTCTCGCCCTCGCTCTCATCGCTGTCTTCGCCGGCATCGTGGCCTTCGCCTGGCTGTGGACCGCGGCACCCGAGCGCCAGCCCACCGCCGAAGCCGAGGTCGCCCGCCTCGCCCAACAACTCACGTGGCTCGAAGACCGCCTTGAACTCGCCCGCCGGGAGAGCTGGGAATCGGAATTGGTCGACCAACTCGCGGGACAGCTGGCCGCCGCGCGCGCAGAGCTGAACAAAGTGAACCGGTGAGATTTCCCGTGACGTGCGCGACGGAGTGTCCGGCGGGTGCTTGCCGGGCCGCCTCATTGCGCTTCATGATTCGGCTGTCGCTCAGCTCATGAAGCCGGCGTTTCACGATCACTTTTCCGCTGTCGCGGGCCGCTACGCTGATTTTCGTCCGCACTATCCGGCGGCGCTTTTCGACTATCTCGCCACGCTGGTTGCGTGCGATGCACGGGTGTGGGATTGCGCCGCCGGCAACGGCCAGGCCACGCGTGGACTCGCGGAACGCTTCGCCCACGTGATTGCCACCGATGCGAGTGCCGAACAGATCGCGGCCGCGCCCACACTGCCCAACGCGGAGTTTCGCGTCGCACTCGCCGAGGATTCGGGACTGCCGGACGGCTCGGTCGGCCTCGTCACCGTGGCGCAGGCGTTGCACTGGTTCGATTTGCCGCGGTTCTACGCCGAGGTGAATCGCGTGCTCCGGCCGGGCGGTGTTCTCGCGGTTTTCGCCTATGGCATCAACCGCCTGGAAGGGAAGGCGGTCGATGCGCTCGTGCAGGACTTTTACGGCAACGTGCTGGGTCCCTATTGGCCGCCGTCGCGAGAGCTGGTGGAGAGCGGCTATCGCACGCTTCCGTTCCCGTTCGCGGAAATCGCACCGCCGGAATTGAGGATGGAAGCGCGTTGGACGCCCGCCCATCTGCTCGGCTACTTCAGCACCTGGTCGGCGACGAATCGCTATATCAAGGCGACCGGAGAGAACCCGCTGCCCGCGTTCGCGAAAAGACTGGCCGGCGTCTGGGACGAACCCGAGACGCCGCGCCTCATTTCCTGGCCGATCGCGATGCGTATCGGTCGCAAGCCCGTCTGAGGAGCAGCGCGCAC
The DNA here is from genome assembly GCA_964513055.1 of uncultured Opitutus sp. Lineage (GTDB taxonomy): Bacteria > Verrucomicrobiota > Verrucomicrobiia > Opitutales > Opitutaceae > ER46. Next base: position 5,766 of record CAZENI010000140.1, read on the forward strand.
TTCGGGCCGCGCCCCGGGGGACTTTTCTTTCGCGCGCTCGGCCGCCGCGTCCGGGTAACACGGAAGCACTATTCCGCGCCCGCGCGCTTCGCGCTAGGATGGCCGCGTTCACTCGCTGCCATGCACCAATCCCTCGATCACCTTGACTCGACCGCCGCCGAATCCGCCGCTGTCCGCCAGCAAATTCGCCAGGCGCTCGCGTGCGACCTCCAGCTTCCCGAACGGGATCCCTCCACGACGGCGATGATGAACACGCTTACCATCGCCGCGGAGAAGCACGCAGTTCGCGTTGCGCCAGCGCCGATCGCGACGGCCGCTCCACTCGACACGCGGTGGTGCGTCATCGCCCGCGCCCACGTGCTCACCGCGCGGTGACCTTCCGCTTCCCGCCTTCTTCTCGCACTCCTCCCATGACCGACCTCTCCCTGAAAATGCTCCTCGGCGATCGCGCCAAATACGTGATGCTCGTCAGCGGCCTTACCTTCGCCTCGCTGCTGATGACCGAACAGTCCGCGATTTTCTGCGGCATCATGGAATGGTCCGGCTCGACGCTCGACAACGTCGGCGCGCCTATCTGGGTCGTCGATCCCATGGTCGAGCAGGTCAACGACACCGAAGCCCTGCGCGACACCGACCTCGCCCGCGTGCGTTCCGTCGAGGGTGTCGCTTGGGCCACTCCGTTTTACCAAGGCATGCTGCGCGCGCGGATGGGCGACGGTTCGTTCAAGTTCGTGCAGCTTCTCGGCATCGATTCCGCGACGTTTGTCGGCGCGCCGCGCGAAATGGTGCAGGGCCGGCTCGAGGATCTGAGGCTGCCCAACACCGTGATCATTGACGAATACGGCGCGAAGAAACTCAGCCGCGATCCCGCGCGGCCGATCGCAATTGGCGACGTTTTCGAAATCAACGACAAGGAGGCGCGCGTTGTCGGCATCTGCCGCGCCCGGATGTCTTTCACCGGGAATCCCTATCTCTACACCACCTACGAGCAGGCCGTGCAGTATGCGCCGTCGATGCGCAAGATGATGTCGGCCGTGCTTGTCGGCCCGCAGTCCAGCGAGGACGCGGCCGCCGTCGCGCGCCGCATCACGGCAGAGACCGGGCTCAAGTCCCACACGAAGTCCGAGTTCTTCTGGATCACGGTCAGGTGGTATATCAAGAACACGGGCATCCCGATCGCATTTGGCGCGACGGTGCTGATCGGGTTCGTCGTGGGCCTGGCGATTTCGAGCCAGACGTTCTACTCGTTCATCCTCGAAAATCTCCGGAACCTCGGCGCCCTGAAGGCAATGGGGGCATCCGACGGCGTTCTCGCCCGGATGATCGCGGTGCAAACGCTCACGGTCGGTCTCGTCGGCTACGGTTGCGGCGTGGGGCTCGCGACGCTTTTCGGCCTCGCGGTGCTAAAGAAAGGCATGCCGCCCTTCGCCCTGCCTTGGCAGCTCCCCGCGATCTCCTTTGCGGCGATCCTCTTCATCTGCTGGTTGGCCGCTTCGCTCGGTATCCGGAAAATCCGCTCGCTTGAGCCGGCGATCGTTTTCCGCGGGTGAGGTGCCGCGCGGCTCCTCCCAAGCACCCGGCCTACCACCAGCCTCTCACTATCCCTGAACGCTCAGGAAACCACGACAGAAATCCAAGTCATGAAGAACATCGCAGTAAGAACCAGCGCCGTCTGCAAGGGCTTCGGCACCGGCGAGGCCCGGACCGAGGTGCTCAAGGATGTCCACTTCGAGGCGCGCCTCGGCGAGTTGCTCATGCTCGTCGGCCCCTCCGGCTGCGGCAAGACCACGCTCCTCAGCGTCATCGCCGGCACGCTCGCCGTCGATCGGGGCGAGGTCGAGGTCTTCGGCTCTGCGCTGCACGGGCTCGACGCGGCGGGCGTCACGCGGTTTCGCGCCGAGCACATCGGCTTCATTTTCCAGCAATACAACCTCATCCCCACACTCACTTGCGTGGAAAATGTCAGCGTGCCGCTCCGTATCCGCGGTGAGCGCGCGGCGACCGCGGAGAAGAAGGCCGCGGAGATGCTGGAGCGCGTCGGGCTGGGCACGCGCCTGCGGCACCGGCCCGGCATGTTGTCCGGCGGCCAGCAGCAGCGCGTCGCGATCGCTCGCGCACTAGTCCACGAGCCGCGCCTCATCATCTGCGACGAACCTACCGCTGCGCTCGACAGCGAGAACGGCGCCAAGGTGATGGAACTCCTCCGGAGCGTTGCCGCGCGTCCCGACCGCTGCGTGATCATCGTCACGCACGACAACCGCGTGTTCAAATCCGCCGACCGCATGACGCACATGGAGGACGGCCGCATCGTGCTCCCGCACGATCGTCAGCTCCGCGCCGCCTGACCCACATTCGGAGCCCAAAGGCGAAAGATCCTCTGCTATGAAAATGGCCCGCATCCTTGCACCAATCACGATCTCAGCCGCCTTGGTTGGCTGCACGAGTGTCAACACCTCCTCCATCGGCCGCGCGCACGCGCTGCGCGGGCCGCGCCCGCTCGGCAGCTACCACTCCGTGGTCATTGACCCCGTCGCCTTTCAACCACCCGCCACAGCGCGGCTGCAACCGGCCGAGCAATCCGAATTGAGCGAGACGCTCGGCCGGCGCGCCTCCGAGGCATTCGCGCCGCGTAATGCGATTGCGACGGAACCCGCTTTGGGCGTGCTGCGCCTGCGCGTCAGCGTCGACGAAATCAACAAGTCATCGCGTGCTGCCAACCTGTTGACGGCGGCGCTGCTCTTCGTGCCGCTCGACACGGGCGGTGTTGCCGCCGAGCTGATCGTCGAGGATTCGCTCAGCGGAGAGCGTGTCGCGTCGCTCGCGGATAGCCGCCAAGGCTCGCCGCTCGGGCGCGGAGGATTCCTCGCCAGTTTCAAACCGACGGGCCATGCGCAGGCGGGCTTTGACCAACTCTTGCAGGATCTGCTCGAGCTCATGTCCGAGCTGGCGACCGAAGCCACCCAAACGCAGGAGGGGGCATTACCGTCCCCGCAGCCGCTGCCATAACGCACGCGCCCAGGCGTTCCGCACGTTTCCCGGGGCCTGCGCGCTCCGGGCTGCCGCTGCCGCATTTCCTTTCACCCACAACATCACCTCCAACCATCGCCCAACATGCTCCACAAAAAGCCCACGTTCTATTTCGCCGTGCTCGGCGTCGGCGCGACCATCGCGCTCGTGCTCCGTCTGCAAGGCCAGTCGCCCATCCTCGCGCCTCCCATCGAACCGCCCGCGCGGCCCTACGCCCAGACCGTCGCGGCCTCGGGAATCGTCGAGGCCCTCAGCGAAAATGTCGCGCTTGGCGTGCCCGAGTCCGGGCTCGTTGCAGCAGTCCACGTCAAGGTCTGGGACCGAGTCGCCGAGGGCCAGACGCTCTTCGCGCTCGACGACCGCGACCTGCGCGCACAGCTAGCCGTTAACGAAGCCAACGTCGCCGTCGCCACCGCCACCGTGCGCCGGCTACGCGACCAGCTCGATCGGCTGCGGAGCGTGAGTGACGCGCGCGCCGTGAGCGCCGAGGAGGTCCGCACGCGCGAGCACGACGTCGCCGTCGCCAAGGCGCAGCTCGACGCGGCGGCCGCGCGCGTCGCGCAGAACCACGTGCAACTCGATCGACTCATCATCCGAGCCCCGCGCGCCGGCACGATCCTCCAGGTCAACGTGCGGCCCGGCGAATTCGCCGCCGTGGCGCCGCGCACCGCCGCCATGCTGCTCGGTAATCTGACGCATCTCCAGGTGCGCGCCGAGGTCGACGAACAGAACGCCGCGCGCCTTCGTCCCGGCCAGGCCGCCACCGCTTACGTGAAGGGCGACACCACGCGACCGATCGAACTCGAATTCGTGCGCATCGAACCGTTTGTCGTGCCGAAGACGGCGCTCACCGGCGCCGGCGCCGAGCGCGTCGACACCCGCGTGCTGCAGGTGATCTATGCGTTCCGCCGCCCCGAGGATCGCGCCATCTACGTCGGGCAGCAGGTTGATCTCTTCGTGAAGTCCGACGAGCCGGCCGCATCGACGAAACTCGTGGCCGCCACCACCGCCGGCGGGGAGAAAGGCTGCCTGTGAAGACCTCGCCTCGGCTCCTCCGGGCGCTTGCGCTCGGCTCCCTTGGCCTGACGGGTTGCACCCTCGGCCCTGATTACACGCGACCGCCTCTTGCCACGCCGCTCGCGTGGAAAGAGGACGCTCACGCCACCCAACCCGCCGCGCCGAGCCTCCCCTCCGCGTGGTGGGAACTGTTCGGCGACACCGAACTCAACCGCATCGCCGAACAGGTGGTCGCGGCCAATCACGACCTTCAGAGCGCCGCCGCACGCGTAGACGAAGCCCGCGCCCTCGCAGGGCTCAGTGCGGCCGATCTCGCGCCGCGCGTGTCGGGGAGCGCATCGGGCACGCGCTTCCACGCGAGCGAAAACCGCGAGCCCTCCACTCCCGGCCTCACCGCCTGGGACCACACCGCGCGCCTCGATCTCGGCTACGAGATCGACTTCTGGGGTCGCGTCCGCCGCGCCAACGAAGCTGCGCTCGCCGACGCCGCCGCGGTGGCCGCTGACTGGCAGACGGCGCGCGTCGCTCTCACCGCCGAGGCCGCGCGTCACTATTTCCAAGTCCGCACGCTCGACGCCGAACGCGCGATCCTCGAAGCCACGCTCGCGCTGCGCCGCGATGCGCTCGCGTTGCAGGAGACGCGCGCGAACGCGGGCCTCATCGACGAAACCGACGCCGCCCGGGCGCGCACGGAGGTGGCCAATGTCGAGGCCGAGCTGCACGCCCTCGCGCGCAGCCGCGCCCGGAGCGAACACGCCCTTGCCCTCCTGTGCGGGCAGGCGCCCGCGGAGTTTGCACTCGCTCCGCGCGCGGCGGAACTGCCCGCCCCGGCAATTCCGCCCGGGCTGCCGGCGACGCTGCTCCAGCGCCGGCCCGACCTCGCCGCGGCGGAACACCAGCTCGCGGCGGCGAGCGCCCGCATCGGCGTGGCCAGGGCGGACTTTTTCCCGCGTCTCTCACTTACCGGCAGCGCCGGCTTCGCCAGCGCCGAACTCGGCTCTCTGCTCGAGAGCGGCGGACGCACATGGTCGTTCGGCCCAAGCCTAAGCCTGCCGCTCTTCGACGGCGGGCGGAACCGCGCCAACCTCGCCGCGGCCGAGGCTCGCTACACGCAGTCGGCCGCCGCCTACCGGGCGGCCGTGCTCCGGGCATTTGGCGAAGTCGAGGACGCGCTCTCGGATCTCGGCGCGCTCTCCGCGCAGGTTGGTGCGATTGATCGCGCACTGGCCGCGGCGCGCGACACCTCAACGCTCGCCCGCGAACGCCACCGGCGCGGCCTCTCGAGTTATCTGGACGTCGTCGACGCCGAGCGTGCGGCTCTTTCCGCCGAGCGCGCGCGTGCGCAACTCCTCGGCCAGCGCACATTGTCAACAATCCGACTCGCGAAAGCCGTCGGCGGCGGTTGGCAGAACGCCGAGCGCCACTCCGCACCGGCAATCGCCGCCCGCTGAGAGGAAATTCATGACCATCATCAACAATCCTGAGGCTCTGCTCATCATTCGGGCTATCGAGTAGTCGCGGGCTTCTGATAACTCGCGATGCTGAGTAGCTACTAGGCCCACAGATCTTCTCGGCCGGCCATTAACAGCTGCCAAGACTTCGCCTCCGATACGCCGATGCCCCTTGAACTACGCCCCAACTGTGAGTGCTGTGATCGGAATCTTCCGCCGGATTCGCGTGATGCCTACATCTGCACGTTTGAATGCACGTTTTGCCTGGAGTGCGCATCGAGCAAGCTGGGGTTCGGATGCGCAAACTGTGGCGGAGAGCTGGTGCGACGACCGATTCGGCCAGCGGTGAAACTCCAACAGAACCCTGCATCGGTGAAACGTGTCCTGAGGTCGGCGCCGTGCGAACCGCTGCGATATCTGGGCGTCAACGGGGTGGAGCGACCCACGCCGCGGGAGTTCACCGGTGAGTAATCGACGAATGGGAGCGATTCGCCCGGCGCCTAGACACCTTAGCGATCGTGGGCTCCTCCCGATCCATCCTCCTTACACGCTGGGCAACAGCGTAGCTGGATTGGTGAGTCGAAGAGGCAAACCGCCTTTGCGATTTGAGCCTCCTGGTCCACCGGTATTCGCCTCAGCGCTTTACCGCTTAGGCCGATTCTCGGGCAGAATCTCGTCTGATTCCGGTTCGGGTGAGGCGAAAAGTCCGTATGGTCGAACACGCCGGGCAGCCAGTTTGAAAACCGAGCACTCAAAACGCGGTTGGGAAAACAATGGGGCAACTCGCCGTGGAAAAAGCGGAAACGGATTCCCGGCATCGGCTTGGTCCACCTCCGGGCGTTCGGCTTTGCGCGTTTCATCGGCCGGGCACCACCCGCCGCCAGCATCGTCATTGCACGGCACCTCGCCGCTACGGCACCCGGAGAGCGTGTCGAGAATTTCGCAATTCCTGCGGCGTGTATCCGAGAGACGGTTCGACGCGGTGAATCCGCTCTTGCGACCGACGTGAACGGGCGCCGTTGGCGCGTGCGAGCACGTCGGTGGGGAATTGCTCGATTCCCCCGACGAACGTCTCCAATGGTCCCGCATGGGCCGCGTGCTGTCTGTTTTGAACCAACGCATCGGACTGTTCTTCGCACTGCAGCCGCTTCGGTGCCGGCCTTCGGGCGCGCCCAGAAGCGAGCTGCGGGAACTGCGCGCGTGGCACAACCGGGTGGTGTTGCGCGAGTGGCCGCCGCTGGCGCGCGGGTTGATCTTGGCAGCGGGCGCCGTCGTCTGGCCGTTCTGGTCGGCCTGGTTGGCGTGGCGGGAAAATCGCACGTGGGGAACGCGGGTGCGTTTGCTCAGCGGTCTCGGCCGCGTGCGACAATTTTTCGCCATGTGGGGCTGCGCGCAGACGCAACGGCTGCAGCCCGCGGATTATTATCATCTCAATCTCTGGCAGGGCACCGTGCCGCCGTCCGACTACATTACCGACGACCAGACCCGCTTTGTTTTCCGCGCGCTCAACCGCGGGGTGGATCTCTCGCCCTTGGACGACAAGCAGGCGTTTTGGGAACTCTGCCGGAGCCGCGGTCTGGCGACACCGCCCATCCTGCTCTCGTTCGCCGCGGGCGAATGCTCGCGACCGGCAGCGGGCGAATCACTGCACCGGAATCTCTTTTTCAAGCGACGCCTCGGCCTGCGCGGGCGGGGGGCGGCCCGCTGGCTTTTCGACGAGGGCTCGGGCCTCTATACGAATGCTGCGACCGGCAAGCGCCTGACCGGGCCCGAACTGATCGAAGGTTACCGGAAGATTTCGCTGCGCCGGCCTTACATCGCGCAGCCGTGCCTTTCCGATCATCCGGCGATCGCGGACATCGGCAATGGCACGCTGAGTGTGGTGCGCATCATGACCGTGGTGCGACCGGACGGAACAATCGGTGAGTTTGCCTCGCTGTTCAAAACGCCGATGCGGGAGACGTTTTTGACCAACCTCGTCGACGGCGCGCTGTTCAGTCCGGTGGATACCGCGCGTGGCGTCCTGCGCGAGGCCTTTGCCGATGAATTGGGCAAGCCTCTCCACACGTGTCATCCGGTGAGCGGCGTCCGCGTGGCGGGCCGCGCGCTGGCCGATTGGCGGGAAGCCGTGGCGCTCGCGTGCGCCGCGCATGCGGCCTTGCCGCAGGTGGCTGTCATCGGCTGGGACATGGCGCTCACCGGCGAAGGTCCGCGCCTGCTCGAAGGCAACCACGGCATGTCCGTCGCGCCGTTTAATTTTCCTCCCAACGTGCCGCTCGGGCGCACGGAGTTGCCCGGCCTGCTGGTCTGGCATCTGCAGCGCCGGCTGGCATCGGCCGCGCCGCGGTGAACGGGGCGTCCGGAGTTGACGGAGCGGGCAAATCGCTGCGGTGTGGGGGCCTCTTCCCCGCCATGCGATGCCACAATTTCTCCGGAGGTCCCGGCGCCCTGCCGGAGTCCGTGCTCCGGGAAACCCAGGCCGCGATCGGCGAGGTGGCGGGCACCGGCCAGTCGCTGCTCGGGCTCAGTCACCGTTCGAAATGGTTCGGCGCGGTCATGGAGGAGGCGGAGGCGATTTTCCGCGAACTGCTCGCGCTTCCGCGCGACTATCACGTGCTGTTCCTCCAGGGGGGCAGCACGCTGCAGTTCGCGCAGATTCCGTTGACGCTGCTGCGGCGCGAGGGGCCGGCGGCCGACTACCTGCACACGGGATTTTGGAGCGGAAAATCGCTCGTCGATGCCCGCCTCGCCGGGCCCGTGCGCCTCGCCTGGTCCGGCGCGGGCGAGCAATTCCGCCGGCTGCCACGCGACGAGGAACTCACCCTCGCGGACGATGTGCCCTATTTCCACTACGTGTCGAACGAGACGGTCGAGGGCCTCCAGTTTCACCGCTCGATCGGGCGCGACGATGTGCGGCGGATCTGCGACATGTCGTCGGATTTCCTGAGCCGGCCGATCGACATGACGCGGTATCAACTCATCTACGCGCACGCCCAGAAGAATCTTGGGCCGGCGGGCGTCACGGTGGTGATCGTGCACGACGACATCGTGCGCGCAGTGCCGGACGGTCTGCCCTCGATGCTCGATTATCGGTGTCACGCCGAGGCGCACAGCATCTTCAACACGCCACCGGTGTTTGCGGTCTACGTCACGCTACTCGTGGCGCGCTGGCTGCGCGATGAGATTGGCGGCGTCGCGCGCATGGCGGCGATCAATGAGGCGAAAGCGGTGCGACTCTACAATGTGCTCGACGCCAGCGGCGGATTCTATCGCGGGCGCGTCGCGCATCCGGATCGCTCGCTGATGAATGTGGTGTTCAACCTGCCCACGCCCGCGCTCGAGGCGGAGTTTTTGCGCCAGGCCGAGGCGCACGGATTTCGCGGACTCGAGGGACATCGCTCGCTCGGCGGGCTGCGCGCCTCGCTCTACAACGCCGTGACCCTCGAGTCCGTCGACGCGCTGATCACCTTCATGCGCGATTTTCAACGCACGGCGTAGCAGCGGCAGGGAGATCGACTCGTGCCCCTATCGTGCGCAGGCGCCTTCCTCCACTCGCGATTTTATCGGTGCTGCCAATCTGAGGCACGATAGCGATGCTCTTTGTCCCGAAAATCCCAAGCGCGTGCGGCGGGCTGCTGGCTCATTCGATGACGATATGCGGTCGTTCACATGGCGCCGGCTGGCCGGCTTTCAGGAACTGGGCACCGCATCGAGCAGCGTTCTCCGAGGGGAACACCCCCGGAAAACATGGGATTCGCTTCAAAAGTTCTCGATCAGATCCATGCCAGTGCGAGAAACCGAGAACTCAAAACGAGTTTGAGAGAGCCGTTGGACACTGCGGCCACCGCGGCGACACCAGAAGTGGCTTGATCCTCAGGGTGGAGAACGACCAACGTCCGCGCCGTGGATTCTCCCCCATCCAGTCGTCCCAATTGGTTTGCGGACGAGGTGCAACAACACGAGGCGGCGCTGCGGGGATATCTTCGGGCCAACTTTCCCTCGCTCGACACTGACGACGTCGTCCAGGAGTCCTACCTCAAACTGATCCGCGCTCGAACCTCGCGGGGGATTGCCTCGACGAAGTCGTATCTGTTCTCCATCGCGCGCAATACCGCACTGACGCTATTTCAGCGCGGGCGAATTTTTTCCGAGACGCCGGTAAACGAACTGCCGTCGTGGCGAGTCTTGGATGGTGGGCACGACGCCGCCGAGGAGTGTGCCGCCCGCGAACGATGGGAACTCATGAGCCAGGCGATTGCACAGCTCCCCGCCCGATGCAGCGAGGTCATGTGCCTCGCCGTTCTGCGCGGTCGTTCCAACGCGGAGATCGCCGCCGCACTCGGGCTCTCGGAAAACACGGTGCGGGTGCATCTCGCCCGTGGTATCAAGAAGTGCGCCGATTTCCTGCGCGAGAGAGGTGAACGCCCATGAACCACCACTCTCCCACACCGCACAATCGGCCGGCATCCCGTCTCGGCGGCTCCGATAGCATCGAGGCCGAAGCAGCCGATTGGATCGCACGGCGCAACGGTGGAGTCACCGCCGCGGAGAAGGCCGACTTCGAGGCGTGGCTCGCCCGCGATTCGCGCCACGCCGAGGCATTCGCCGCAATGGAACTGACCTGGACCGAGCTCAACTCAGCCCGCCGTGCCGGCGAAGCTGACGCTCGCTGGATGGAAGTTCAGAACCTGCGCCGCGCGCGCCAGCGGCAGAAGCGCATCATTTGGTCAGCGCTCGGCATGGCCGCGGCGCTCGCCCTGATGTCCGCGAACTATTTTTGGCCGAAGACCGAGGCCGCGCCTCCCATGGCCTCCGACCACAGCCGGCCGCTCATTCGCACCCTCGACGACGGTTCAAAGATCGCGGTGCGCCCAGGCGCGGCGATCGAAGTCGACTTCGGCCCGGCATTCCGCCGGGTCCGCCTGGTGCGCGGCGAAGCGCTGTTCTCCGTCGCAAAGGACGCGAGCCGCCCGTTTATCGTGCAGGCAGGCGCGATCGAGGTGCGCGCGGTCGGCACGGAGTTTTCGGTGGGGCAAGGATCGAACGCCATCACGGTCGTGGTCACGGAAGGACGGATCGCGGTCGCACGCGGCGGCGCAACCGGACCCAGCGGCGAAATCGAATCTCCGAAGCCCGTCTTCGCGGTCGCCGGAGAACGGGTGGTGGTGCCTGAATACACCAGTGCCACCCCGCCGCCTCCGATCGTCACGCCGCTGACCGCCCGGCAACTGGCGTCCGCCCTTTCCTGGCGTGGCCAACGACTCGAGTTTTCCGATACACCCCTCGCCCAGGCGCTCCAGCTCGTGAACCAGGGACAGCGCCTGCAACTCGTCCTCGCCG
>CAZENI010000141.1:0-16481 GCA_964513055.1 uncultured Opitutus sp.
ACCCCTGGGGCCTCTACGATCTCGCGGGCAACGTGCACCAGCTCGTGAACGAGTATCCCGACGTGACGCTCGGCGGCTACGTCTTCCGCATCACCTCACCCGACGATCGCGAGGGCTGGGCGATGGGCGGCTCCTGGGCGCGCACCGCCTACTACATGGAGCTCGGCAAGAGCGCGTATCAACTCGAGGGCATCCGCCGCGCCGATGTCGGCTTCCGCGTCGCGCGCGAGCCGGCCGGCACCACGCATTTCCGCCGCCAGCTCCGCCGCGTCGTCGCGGCCTCGGCTGGCGAACGGAAAATCTTCATCGGCTGGAATCTGCTGCCCGACGATCCGCCCGCCGTCGGTTTCCACGTCTATCGCACCCAATACCGCCACGCGGCCGGCGAACGCCTCACGAACACGCCGATCACCGACTCGACCTGCTTCCTCGACCCCACTCCGCCCGGCCCGCGTCCGACCCAGCACACGCGCGGCGAAGGACCCGATCAGCCGGATGGCGAGACGCGCTCGTATTACCGCGTGCGCGCCGTCGGCGCCGACGGGCGCGAGGGGCCGCCCTCCGAGTGGGCCGGGCTCGAGCCGACAGAGAAACGCAGCGGGAAGATCGCGAGCTTCACGCCCAACGTCCGCACCGGCGGCTTCACGGCGGCCTTCGGCGACCTCGACGGCGATGGCGTGACCGACGCCGTCTTCCGCCTCGACAACGGCATCACCGAGCGCTCCGCCGATCCCGGCGTGCCCGTGGAGCTCGAGGCCTTCACGAGCTGGGGCAAGAGCATCTGGCGCCGCCCGCTCGTGTGGCACGCGCAGTGTTACGGCAGCCACAACAACAGCCCCGTGCTCCTCTACGATCTCGATGGCGACGGCCGCGCCGAGGTCGTCTGCCGCGCGCAGGAGGGCGACGGTGTTTACCTCGCCGTGCTCGACGGCCGCACCGGCGAGACCCTCCGCCGCACCCCGTGGCCACCCCTCGTCTCCGATTTCTCCCGCTCCTCCACGCGCATCGTGCTCGGCCTCGCGTATCTGGATGGCAAGCACCCCGCCATCATCACGCAGTCCGGCCTCTACGAGAACGAGATCTTCACCGCCTACGACGGCCGCGACCTGAAGCAGCTCTGGCAGTTCAAGAGCTTCGGCGAGACCAACGGCAGCGGCGCGCACTACATCGTCAACGCCGACGTCAACGGCGATGGCCGCGACGAGGTCTTCGACGGCACCACCTGCCTCAACGTCGACGGCACCGTGCGCTGGTCGATCTACGCCGGCCACCCCGATGTCGTCGCCGTGAAGCACATCATCCCGGGCCGACCGGGCCGCCAGGTCTTCTTCGCGATCGAGGACAACACCAACGCCGGCGCCTACGTCGTCGATGCCGACACCGGCCAGGTCATCTGGAAATCCAACCGCGAAAACGATCCGCGCTGGACACACGCCCACACCGGCTGGGTCGCCGACATCCTGCCGGACTCGCCTGGCATGGAGATGATGACCAACCGCGACGGCCACATCCAGCGCGACACCGTGCTCTTCGACGCCCACGGCAAGGTGATCATGAGCCCGTGGATCGGCGGCTGGACGCCCGTGAACTGGCTCGGCGGCGACAGGCGCGAGATGATGTCCAACAACGGCAAGATCCTCGGCACCTTCAACGGCCGCACCTTCGACCGCCTGCCCGATCCCGGCCCCAACGAGGGCGACGGCCGCGTGTTCTTCGCCGCCGATCTCGCCGGTGATTTCCGCGACGAGCTCATCTGCATCGAATCCCCCGGCGACGCGACGCCCGCGTCGCGTTCCGGCGCCCGCGGCGAAGGCGCCCCGGCTCCCGCCACCCGCCGCTCGCTCGTGATCTACACCAACCCCACCCCCATCGCGAAGCGCGAGGTCACGCGCCGCGCCGATCGCGAATACCGCACCTGGCTGGCCCGCAATCTCACCGCGGGCTACGGCTCCTATTTCGAGTGGCAGCCGCGTTGAGCCCGCCGCCGCTGTTGCCCGCGCCTCACTTTCCCCAACACCCCATGACTGCAAGAATCCCCCACACCCTCGCGGCCGCCCTCCTCGCGGCCGTCGTCAGTCCGCCGCTCCACGCGCAGGCCGTCTCGCCTGCCCCGACGACCGCGCAGCTCGCCAAATACGACACCAACAAAAACGGCCGCCTCGATCCCGCCGAAGAGTCCGCGCTGCGGGCCGACGAGGAGCGCGCCAAATCCGCCGTCGCCCCCGGCGCCGGCGCGACCCCCGGCGAGGAAGCCCTGCAGCTCTCACCCTTCGAGGTGCGCGAGGCCAACAACGGCTACTACGCCGCCACCACCATGTCCGGCACGCGCCTCAACACGAAGATCGAGGACCTCGCCGCCTCCATCTCCGTCGTCACGAAGCAGCAGATGGCCGACTTCGCCATGCTGGATATCAACGACGTGTTCAACTACGAGGCCAACACCGAGGGCACGGGCAACTACACCGCCTTCGAGGTCGACCGCAACGGCATGGTGACCGACCAGATTCAGAACAACCCGCAGGGCGCGAACCGCATCCGCGGCATCGGCTCGGCCAACATCGCTGTCGACAACTTCGCCACCAGCGGCCGCGCCCCGATCGACCCGATCAACATCGACGCCATCGAAATCAGCCGCGGCCCCAACTCCAACATCTTCGGCCTCGGCGAGGGCTCCGGCACCGTCAACATGGTCGCCTCCACCGCCAACCTGAACCGCGAGAGCACGACCGCCGAGATGCGTTTCGACGATCTCGGCGGCTGGCGCACCTCGCTCGACCTCAACCGCCCCCTGCTGCGCGGCAAGTTCGCCGTGCGCGCCAGCGGTGTCTACCAGCACGAGGCGTATCCACAAAAACCCTCCGGCTTCGAGACGCGGCGCTTCAACTTCATGGTGCGCGCCCAGCCCTTCCGCTACACCTCCCTCCGCGCTTCCGTCCAGTCCTACCACGGCGTCGGCACCCGCTCGAGCGCCGTCACGCCCCGCGACGCGGTCTCCTGGTGGAAGGACATCGGCGGCCCGGTGTGGGACCCCGTGACCTCGACCGTCACCGTCAACGGCGTCTCCACCGCCATGGCCGGCGCCACCAACCCGCCCGGCCTCGGCGGCAAGAACTTCGGCCAGCCCATGATGGTCATCGATCGCGGCCTCCAGAACTGGATGATCACCCGCATGCCGCTCGCCACCGCGACCGACGGCCCGAACAACCAGGGCGGCAACCAGCGCCTGCTCGAATCGCTGCCCGAGCCCATCCGCGCCGGCCGCCCGCTCTACAGCACCGTCCCCGGCATCGACGACCGCTCCCTCTTCGACTGGGAAAACATCAACCTCGCCGGCCCCAACTCCATCAAGGACCAGATCGAGACCTACACCGTCTCGCTCGACCAGACCGTCCTCGACACGCGCCTCCACAAGCTCGCGTTCCAGTTCGCCTGGCAGCGCGAGGACTCCGATCGGATCAACCGCAACATCATCGGCCAGGCCTCCGCCACCGGCGCGAGCTACTACGTCTACGTCGACGTGAACTCCCGCCTCCTCGACGGCCGCGCGAATCCGAACTTCCGCCGCCCCTACGTCGGCGCCGGCGAGCCCGTCACCGAGGAGCAGCCCCTCAACCGCGACAGCTACCGCGGCCAGGGCGCCTACGTGCTCGACCTCACCGGCAACAAGGGTTGGACGCGCTGGCTCGGCCGCCACCAGCTTGTCGGCTACTACGAGGAGCGGAAAACGAAGAATTTCCGCTACCGCTTCCGCGACGTGATGATCTCGGATCACCCGATCTACGCCCCCGCCGGCCGGCCGAAGGGCAACCAGAGCGGCACCACCGCGCCGCTCGCCACGCGCGGCTACTATCATTTCTACGTCGGCGACAATCAGGGTCAGAACATCGAATACGCGCCAAGCGGCTACGCGCACGGCAACTACACGTTCACCTGGTTCAATCCGCTCCTCGCCAACGGCGCCGGCGCCTGGGTCAACGACACCGTCACGCTCGGCCGCGCCGGCATCAACGAGGGCACCGCCGGCAATTTCGCCACGCTCAACCTCATCAAGACCAAGGGCGGCATGATCAACAGCGGCCTGCTGCAGGATCGCCTCGTCGTCACCTTCGGCCAGCGCGAGGACGAGAACCGCAACCGCGGCCAGCGGCCCTCCGTGCTCAAGGCCAACGGCTGGGAATTCGACTACGAGGCCATGAACGGCTGGACCGCCGACCCCATCCTCACCGACGGCGATCCGCTCTGGGCGCTCCGCTCGGGCAAGACCAAGACCAGCGGCTTCGTCGCGCGCCCGTTCCGGAACTGGAGCGCGATCGAGTCGACGAAGTCCAGCGGCGGCGCCGCGGGCTTCGCCGCGCAGTTCCTCGCCGGCCTGCAGCTCCACTACAACAAGTCCGACAGCTTCCGCCCCGAGGCGCCGGCGATCAGCATCCTCCTGAACGAGCTCCCGAACCCCACGTCCAACCAGAAGGAATACGGCTTCTCGCTCAACCTCTGGAACAACCAGATTGTCCTCCGTGCGAACAAATATGAGAACAATCAGGTGAACTCGCGCGCCGGCCAGAGCGCGATCTTCGCCACGCGCACCCTGCGCGTCGACTTCGCCAACTTCGGCGGCAACAACGACGCCATCTCTCTCCAGCGCCAGGCGCGCAACTGGACGCGCCTCGACAACCCCGCGTTCACGCCGCAGCAGGTCGAGGATCGCGTCGCCCAGATCATGGGCCTCACCCCGGCGGAGCTCGCGACCTTCAACAACAACACCATCAGCGAGACCTCCGACGTCCGCGCCAAAGGCGAGGAATACGAGTTGAACTACAATCCGCGCAACAACTGGACCGTGCGCATGAACGTCACGCGCCAGCAGGCCTTCGACGCCCGGCTCTCCCCCAACATCCCCGCGTGGATCGCGCAGCGCATGCCCGTGTGGAACCGCATCATCGACACCCGCGTCGGCACGCCATGGATCGACACCGGCTACAACGGCGACACCCCGAACCCCACCTCCGGCACGCCGCGCGCCTTCCTCCAAGGCAACGTCGTCTCGCCGCTCGCCCTCGTGCAGGCGACCGAGGGCAAGTCCCGCCCGCAGACCCGCGAGTGGCGCGTGAACATGAGCACGAGCTACCGGCTCTCGAACTTCGACCACAAGCACCTCAAGCGGATGAACGTCGGCGGCGCGATCCGCTGGGAGGACCAGGGCGCGATCGGCTACTACGGGATTCCGGTGAACGGCGACGTCACGCTCGCCACGCAGTTCGACGCCAACCGCCCGATCTACGACAGCGATCACCTCTACCTCGACGCGTTTCTCGGCTACCGGATGCGGCTGCACAACGACAAGGTCGGCGCCCGCTTCCAGCTCAACATCCGCAACCTCCAGGAAAGCGGCCGGCTCCAGAAAGTCGGCGCCTACCCCGACGGCCGCGGCCACACCTTCCGTATCATCAATCCCCGCACGTTCATCTTCACGGCGACGTTCGAGCTGTAGGGGGTAGGGGCGGTTGTCCCCAACCGCCCTCATTGGACATCCGCACCCACCACCAAGGCGGTTAAAGATAACCGCCCCTACCCGACATCCACCGCCACCCCCTCGTGCTCCGCGATCGCCGGCACCGTCACCGATCGCCACGCCGTCGATCACCCAAAGCCGGATTTCCGCCGCGCCCTGCACCCGGTCCTTCCCGCGCTACGGCTCCTCCAGCGCCACGCTGAAGATCCCGACGAGCGGCTTGTTGCCCATCGTGGCGCGAAATAATCGAACCAGAAGTTGAGATCGAATTTTCCGGTATCGTCCTCGACGAGCGTGGGCTGCGCCCAGCGCATGGGCTTGTCGGTCCACGAGGGCGCGGGCAACGCGGTCGAAGCCGTCGCGGCCCATGCCGGACGAACGGACAATTCGCCGAGGGAGGCGGCTGCGCCGGTCACCGCGTAGGTTTTCAAAAAACACGACGCGTCAGCGGTGTCGTGGGGTGAGCAAGTCCTGTTGGCGACGTGCCGAATCCGCAACCTGCGCTGCGTCGGATGGTCCGCCCGGATTCAGGTCCGGGTTCCCTCGTGAAGCCGCGGCCGGCGGGTGTTTGACCCGCAACACCGGCGCGCCAAACGTCGGCCCATGAGCCCCGAGCCCGCGCCGCTGACACCACCGCCGCTCCCGCCACCCCCGCCACCACCGCGGTTCACCCTGCCGATCGCGGCTTGGATCGCGTGGGGACTCTATGCGGTCGTGATGCTCACGTTTGCCTTCAAAAACGGGCCGCCCGCGTCGGCCTACGCGCAGGGACGCGTGTTCGGCAGTATCGTTGGTGCGCTCCTGCTACCCACCCTGATTTCGTGGATCGCGTGGCGGTTGTGCCGACGTTCACCACTCGCCCGCACCCTCACGTTCTTCGTGGTGCTGGCGCTCTCGATTTTCGGACAAGCCGGCAGGGCGTTGCTGCGCAAACAACGCGAGGACGCGTTCGCCCGGCTGGCCCAAGTCGATGCGAGCATGCGCGCCGAGCAGCGCGCCGCCGCGGAGAAAGGCCAAACCCTCGATCCGAAACGACAAGCCGAGTTCGCGGAACGCGCCACCGCTGAATTCCGCAACATGACGAAGAATTCGGACGCCAACACCCGCAGCGCCGCCGAGGCCGGCCAGGCGATGATGCTCGAACTGAGCACCGCGGGCCGCCGCTACAACGAGGCGCTTGCCGCCGTCGAGGTCGCCGCGTTTTTCGATCTCAAAGCCCTCGCCACCGCCGAGCAAATCGCCGCGAAGCGCGCGGCCGTGCAGGCCTTCGCCGAGGCGAACACAGCGATGCAAACCCTCCTGGCCGGCGGCGCGGACCGCCTCCAGCGCGAACTCGACAAACGGGGCGTGTCCGCCGCGTTCGCGCGCGGGACGATCGCGGGCTACAAGGAGAGCTCCGCCGCGCGCGTCGCCATCATCCTGAAGATTCGCGAAACCGATGCTCAACTCGCCACCACGCTGCTCGCCTTCCTCGACGTGGCAGAGGGCAGGCACGGCAAATGGACGATCGAGCAGGACACCGGGAAAGTTCTTTTCGAAACCGAAGCCGCCCTGGAGCGATACAACGCGGCGATCAACCAGTTCAACACGATCAGCGCGGAACAGGCGGACTATCAGAAACAACTCGTGACGCTGCCAACGAAGTAGGCTGTCAGGTAGGGCGAGGCGTCCCCGCCAAGCCATCGCGAAGCACGGGCGACACGGCTCGGCGGGGACGCCTCGCCCTACCGCACCAGCGGCCTGCCGTCCTGCCGTCTTGCGCGACGACACCACGCGCCACAGGATCGGCCGGTGCATCGCAGGCTCGTTCTCCTTCTAACCGCGTTTGGTTGCGCAATGACAGGGAGGGCCGACCTTTCGCTCGCCGATCTCGAAAAACTCCCGCCCGTGCAGAGCGAACCCACGCGAAGGCGCTCCAGGAAATCCGCGCGGGCTTGATTAAGCCTAAAAACGGCAGCTGAAGAAACCGCTAATCCACGCTTATCGGCGCTCATCAGAAACCTGCCATGGGTTGATTGGCATGGTTCAGAGTCACCAAAGGAGTGACTCAACCGGCAAAGTGAATCGAAGCCCAAGATTTTCATCAGCGAAAATTAGCGAAGATTAGCGGTTTCGCCTTCTGCCGAATCCAGGTTAAGCTCCGCGACTACACACGAGACAACCAGGAGACCCTCCGCGCGACGCGTGCGGAACAGGGTATCGGCCGCGTGGGAGTTTTTGATGTCGTCTACATCGAGGAACGCAACGCGCGCATGCCGAAAGACCGGCCGCCGCTCCTGCTGGAAACGACCGTCGCCGCGATCGCCGGAGTCTACGAAGGTGGCTGGCGGACGAGATTCGCGCAGACATGATGCGTTTCACGCTGAATTCCTCCCGAGAGCTGGTGGTGTCGTGGCAGTCGATCGTGGCCGGCCGCGATCCGGACAAGCCGCGCCCCGTCCGGTTCGAAAACACGTCTTGGGGACGCACGAAGCGACTTGCCGCGGCGGCGACATCAGCGCCCTAGCGGGCGGGCACGCGGCAAACGCGGGAATTGACCCCGCCCGTCGCGCCCGGCTATCTCTCACTTCTTATGTCCGCAGACTCCACCGCACCCGCTGTCACCATGGATGCCATTGTCGCGCTGGCGAAACGCCGCGGCTTCATCTTCCAGTCGTCCGAGATCTACGGCGGTTTCAACGGCTTCTTCGACTACGGTCCGCTCGGCGCCGAGCTGAAGAAAAACATCCGCGACTGCTGGTGGAACGACATGGTCCGCCGCCGCGACGATGTCGTCGGCATCGAAACCTCCATCATCATGCACCCCAAGGTCTGGGAGGCCTCGGGCCACGTCGCCGGCTTCACCGATCCGCTCGTCGACTGCAAGGTGAGCAAGCAGCGCTATCGGGCGGACCAGTTGTTCTTCTCGCCCGTGGTCGTGACCGGCGCCGATGGCGTCGCGCAGACCGTCGGCTACGTCAGCGCGCTCGAGTCGGAAAAGACGACCGCGGACCTCCAGGCGGCCGCCGAGAGCTTCAAGCGCAAGAAGGCGCTGCAGGGCACGCTCGCCCCCGTCGTCGCGAAAGACTTCACCGAGGCCCGCGAGGACGAATACGCCCTCATCCCCTCCCCCGCCACCGGCGAGCCCGGCAGCCTCACGGCGCCCCGCTCGTTCAACATGATGTTCCAGACGAACGTCGGCGCCATGACCGACGCCTCGTCCGTCGCCTACCTCCGCCCCGAGACGGCGCAGGGCATGTTCGTCGACTTCAAGAGCGTCGTCGACACCGGCCGCGTGAAGCTGCCCTTCGGCATCGCGCAAATCGGCAAGTCGTTCCGCAACGAGATCACGCCGCGCAACTTCATCTTCCGCTCGCGCGAGTTCGAGCAGATGGAGATGGAGTATTTCATCTCCGAGGACGCCGACTGGGCCACCGCCCACCGCGAGTGGATCGAGTGGTGCAAGAGCTGGCTGCTCTCGATCGGCCTGCCCGCGTCGCACCTGAGCGAATACGATCACCCGAAGGCCAAGCTCGCGTTCTACTCGAAGGGCACCACGGACATCATGTTCCGCTACCCCTTCGGCGTGCAGGAGCTCTGGGGCATCGCCGCCCGCGGCAACTACGACCTCAACCAGCACGCGACCGCCAGCGGCAAGCCGATGGAGTATTTCGACGAGGCGTCGAAGAAGAAGTTCGTCCCGCACGTGATCGAGCCGGCCGTCGGCGTCGACCGCATCCTCCTCGCCGTGCTCTGCGCCGGCTACGCGGAGGAGGACGTGACGGACGAGAAGGGCAACGTCGAGAAACGCACCGTGCTCCGGCTCTCGCCGCGCATCGCGCCGATCAAGGTCGCCGTCTTCCCGCTGCTGAAAAACAAGGACGCGCTCGTCGGCCGCGCGAAGGAGCTCTACGCGAAGTTGAAACGCAAATACGCCGTCTTCTACGACGAGGCCGGCAACATCGGCAAACGCTACCGCCGCCAGGACGAGATCGGCACGCCGTGGTGCGTGACGATCGATTTCGACACGATCGAGAAGGACGGCACGTTCACGCTGCGGGAGCGCGACGCCATGACGCAGAAACGCATCACGGAGGCCGAGCTCTTTGCGTTGTTGGACGAGAAGGTGTATTGAGGACGCGCCGGCACCCTGCCGGCTCTTTTTGGGATCGCCGGCCAGCCGCCGGCGCCCGTTGAAACCATGGCCAAAGCCCGCCCGCCCATCGTGCGCAGTGTCCAGACGCCCGAGGCGCTGGGCGCCCTGCGTGTCTGGCTGGGCACCCTCCGCGCCAGCGCCCGCGAGCGCGGCGCGGCCTATGTCGCGCAGAAGCACGTGCAGAAGGTGTGGGCCGGCGCCGACCACTACGTCGAGGCGCGCGTGCAGGGCGAGGAACTCTACCACGTCACGCTCTTCCTGACGCGCGGGAAGTGGAGCTCGCGCTGCACCTGCCCGCTGCTCAACGAGTGCAAGCACGTCTACGCCGCCGGCGTCGCGTGGATCGGCGAGGCCGAGACGCAGGCGCTGGCCGGGGCGCCGTCGCTCGAGACGCCGCCCCCGCCGCCCGAGGCCGCGCCCGCGCCGCCCCCGGCGCCCGCGATGCCGCTGCCGCCGGGCAAGACCGCGTTCCGCGATCACTGGGCGCCCGTGCTCGCGCGGAAGCTCGGCCGCCCGCTGGGCGCCGCCGAGCTGAACCAGCTCGAAAACCTCGCCGCGCTGTTCGCGGATTTCGCCCAGGCCCACGGCGCGCTTTATCCGGGCACGCTGCTCCGGCACGGCTTCGACTACACGCCGCCCCGCGGCGCGCCCCTCTACGCGCCGGCGTTTTCCGGCTGGTGGGACCACGCCACCGCGCCCGCCGATCCCTGGGCGCTCTGGCAGTATCTGGCGCACGACTACGAGGTCTCCGGCCGCCCGATCCCGGAGGTGTTCCGTCCGCTCACCAACACCGCCGCGATCCGCGCCACGATCGAGGACCGCCTCCTGCAGATCGATCTCGGCGCGTGGCAGCGCGCCCTCGCGGCCGGCGACGAGCCCGGCGCCGCGGCGCGCACGCATCCCGCGACCTCCGACCTCACCGGCCTGCGCGCGCGCGTGCGGCCGGAGGGCGGCGTGCTGATCGAGACGCGCACCCTCGCCGGCAAGGCCTGGCGCTCGCCGCCGCAGAAGTGGTTCGGCCTGCTCGCGACCGCGCGCCCGATCGACTTCGAGCACCTCTCGCCGCCGGAGTCCGCCCTCGGCGTCGCCCTCGCCGCGGAGTGCGCCGCCGGCCTCGTCGGCCCGACGCTGAAGCAGCCCCTCGCCGCCGAGGCCACCGCCAATCTCTTCCGCACGCGCGCCGCGCGCGACGCCATCGTGCTGCCCGACGGCCGTCCGCTCGCCGTCGAGCCCGCGCCCCTCGCGCTCGAGGCCAGCGTCTCGCCGCAGGCCGCGGACCGGCTCGATCTGAAACTGATTACGCCCGAGGGGCGCGACGCCTCGCGCGCCACGCTCATCACCCTGCGCCCGGCGCCGCTTTATTATTTCGATCAACGCGTCTGGAAGGGCCCGCCACCCACACCCGCGACGCCGCTCCCCACGCGCGCCCTCAGCGACACGCGGATCATGTCCCGCCTCCGCGCCGCCGGCCTGCGCCTGCCCGCGGCCCTCGAGCGCGACGTCCGCCGCGTGCCGCTCCTGCCGCGGCTCAAGTGCTGGCTCACGCCCACCCCGGGCGACGACACCACGATGGAGTTTCATGCGCAGCTCCTCGCCCGCGCCGCCGATCTTCCCGTCGAGCAGCACTGGATCAAGGCGGGCTGGCAGTGGACACCGCAGGGCGCGCCGCCACCGCGCCGCCCCGGCGATCCGCTGCTCGAGTTCGATCTGGCGGGCGCGCAGGTCGCGAGCGCCCGACTGGCCGACTTCAACCTGATCTGGCGCGACTGGGAGGGAGCCTGGGGCCGCCGCGTCGACGCCGAATTCCCCGACGAGTTCATCGCCTGGCACGCCACGCTCCCGCCCGGACTGACCCTCGATGCCTCGCCGGGCCTCGCCAGCCTGCTCGGCCCGCCGCTCGAGGCGGAGGTCGAGTTCTCGGCCACGCCGGCCGAGGTCGCGGGTCGCGACTGGTTCAACCTCACCGTCAATCTCCGCGTCTCCGACACCAAGCTCACCGCCGACGAGATCGCGCTGCTGATGAAAGCGCGCGGCAAATGGGTGCGCCTCTCGCGCCACGGCTGGCAGCGCCTCGAGCTCGCCAACACCAGCACCGGTGCCGCCACCGACGAAGCGCTCGGCCGCCTCGGGCTCGACGCCGCCGATGTCCTCAGCGACGGCCGCGCCCGCACGCACCGCGTGCACCTCCTCCAGCTCGCCGCCGAGGCGGAAGTCCTGGAGGCGCGCGACGCCGGCCTCGCCGCCGCCCTGCGCCAGCGCGCCCAGGCCCTCGCGACCCAGCCCGCGCCGCCGCTCCCCGCGGGCCTGCGCGCGACCCTCCGGCCGTATCAGGTCGAAGGATTCCAGTTTCTCGCCCACCTCTCCAACCTCGGCCTCGGCGGCGTGCTCGCCGACGACATGGGCCTCGGCAAGACCGTGCAGACGCTCGCGTGGCTGCTGCACCTCGTCGAAACCAAGCAGGCCGCGGCCCCGGCCGAGCCGCTGCGCGTGCTGGTCGTCTGCCCCAAGAGCGTGACGCACGGCTGGATGGTCGAGACCGAGCGCTTCGCGCCCTCGCTGCACGCGGCGGCTTTCCAGCCCTCGCTCGCCAACCTCAATGCCCAGCTCTCCACGGCCGGCTCGCAACTCCTGGTCGCGAACTACACCCAGCTCCGGATCAACGCGACCTGGTTCCAGGCGCAGCGCTGGGATGCGGTCGTGCTCGACGAAGGCCAGTTCATCAAGAACCCGGGCAGCCAGGTCGCGGGCGTCGTGCGCGCGCTGCAGACCCCGCACCGCGTCGTGCTCACCGGCACGCCGATCGAGAACCGCCTGACGGATCTGTGGAGCCTGTTCGCGTTCGCCCAGCCCGGACTCCTCGGCACGCAGAGCGCGTTTCGCCGCCACTACAACGACGCCAACCCCGAGGCCCACGCGCGCCTCCACCGCCGCGTGCGGCATTTCCTGCTGCGGCGCACCAAGGCCCAGGCCGCGCCCGACCTGCCATCGCGCACCGAGGACGATCTCGTGGTCGAGCTCGAGGGCGGCCAGCGCAAACTCTACGACGCCGAGCTCAAACGCGCCCGCGCCCACCTCCTCGGCGTGGAATCCAACGCCGCGCTGCAGGCCGTCCGCTTCAACGTCCTCTCCAGCCTGCTCCGCCTCCGCCAGATCTGCTGCCACCCCGCGCTCGTCGATCCCGCGCACCGCGAGCTGCCGAGCGCGAAGCTCGAGGCGCTGCTCGAGCGGCTCGAGGAGCTGCGCGACGAGGGCCACCAGGTCCTCGTGTTCAGCCAGTTCGTCGAGATGCTCGAGATCATCCGCGACCGCCTCGTGACGGAAGGCATCGGCCACCTGATGCTGACCGGCAAGACCGAGAACCGCGCCGAGCTCGTCGATCAGTTCCAGAGCGATCCCACGAAGACGGTTTTCCTGCTCTCGCTGAAAGCCGCCGGCTTCGGCCTGAACCTCACCGCCGCGAGCTACGTGATCCTCTACGACCCGTGGTGGAATCCCGCCGCGGAAGCGCAGGCGATCGACCGCACGCACCGCATCGGCCAGACGGAAAACGTCGTCGCCTACCGCCTGCTCGCCGAAGCGACCGTCGAGGAGAAGATCCGCGCCCTGCAGAAGGAGAAAGCCGCCCTCGCCGCCGCCGTCGTGCAGGAAGAGTCACTCGCGAGTATCCTGGATCTGGATAGCCTGCGCGAAATCCTCGCGTAAGGCCAGGGGCACGTCGCCCGGGTCGGCTCCGGCTGTCCGTCGGCGCTCCGCTTTGGACTGCGGCGACACGTCGCCGCTTTTCGATGAAGCGACGCGTCGCTTCACATCATGTCCTGTCCCTTCGCCTCGCCGCTGCCGCCGCGCAACCCTATCCCGACGTCCCATCGCTTTTGGACTTGGTCGTTGTAGGCCCGCCCGCTGGGCGGGTGCCCGGCCAGCGGCCGGGCCTACAGTCAAACCGCGAAGGGCCGCTGCGATGGCGCCGGCTCAGGTCGCTCCCGCGCCTGCACCCGCACTCGCACCCGCATCCGTGCCCGGCCCCGACCGCGCCGCACCGGCCGCCGGTTTCGGATTCGGGATGTGCGCGACCTGCCGGAGCAGTTCGCCCTTGGAGATCCCGCGGCGGTGCGCGAGGCCGTTGAGCCGCGCGGCCTCCGCCTGCGTTAGCGTCGTCTGGCGCGGCGTGCCGTCGCGATCGACCCACGCCACGAGTTGAACCCGCTGCCGCGAGGCCTTCACCAGTTCTCGCACAAACGCCAGTTCGTCAGCCGGGAGATCCATCCCGGCACGAAGGGGCGCGCCGCCTCCGAGGTCAAGGCGCGGCCCATTGCGCCTTGAGCGGGCGCCGGCCTCCGCCACGTTTTTCAGCCCCACCCGATGGCCGAACCTGCGCTCCCACCGTCGCCCGCCCCCGCCGCGCCCCCGGAAAACCTCTCCGTCGGCCGCGTGATCTGGCTTTCGCTGCAGGGCGCGCAGCACGACTACACCGCCGCGCCGCTCAACCGCGCCGTGCTCCTGCTCGCCGTGCCCATGGTGCTCGAGATGGTGATGGAGTCGCTCTTCGCGGTGGTCGACGTCTTCTGGGTCTCGCGCCTCGGCCGGGAGGCGATCGCCGTCGTCGGGTTCACGGAATCCGTGATGACGCTCATCTATGCGGTCGCCATCGGCATCTCGATCGCCGCCACCGCGATCGTCTCGCGCCGCATCGGCGAGCGGGATCCGGAGCGCGCGGCGCAGGCCGCCGGGCAGATCCTGCTGCTGGGCGTCGTGATCTCCGCCGGGCTCGGCGCGCTGCTCGCGCCGTTCGCGCCGCAGATCCTGCGCGCGATGGGCGCCGACGCCGCGACGGTCGCGGTCGGCGCGGACTTCACCGCCGTGATGCTCGGCGGCAACGCCACGGTCTTCCTGATTTTTCTGATCAACGCGATCTTCCGCGGCGCCGGCGATGCCGTGCTCGCGATGCGCACGCTCTGGCTCGCCAACGCGCTCAACCTCGCGCTCGGCCCGTGCTTCATCTTCGGCTGGGGCCCGTTTCCCGAGCTGGGCCTCACGGGCGCCGCGGTCGCCACCAACCTCGGGCGCGGCCTCGGCGTGGTGTATCAGCTCTGGCACCTCGCCGGCCACCGCAGCCGTGTGCGCGTGCGGCTGCGCCACCTGCGCCCCGCCCGGGCCGACCTCGTCGCGATCCTGCGCCCCGCGTGGAGCGGCATCGCGCAGCTCCTGATCAGCACCACGAGCTGGGTCGGGCTTTTCAAGATCCTCGCGCTCTTCGGCAGCTCCGCCGTCGCCGGCTACACGATCGCGATCCGCGTCGTCATCTTCGCCCTGATGCCCGCCTGGGGCCTCGCCAACGCCGGCGCCACGCTCGTCGGCCAGAATCTCGGCGCGCGGAAACCCGACCGCGCCGAGGCCGCCGTGCGGATCGCGACGAAGTTCAACATGATCTTCCTCGGGGTGGTCGGCGTCGGGTTCGTGCTCGGCTCGCGCCTGATCGTGGGGCTGTTCACGACGGACCCGGAGGTGGTCCTGCACGCCAACCGCGCGCTCTGGATCGTGAGCCTGGCGTTCCCGCTCTACGCGGCCGGCATGTGCCTGGAAGGGGCGTTCAACGGCTCGGGCGACACCCGGACGCCCACGCGGCTCAACTTCTTCTGCTTCTGGCTCGGCCAGATCCCGCTCGCCTGGCTCCTCGCGAAACCCCTCGGCCTCGGTCCGCTCGGCGTCTTCATCGCCGTCCCCGCCTCGTTCACCGTCCTCGCGCTCTGGAGCGCCGTGCTCTTCAAGCGCGGGAAGTGGAAGGAGCAGAAGGTGTGAAGGTCGGCGCAACGCCACGCGAGCCGCCGACACGCCGGGAAGGGAGTTTCCAGAGCGCCACTGGCTGTTTTCGCCGGTCAAAATAGCGAAGTCGGCTATTTTGATTTACAGCCATATTTCAAAATAAGCACTGGCGCTATTTCGAGCCGCCGTCATAACCCGAAGCGTCATGCGCGGCCTCACCGGACATTATTCCGTCAGCAAGCCCGGCGGCGAAACCGTCCGCGCGTTTGTGCCCGATCCCCTGCCGCCCACTCCTCCGGTTGCCTGGGAACCGCGCCTGCAGGACCTTTCGCAACGCGCCATGCTGGCCCTTGGCCGACTCGACGGCCTCACCGGCCTGCTGCCTGATGTCAGCCCGTTTCTCTACACCTACGTGCGCAAGGAAGCGGTGCTTTCCTCCCAGATTGAGGGCACGCAATCCTCGCTTTCGGACCTGCTGCTCTTCGAATCGTCCGAATCACCGGGCGTGCCGACGGCGGATGTGGTCGAAGTCTCCAACTACGTCGCCGCCCTCGAACATGGTCTCCGGCGCCTGAGGGCAGGATTCCCCCTCTCGCTGCGGCTGTTGCGGGAGATCCATGGTGTGCTACTGGTCAAGGGTCGCGGCAGCGAAAAGCGTCCAAGCGAATTTCGGGCGTCGCAAAACTGGATCGGTGGCTCGCGTCCCGGCGACGCCCGCTATGTGCCGCCTCCGCCCGACGAAGTGTCCGCCTGCATGAGCGCCCTCGAGAAGTTTCTGCATGACCGTCCCGCACCGACGCCACCGCTGGTGAAGGCCGCGCTCGCGCATGTGCAGTTCGAAACCATCCATCCGTTTCTCGATGGCAACGGTCGCGTCGGCCGCCTGCTGATCACGCTCCTCCTCTGCCACGACCGCGTGCTCAGCCAGCCCCTGCTCTATCTCTCGCTCTATCTCAAACAACACCGTCCGACCTACTATGAACTGCTGCAACGGGTCCGACTCGAAGGCGCGTGGGAGGAGTGGCTGGAGTTCTTCTTCGCCGGCGTGATCGAGATCGCGGAACAGTCCGCGGCCAC
>CAZENI010000142.1:0-16453 GCA_964513055.1 uncultured Opitutus sp.
GGCCGCGGCCAGCCCGCCGACGAGGAGCAAGAAGGCGAAACGGAGGAGGATTCGGGGCATGGGATGGGGATTGGAATCAGGGAGCGGTGGAAATCAGCCGACGATTGAGTCCGGCCATGGCGGCCGGATCGACTTTGATGACGCGGCGATCGTAGGTGACGAGGCCGTTGACCTCGCCTTCCACGTCGCTCGTCTGCGTGTAGACGGCGGCGGAGAGGCCGATCGCCTTCATGGCGATGATCGCCTCGATCTTTTTCTCAAACGCAGCCGCGAACGTCTCCTTCGTCTGGTAGGTCTGGTAGCCCCAGTTCCGCATCTCCGGGTTCCAGAGATGGTCGGTGATCGGCCAGCCGACGCCGCCGTATTCGCCGACAACGATCGCGCGGTCGGGATGATTCGTCGGCGCCAGCGGGACCTCTTCGTAGGTATGCCGCGAAAACAGATCGCCGACACCGCGGTCGAGCCAGCCGGTGACGGCCAGCGTCAGCCGGCTCGGGTCGATCGACTTCACCCAGCCGGCCAGCGCGGCCGTCTCATACTGCCCCCAGCCTTCGTTGTGGATCATCCACGCGACGATGGACGGATGATTGTGGAGTTGGCCCATCATGCGCCGCAGCTCGAGTTCGTGCTGCTCCCGGCTCGTCGAGAGCCGCGGCGGTTCGCCGTCGTCGGGCCGCTGGGTGCGCAGCGCCTGGTTGAAGCCGCTCGGCATGTCCTGCCAGACGAGCACGCCCAGGCGATCGCAGTGATAGTAATAACGCCGCGGCTCCACCTTGATGTGCTTCCGCAGCATGTTGAAGCCCGCCTGCTTCAAATACTGCAGTTCCCAAACCATCGCCGCGTCGCTCGGCGGCGTCAGCAGACCGTCCGGCCACCAGCCTTGATCGAGCGTGCCATGCTGAAAGACCGGCCGGCCGTTGAGCAGGATCGCCGGCTGGTTCGCCACCGGACCAGGGCCGATCGCGATCTTCCGCAGCGCGAAATACGAGGTGACGACGTCGACCGGCGCGCCCGCCACCACCTCGCTGCGGGCGAAGGCGTCGCGTTCCTTCGCCCCGAAACGCGGCGTCGGCGGCCGCTTGCCCGCCTTCGGCGCGTAGGGCTCGGGCGGCTTCACCCGCACCAGCTCGGCGCGGACGTCGTAGAGGAACGGCGTATCCGGCGTCCACAGACGCGGCTGCGCCACGGTGAGATAACCGGTGCGGTTGACCCGCACCAGGGTGCTGCCGGCCGGCTGGCCCGCCGCGCTGGCCGTGACGCGCACCGCATAGCTGTCGTCCTCGATCGCCGCCTCGATCAGCGCCTCGATCTTCACGCGACCCTGCTCGACCTCCGGCGTGAGCCGCAGCTCGGCCAGCCGGTGCGTCTTCGGCACGGGTTCAAGCCACACCGTCTGCCAGATGCCCGAGACCGGCGTATACCAGATGCCGCGAGGTTCGAGGATCTGTTTGCCCCGCGGCTGCTCGCCGGCGGAGGTCGGGTCCCAGGCCGAGACCATGAGTTCATTGGCGCCGCTGCGCAGGTAGTCGGTCAGGTCGAAGGAGAACGCGTTGGAGCCGCCCGCGTGGTGGCCGACCAGCGCGCCATTCAGCCAGACGGTGCTCTCGAAATCCACCGCCTCGAAATGCAGCAGCACGCGCTCGTCTTTCCATGCCTCCGGCAGCGTGAAGCTCCGGCGATACCACACGCGATCGGTCGGCGTGACCGGCCGTCCGACACCCGAGAGCGTCGACTCGACGCAGAAGGGCACGAGGATCTTCCCGTCGAACGCCGTCGGCGCCGACGCGGTGCGCGGACGGACGGCGTAGTCCCAGAGCCCGTTCAGGTTCTGCCAGCGCTCCCGGACGAATCCTGGACGCGGATACTCCGTCCAGGCGTTGGCCACGGTCACTTTTTCTCCCCACGGTGTCATCATCCTCCCGGGCACCGGCCTCCAGTCCTGTCCCGCGCCCGAACCGGGCCACGCGAGAAACCACACCGCACACCAGACCGACAAGCGTGTTTTCACAAAGGAGAGCAGAGAAGGAAATCCATCACGTGGCCACTGTCGTTTCGGGGCGCGGACGCGCACCGGCCCTGGCGCCACCGCCGGCTTCACGGCGCAAACAGCCTTTCGTCGCCCGGCGTCGCCGTGAAGTAGTCGAAGCGCGCCGACGCGCCCGCGGCGCCGCCGACGTAAACGCCCGTGCGCACGCCGCGATCCCACGGCGGCAGGAAACTGCCGTCGGTCTCGCCGGCGATCTCCTTCCATTTGCCCGCCGCATCCTGCACCGCGAAGCGGAATCGGCTGCCATCCACGCATGCGATGCGCAACCGCACCTGTGCGCCGGGCGTGGCATCGGTCTCCGCGACTTTGGTGCGCTGGTTCCGCTGCTCGCTCCAGACCTGGATCTTCTTTCCGTCCGTCACGAGCGAGAGCTGGTTCGCGCGATCGCCGTAGATGACGAGCCCGGCCAGCGCGCCCGACCCGAGCGACTTCACGTCGACCGCGGTCTCCGACACGAACGACGCAACCGTGATCGACTGCACCGTCGCGGCCGGCGCCTCGGCCGCCGTGAGCGTAAGCGCGCCGCCGTCGATTCGGGCGGCGGGTTTCCGGCCGATGATCCACTGCCAGCCGGCGGCGAGCTCGCCCCGGCCGTTGAAGTCATCGCGCAGCGTCGTGATGTCCTTCTGCGCCGTCGCCGCTTTCGGCGCGGCCGCGCGGGAACTGGCCCCTTTGCCGCCGTTGATCGTCGGCCAGCCATCGGCGCCAAACACGACCTCGTCGAGCATCATCTCGCGCCCGGTCGCGACAAAGCCCTTCTGCGCGTAGGCGTGGTAGAGAAACCAGGTGCGCCCGTCGGGATCGGTCACGATGCTCCCGTGGCCCGGACATTTCCACGCGTCGTTCACGGCGAGGATCGGATTGGCCGGTGCCTTCTCCCACGGCCCTTCCATGTTCTTCGCGCGCGCGACTCCGGCGGCGTAATTGCAGCCGCGGCCGCAGCAGGCGCCGCCGGCGTAGAACAGATAATAGTAATCGCCGCGTCGCACGACGAACGCGCCCTCCACCACGGCTCCCTCCCACGGCGCGTCGTTGCGCAGGATTTCCTTCTTTTCCCCGATGAGCTTGAGGCCGTCCTCGCTCAGCCGCTGCAGCCAGAGCGGCGTCGGCAGCTTCTTGCTGTTGCCGTCTTCCTTCCAGATCAGCCAGCGCACGCCCTTCGCATCCGTGAACGGCACGCCGTCGATCGAGCCAGCCTCTTGCGCGACGAGCGGACCGTGATCGGTCCACGGTCCCGCCGGGTGAGCGGCAGTGGCGACCGCGACCGCGAGCCGGTTGCTCTTCGTTTCGCGGGCCGTGTAGTAGATGAAGAACTTGCCTTTGTCCTCGGCGATCTCCGGCGCCCAGAAATTCGCCTTCGCCCACGCCGGCGGCTGCGCGAACACGTAGCCCTTGATCTCCCAGTTCACGAGATCGCGCGAATGCAGGAGCGGGAAATGCGGCGCCCATTCCGACGATGTCGCCGTCGCCCAGTAGTCGGCGCCGACGCGAATCACCGAGGGATCGGGATAGTCGCCGGCGCGGACGGGATTCTGGAATTGAAACGACGTCGCGGCCGAGGCGGCGGACACCGCAATGAACGCAAGGGCCAGGCCGAGGGCCTCCACGCGAGAAGTGAATTTCATGGAGTTTTTCTTTAACCGCTCATGGGCGCTAATCGACGCTAATGCCGGCAAGATCAGATGGCATCAGGATTTCATCCGCGACCATTAGCGGTCATCAGCGGTTTCGCTTGGATTAGAACGTGAACGACGTGCTCAGGATGATCTGCCGCGGTTCGACGCGGCCCCACTGGAGGCCGGCGCCGGAGAAGTTCGAACGCAGCCGCTCGATGTCATCCTCGTTGAAGAGATTGCGGACATTGAGCTGCGCGCGCCAGCCGACGGAGCGGCCGCCGAAAATCTTCAGCCGGCTGCCGTAGCCGAGCAGCAAATCCACCGCGAACTGCTCGTTGCCGGGAATCGGCCGGGTCACGTCGTCGCCGCTGCCGCCGTTGGGAAACGGCCGCTGGTAGTAGCCCGTGGTGATCGGCTTGTCCAACCACCGCAGGCCGCCGCCGACGTTGAGCCCTTTGATCCGGCCCTCGGTGAAGCGGTAGTTGGTGAACACGCTCGCGCGCCACTCGCGCTGCCGGAAACGCGGCAGATTGTTGCGGAGCTGATTGCGGAGGATCTCCGCCGCGACCTCCTGATCGTAATACTGATGGATCGTCCGCGGATCGTTGCCGGTGATCGTGGCGCGGTCCCAGCCGAGTCCGCCGAAGTCCTGCCAGACCGGCAGCCGTCGCGCGATCCACGCCGCCGTGTCGGCGCCCTTGTTGAAGACCCGCGTCTTCTGCTGCCCGACGGCGAGGCGCGCGTCCCAATTCTGGCTGAGTCGCGCGACCAGCGTGATGTCCATGCCGCGGCCGATCTTGTCCTCGACGGAGCGATACACGTCGCCGCGCGCCACCGGATCGAAGCCGTCCGCCGCCACGGTGGCGATCCCCGCCGGGCGATCGCTGCCGCGCAGGCGCTGCTCGATCGCCGCCGCCGCCACGCGGAGATCCTGGCCGTCGCCGATCAGCGCGTTCTGATGCTCCTTGTAGAAATTCACCCGCAGCGAGAGGGCGTCGTCGCGCAGCGACAGCCGGAAGCCGTAGTCGTAGCCGTTGCTGAAGATCCCCGGCAGCGGGCGGTTCTCCATGTCGAGCGTGCCCGGCGGCAGCGCGGTGTTGTCGGAGCGGCTCGCGAAGACGGAGAGCCAGCGCGTCGCGTGAAACACGCCGCCGTAGGAGGCCGTCGTGCCCTCGTCGTCGATCGTGGCCGTCGTGTTGAAGCGCGTCTGCGCCAGCGGTGTGTAGAGTCCGCGCCGGTCACCGGGCGTCGTCTGATCGCCGCGCACCAGAAACGAGGGATGAATCAGGAAACTCCGGAACTGGTCGAGGCGGCGGCCGGCGAAGAGATTGAGCCGGTCCTTGAGGAAGAAGCTCTGCAACGCGAGCATCGTCGTGTCGACGTCCTTGCGGGAGCCGCCCGTGGCCGACTCGCGACCCGCGGGATGATCGAACATCGTCGCGTGAAACGTCTCGTTGCGCGCGCCATCGATGAACGTCCACGGCCCAAACCAGTCCGGCCCGGGCAGCGCGCGCGCGGTGAGGACGCCCGCAGCCGGGTCGAGATAGTAGCGCGTGCGGATGAAGCGGCTGTTGTTGAGCAGGTCCGCCGTGGCGAACGAAGGATTGCCGAGCACCATCGCGCGCGTGCCCTGCGTGCGATCCTCGTCGATTCGCCACGAGAGCAGCCCTGCCGCCCGGTGGCGGCCGAAGTGCCGTGCGAGGCCGCTGAAACGGGAACCGAAGTCGAACTCATAAGAGGTCGTCAGGCGGATCTCCTTCGTGAGATTCCGCACTTCCGTGCCGCTGGGATAGGACTCGATGTAAAGCCGGCCGGCGTTGGGATTGAGGGCCGTCTGCCGCGCGGCCGCCGTGCCGCCCGGGAGGTAGCGATTCGGATCCGCGAAGATGTTGATCGACTCCGCCAGATCGAGCGAGCCGCCGCGCAGCTCCGCCACCGACTCGTAGTTGAACCCGAGTTCGACGAAAAACTTGTCCGTGATCCGCTGCTCCACCGCGCCGCGCACGAGCTGGCCGTGCAGCAAATTCATCCGCGCGCCGACGCGCACGTCGCGGTCGGTCGGGAAAATCGCGTTGTCGGTGATCGATCCCACTCGCGTGGCGTCGACCCCGGCGAGCTGGTGCGGGCCGCGCGTGAGACCGGAGCCGTTCCAGACGAGAACGGAGGGCGTCGCGGCGCCAAACGAGACGACGCGCAGCGCGTTGGTCGCCCGGTTCAGGAGCGGGAAGGCCGCGGCGGTGATGGCGGCGTTGCCCGTCGAGTTGTCGTAGAGCGGACTCCCCGCGGCGATCCACGGGCTGACGAAGTCCTGCGCGATGTAATTGCTCGGGTTGGACGCGCGCTGGCTCATCCGCTCGGCGCTGAGCCGGACGGTCGTGCGGGCGGCGGGCCGCCAGGTGACGGTGCCGTAGACCCGCTTCTGCCGGTTGAAGCCATCCTCGACGTAGCTCCGGCCGTCGTTGCTCACGGCCGCGACGCGCAGCGCGAGCTTCTGCGGAATCAGCACGCGGTTGAAGTCGGCGGTGGTCCGGAACGAGCCGTTGTTGTCGGCGCGCAGCGCGACCTCGTGTCGGTTCCGCATCAGCGCCCGCTTGGTCGAGGTGTCGATCGCGCCGCCGGCGTTGCCGAGGCCGAAGAGGATCGACTGCGGGCCGTTGGCGATGGTGAGCCGCTCGACGTTGTAGAAATCGCTCGGGAAGTTGGTCGCGTAGAAGTCCGCGGATTGCGTGATGGCGTCGAAGCCGCGGGCGCGGCCGCCGGCGCGGGTGTTGGTGACGCCATCGCTCGCGCCGGTGTTCTGCTCGTTGGGGCCGCCGTTGTTGGTGCTGAACGCCACCGCCTCCTCCAGGTTCACGGCCGCGATATCGTTGAGGAACTCCAGCGTCAGCACGTCGATTTGCGACGCGATGTCCTTCAGCGGCGTGTTGACGCGGCTGCCGGCGAGCGAGCTGGTGGCGACGTAGCCCTTCTCCGAGCCGGCGGTGGTGATGAACGGCGACAACTCGACGACCTCTTCGCCGGCGGCGGCCGCCGCAGGGGCGGCCGCCGGCGTGACGGCCTGGCCGCGCGAGAGCGCGGCGGTGGCGCCCAGCGCCGTCGCGAGCAGAAAGAGCGAGCGGCGCACGCGGGCGGGCGTTCCGGTTCGTGGCGTGATCATGATGAGCAGGGGTTGACCGCCGCGCGCGAATGCGCCGCGGACCAAGGGATTTCGCCCACCCTGCGCCCGCGCCACCGGGAAGGAAAGGGCCCCGTGCGCACATTCGACTGACGATTTCGCACCTCGCGCGAATGCTTATGCGCGACGCGCACGCTGCGGGTGGAACGGCTTGACCCCAAGCCGTTGGTTTGGGGTCGCCCAAAGGCCACGCCGCATTCGCACGCCCTGACGCGGCTTGCGGTCAAGCCGCTCCACCTCGGAGGAAACCAAACGCCTTCAGCGCAGCGGCCGCTCCGGATCGAAACCGGCCGCCTCGAAGTCGGTCGCCTCCACCCACCCTGCCTTCGGCTTCTCGCCGCGGATGAACTGGCCGTAGAAATCGCGCGTCACCATGTGCGGATACCGGTCGAACACGGCGCCCTGCCCCGCCATCCGCGGATCCTGCTGCGCCTTCAACTCCGTGAAGAGCTGCTGCCGCATCGCGTCGCGGCGATCGGCGTGGGCCTTCTCCGCCGCCACGTTGTTCAGGCAGTCCGGATCCACCCGAAGATCGTAGAGTTCCTCCTGCGGGCGGCGGCCGAAGTTCAGCTCCCAGCGCCAGTGGTTCACGCCGAGCCGGTTCTGCGCGAGGATGAAGGTCTTGGTCGGGCTGCCGTCGGTGTTGAGGTAGCCCGTGATCGGATCGCACATCGGCCAGCGCGCCGGCTCGAAGTTATGCAGGTAGAGGAAGCCGTCGCGATGCAGGCCGCGCACCGGATAGCCCACGTCGTCCGGCCTCCCCGTGTCATGCCGCTCCTGCCCGACGAGCAGCGCATCGCGGCCGGGTTGCAGCCTGCCGGGGGCGGGCGCCGTGTCCTTGAAAATCGGTGACAGACTCTTCCCGGTGATCGCGGCCATGCCGCTGGCGCCCTCGGCCACGCCGGCGACGTCGAGGAAGGTCGGCGCGAAGTCGATGAAGCTCACGTAGTCGTCGACCACCCGGCCCGGCCGCGCGATGCCGGCGCCCCAGCGGATGGCGAGCGGCAGGTGGTTGGAAACCTCATACGTGGCGCCCTTCGCGCGGGGAAACGGCATGCCGTTGTCCGAGGTGACCACGATCAGCGTGTTGGCGAGCTCGCCGGATTTCTCCAGCAGGTCGAGAAAGCGCGCGAGCTGGGAGTCGTAGTATTCGATCTCGAAGGCGTAATCGAGCAGGTCGTGGCGCACCGTGTCGTTGTCGGGCCAGAAGCCCGGCACGCGCGGAATCTGCGCGGTCGTCTTGCCGCCGAGCTTCGCGCCGGAGCCCGGCTGGTAGCGGCGGTGCGGTTCGGTGGCGCCGAACCAGAAGCAGAACGGCTGCCCGGCCGGCCGCTGCGCGAGGAAATCGGCGAAGTTCGCGGCGTAGTCGTTGGTGCCGATGGCGGGCGTGGGCGGCTGCGTTTTCCGCTGGTTGAATCCCGGGCCGGTGAGCTGGCGCGGCTTGCCGTCGATCTCGCCCGGCAGGCCGGGCGCCCAGCCCTTGCCGGTGAAGCCCGTGGTGTAGCCGTGCGCGCCGAGCGCCTCCATGAAGCCGCGGAACTTCGCGGGGAAATTGCCGGCATGATTCGCCGCTTCCTCGAGCTGCCACGAATTGCGGCCGGTGAGGATGCAGGCGCGCGACGGCGCGCACTTGGCGTTGGGCGTGTAGGCGCGGTTGAAGAGCAGGCCCTCGCGCGCCACCCGATCGAAGGCCGGCGTCTTCACCCAGGTCGTGCCGTAGGCGCTCGCGTGTGGGTAGGATTGATCGTCGGAGATGACGAAGAGGATGTTGGGCCGGGCCGCGGCGGCGGCGAACGCCGAGGCGGTAGACGCGGCAAGAAGCACACAGGCGGTGAAAACCAGTTTCATAGGGTGATGGAAGGGGTGCGGGGTGGAGCGCGTTGTCCCCAACGCGCTTTGAGGATGTCACATGCTGGGAAACCGGCGGCTTGAGGACAAGCCGCTCCCTCTCACGTCAGCAAGCGTGCGATGGCCTCGGACAGCAGCGCCTCCGTTTCCGGCGCGCAGAACGCATGCTCGACCTCGTAGCCGCCGGCGGGAAACTCGGAGCGCGTCGGAATATACCACGGGCCGCCATCACCGTAGGCCGCCGTCGCGATCTGGCGGCCGGGGTGCGCGGCCTGGGCGCGCAACTGGAACTCGACAAACGGCTCGGCGGGCAGATGCAGGAGCGAGAGGTCGTTGAGGTGCAGCGCGGAGAGGACGAACGGCACGCGGCGTTCCGCGCGTTGCAGCGCCGCCAGTTTGAAGGCGGGCCGCATGCGCGCGACGACGTTGTCGCCCTGCTTCTGCATCAACTCCGCCAGCGCGCCGGGGCCCAGCGCGGGATTCGACGCCGGCCGCAACAATTCCGTGCGCCACGCAACCTGCGCCAGGGGTTCTGGCCGCAGTTCCGCTTCCGCCGCCACGAGGCCGCGATAGATCCGCTCCGTCAGCCGCACGCGCGACGCCGGGCTGCCGTCGTTGTATTTGCCGGCGGCAATGTTGCCGGCGCAGCCCGTGAAATAAAGGTGCGAGCACTCCGGTTCATCCTGCTGCCGCCGCTTGCGCGCGAGTCCGCAGAAATCGCTGCTCACGCGCCCATCCCCGTAATAACTCATCGGATGCGTCGCGTAGTAGTGACAGGCCGCGAGCTTCCGCCCGCGCTCGAAAAACGCCACGGTGCGCAGCCACGGATCGATCACGCCCTCAGGCAGTGCGGCGAGGGCTGCGTCCTTGTTCGAACTGCCGCGCATCCGCGTGATCCGGCCGTTCGCATCGCGGGCCACGCGGCGGTTCGACGCCACCTCGTCCACCCGCGCGCGACCGTGGGCCACGTGTGTGACGGCCCGGCTCCGCGGCAGCGCCGCCGCCACCGCCGCGCGCGCGGCGTCGAGGCAGCGGCGGTGAAAGTCACGATCGAAGACCCGCGGCAGGTCCGTCTGCGCGGCGAGCATGCGCTCAGCGTCGAAGCACACGAGCGGAGCGTTGTGCTGATGCACGCAATGGACGGCGACGCGCTCGGGCGTTGTTCCCGCCGCTTCCGCGAGGGCCGCCCGCCAGGCCACGTGCGCCTCGTTCAGAATCCCGGTCCAGTCGACGGCGCAAATCACAATCGGCGCCCCGGCCCCGAGCAGCACCAGCCCAATCGCCTCCAGCGGATCGTCCACCGCACTCACCGGCTTGATCCACCCGCCGCAGAGCGAGTGGCCGGGCGGCGGCGTCACATCGAAGCGAAACGAAGCGAGGTGCAGCGACGACGCGGAGGTCGCGCCGCGCAGGAGCGATGAGGTAGCAAGCGCGGCTCCCACACCCGCCGCCGAGCTGCGAATAAACTCACGACGGGAAAGTTGGTGCATTAAGGTGGAGCGCGTTGTCCCCAACGCGCTTTCAGGTTCTCCGCACGCTTTCAAACCAGCGGCTTGGGCACAAGCTGCTCCACCTCGGAAGTTGAATCGAACGCGACCCGCTCACGGTTTCCGTGGCGCCTTTGTCGCGTATCCGGACTTCGCGAACACCTCGGCCAGCAGCCGGCTCGCGGCGTCCACCATCAGCGCGCCGCACTCGTCCGTGCCGGCGCCGGCCGCCGTCGTCTCATAGCCGCCACGCGCCTTCTCGCCGGGCATGCCGACGTAGTGGGCGCCGTTGCCGTTCGAGTAGCCGAGCACGAGCGTCTGGGGAAACGGCGACTTTTCCCGGATGCCCAGGCCGAGTTCCGTCATCGGCTCGCCGGGTAGCCCGACAATCGCCAGCGGGCCGCAGACGATGACCTGGATTTCCGCCGCCACCGTCTCCGCCTGGAGGCGTTTCTTCGCCTCGGGGGTCAACGGCAGTTGCAGCGTGGTGCGGCCTACCTGCAGCGGCGCGACGGCGAGTTTCACGCCCGTGCGGGCCGCGGTCTGCGCCTTCGCGGCAAGGCCGCCGGCCATCGTCGCAACCGCGCCCTCGCCGCGGCGCCAGGGGTTGATGTCACCGCAGCAGCCCTGGAGAAACAGGCTCTCGCCGCCGAGCGCCGCCGCGATCGTGCGCGAGGTGGCGCCGGGCCAGTCCGCCGAGAGCGCGGGATTCGACGGGTAGATCGAGACGGCGTGACAGGCCACGTGGAAGAGCGACGCGATCGGCTTGTCGTCGACGCCGCGCAACGAGACCAGTGCCAGCGTGCGGTCCATCGGCCCGAAGCTCGCGCCGCCCTGGAGCACCTCGGGATTCCAGTCGGGATGACTCACGCCGATCACGGGCGCCGGCTTCACGTCGGTCGCCAGACCCCAGGCCGGCGCCCGCGGGCGGCGGTTGTGCAGGAACTCGCTTACCGCGATGCGCCCGATGGCGACGTTCGCCGGCCGCGCGCCCGCCAGCGCGCGCTGCGCCGCCTCGACGCTCGCGGCGATTAATCTCGCCATCCAGCGCTGGTAGGGCGGAAACGCGTTCTGCGCCGGCATGTGCCGGATCGCCCACCACGTGTCGCGCTCCGCGCCGCGGTGGCCGGCCCGATAGACCGGCGCCCACGGCGCCGAGTGCGTGTGGCTCGCGTGGACGAGGATGTTTTCCCCGGGCATGCCGAGCGCGGCGCCCACGGCCTGCCGGACTTCATCGCGCGCCGACTCCGACACATCGACGAGGTCCCACCGGAGGAGCGCCGCCCTAGTGCGGCCGTCATCGAGCACGAGCGCGTGCACGAAGAGCGGATCGAGCACGGTGCCGTAGGGTTTGCCCGTGACCCAATTGAGCACCTCGACCTCGGGCGTGATGTCCGCGCGCGCCGCCCCGGCACGGAGAACGAACGCGGGCTCGGCGGCCCTCACGGCGACGATCAGGACTGCGGCGAAAAGGAAGAAACGGATCATAAGAGTGGAAACCGCTAATCAGCGCTCATGGACGCTGATGAATCCGAAATCAGCGGCCATCAGCGTTCATCAGCGGTTTTGTTTCCCCCCGCAAAATCATGGAGCGGCTAAAAACGCGAGCAGGTCCGCCATGTCCTGCGGCGCGATCGCGGCCTCGAGTCCCTCGGGCATCAGCGACTGCGCCGAGCTCGTGATTCTCGCGATGTTCTGCCGGAGGATCGTCTCCTCCGCCGCGCCGATGCGCTTCAACTTGATGCTGCCGGGATTCTCCTCGGCGATCATGCCCGAGACGGAGCCGCCGTCCTTCAATTCAATCTCGTAGGCGATGTAGCTCGCCGCGACCTCGCGGTTCGGATCGAGGATGTTGAGGAGAATCTTCTCCCGGTCCCAGCCGCGGATGGTCTCGAGATTCGGCCCGAGTTCGACGCCACGGCCGGCGAAACGGTGGCACGCCGCGCAAACGTTGTCGTAGACCCTGGCGCCGCGCGCGGCGTCACCGGTCAACGCGAGCGCCGGCTGATATTTCTCCACGGCCTCGCGTCGTGAAGCCGACGCGACCTGGCCGAACGCCTTCGCCGCGCGCGCCTTGATCTGCGCGTCGGGATGCGCCGCGATCTGCGTGCGGCGCGCGGCGCTCACCTGCCCGGGACTCACGATCTTCTCCTCGATGGCCGTCAGCAGCGCACCGACGCGCTCGCGCCGCGCCAGCAACGCGGCGAGCACTTCCTCGCGCACCGCGGGCGTGTAACCGGGCCACGAGGCCAGCAGCGTTTTCGCAACCTCGGCGTGCGTGAAACCGCCGAGCGCCTTCACGGCGGCGACTTGCACCGGTTGCACGTCCGCCGCCGCGAGCAGACGCGCGAACGCATCCCGCACGTTCGCGAAGTCGTCGTAACCGAGCAGCTTCACCGCGGCCGTCCGCGCAACCACGTCGCCGGAGCCCGCCTGCGCGACGCGCAACGCGTCGGCGAGAAGTGTCGTCACGCGGCGGGCCGCGGCTGAGTTCGGGTCACGGAAGGCCGTGCGCAGATTGCGCCCCGCCTGGCGCAACCCGTCGCCAAGGCCGGTCCAGAACACGTCCTCGATCTCCGCGGCGCGCGGCGCCCCGGCATAGGCACCGAACACCGCGGCGAGATTCGCCGGCTGGTTCTGCGCACCGGCCACAAACGCGAGCTGCCGCACCACCTCGCGCCCGCCCTCCCCGCCCGGCCGCGCCGCATCGGCGAGCAGCTTCGCCGCGAGGCGCACGCACTGGTCCGGCGGCGCACTCAACGCCGCCGACCGCACCCAGCGATCGCCCGCGTCGCGCTTCAAAATCTCCAGCGCCACCGCCACCGCCGCGTCGTCCGCCACGCCTCCGGCGGCGAACGCCACGTGGTAACGCACGCGAATCTCCGGGTCGGTTGCCAGCGCGAAGACCGCCGCGCGCAGCCCGGTCGCGTTCGCCAGCCGCGGCGCGGCCAGCCGCACCGCGTGCTCGCGCACGCCCGCGGAGCGATCGGCAAGACCGCGGGCGAGGTCCTCGTCGCGCAGCGCGTCGAGCCCGTCGAGTGTCCACAACGCGTGCAGCCGCGCCAGCTCGGCCGTGCTCTGCGTCAGCAGCGCACGCAGGGGCGCGACGGCCGCCGGATCGCGACGCTCAAACAGCAGCCGCTGCGCCGTCTCGCGCCACCACGAGTTCGGATTCTCCAGCGTCGCGACCAGCTCGGCGACGCTTGCGGCGCCGAGGCGCGGCGGCTTCGGCACCTTGAAGCCGGGTGGCGCCAGCCGGTAGATCCGGCCGCGGTCGCGCCCGTTCTCCAGATCGAGTTGCTCGCGGATGTCATCCGGAATCGACCACGGGTGCTCGATCGTCTCGCGATACATGTCGACGACGTGGAGCGTGCCGTCGGGCGCGTTGACGAAGTTGACCGCGCGGAACCAGAGGTCGGTGGACGCGATGAACTCGGCGTCCTTGTCCGCCGTCTCGATCTTGAACGTGACCCCATCCTTCACCACGCGCTGGCGCTGCACGAGATTGTTGGCGACCTCCGCGACGAAGGCCTGGCCGCGATACTCCGCGGGATACGCCGCGCCGCGGTAAATCGTGATGCCCGCCGCCGACGTGAACACGCCGCCCGCGACGAGTTCGCTGCGCGGCACCGCGTGATTCTCCGCGACCCAGCGCCGCGCACGCAGCTCGCGCCACGGCTCGATCGGGCTGATCCGCATTACGGGCAGTTGATCGCCCGATTCGCGCGCATCGTAGACGGGATTGGGCACCGGCAGGAGCGGATTGCGCGCGGAGAGCGTGCCGTCGAAGACGACGTGCTGCGCGGGATTGCGGATGTTGCAGAGGAAACGATCACCCCAGTCGTTCATGCCATGGCCGAAGCGCGCGCCGCCGGCGACGGTCTGGATCGTCGCCGTGCGCGGATCGATCCGGAGATCGTGCCGCGCCACGCGCAGCGGGCTGACCTCCGGGTGCTTCAGGCTCGTGACGCTCCCGCCGTTGCTGCCGCCGGCAAAGGTGATGCGGTTGTCGAGGCCCCAGAGCGGCGTGTTGATGACGGCCTGCACGTTGTATTTGCGGAAGCCGGTGAAGACCTTCTCGCGCACGTCCGCGCGGCCGTCGCCGTCCGTGTCTTTCAAATACCACACATCGGGCGTCGCCGTGACAAACACCCCGCCCTGCCAGCAACAGATCCCGGTGGGCCACGAGAGGCCGTCGGCGAGGATCGTGCTCTCGTCGAAGACGCCGTCGCCGTCGCGGTCGATCAATTTTCGCACGCGGCCGATCGGCGCATCGGTCGTGTTGTCCTTCCACGCCTGGTGCGTCTTCGCGTCGGTGTAGGGATAGTCGCGCATCTCGACCACGTAGGCGGCGCCGTGCTCGTCGTAGCACATCGCCACCGGGCTCGCGACGAGCGGCTCGGCGGCGATGAGATCCATCGTGAAGCCGTGCTTCACGCGCAGCGTCTGCGCCGCAGCGGCAGGCTCCACGGCGGGGAAGCTCGGGAACCTGGCGGGGGCGGCGACGGCCGCGGCGACCGTCAGCAGCGCAGCGGAAAGGGCAGGAAGGAATCGGGACATGAAAGCAGAAGCGGGGCGCCGTCCGGCTTCCGCCCGGGGGCGGCGGGGCGGGATCGGACGGCGCGCCTCCCGGCACTCAAAACCTTCCCATCACGCCGGCCACCACTTTCGCGACGACGATGCGGGTTTGGTTCGGACGGTCCTTGGAGCCAACCCAGGTCTCGGTGATGGGCGACTTGTTGAGGTTCTCGATGTCGCAGAAGACCGCCGTCGTGCGGTTGAAGTTGTAGCGGGTCTTCAGGTTCACCTGCAGCTTGGGCTCGTGGTAGACGAGCAGCGCGGCATTGGCGCTGTTGGTCACGAGATACTCGCTGCGCCAGACGGCGTTGAGGCGCAGGTTGAGGCCGTGGCCGAGGTAGGTCAGTGCGACGTTGCCGGTCTTCGGCACGAAGCCCGCGACGGTCGACGTGACGGTGGCGCCGCCGTAGTCGCCGCGCGTGAGCAGGCGCGTGTAGTTCGCGTAGAAGCCGAAGCCGCGCCAGAAGCCGGGGAGAAACGTGAACTGCTGCTGGTAGGCGAGCTCGAGGCCGCGATACCGGGCGCTGCCGCCGTTGCGCGTGGTGGAGATGCGGTAGCCGGCATACTGCCCGTCGAAACCGTTGTCCGCTCCGGTGCCGACGAACTGGCTCGTGTCGGTGAACTGGAAATCCTCCACCTGCTTCATGAACACGCTCGCGGTGAGCGAGCCGACCGGCTCGAAATAATACTCCACGGTCGCGTCGAAGTTATCCGAATACTGCGGCTTGAGGCCGGCGTTGCGGATCGTCACCGTCTGCGCGGTGTCGTTGATCATGTCGGCCGGCATGATGGCGTCGAAGGACGGCCGACCGATGCCGGAGGAGTAGCTCAGGCGGGAGACGAGATTGCGCCGCGGCGCGTAGCGCAGGTGCAGCCCGGGAAACACGTCGCGGTAGGAGCCCTTGCGGCGGAGGCGGCGGACCACGCCCGCGACGGTCACCGGGCCCTCGGCGTCCGTCTCCGTTTTCTCGATGCGCACGCCGCCGAGGATCGAAAGCTGCGCGAGCCGGAGGTTGCCCATCGCGTAGCCCGAGGTGACGGTCTCGGTGATGCTGCGATCGCCGGTGAGGCGGGAGCTGGCCGTGAACGCCGTGTCCTCGCGCCAGAGCCCCGGGTTGAGCGCCTGATGCCGGGCGACGGCGAAGGGATTGGCCCACGGCGGCGGACGGTAGCCCTCGTTGGAATCGGTCCACTTCGGCGTCGTGTCGAGAAACTGGCCGAGGGTGCCGAGATCGTCGGCGTTGTTCGGGTTGCCGTCGGCGCCGGTGTAGTTGTAGCGCTTCGAGAAGTTGTCGAGGGCGCGTTCCTGTT
This sequence comes from uncultured Opitutus sp., assembly GCA_964513055.1. Classification (GTDB taxonomy): domain Bacteria; phylum Verrucomicrobiota; class Verrucomicrobiia; order Opitutales; family Opitutaceae; genus ER46. The sequence continues at coordinate 16,063 of CAZENI010000142.1, forward strand.
GGCGGATCACGCCGCCGGTTTTCACGATCAAGGGCACCGCGAAGGCAAAGGTCTTCTTCGCATTGAGCTTGGCGGTGCGGACCTCGTCCTCGCTCATGCGATCGCTCTGCGTGAGAACCATGGTGCCGTAGTTCGCGAGATTGAAAAAGTCCGCGCCGGCGGTGTGCGCGTATTTCGGCCACTTCAGGCTCTCGCGGCGATCGACGGTGAAACCGATGTTGGCGAGCCGGTAGCTGACCGCACCCTTCGGCCGCGACTGGAAGTGCCGGCCATCGGGCGCGTAGTCGTAATAGGTCTCCGAGTTGGAGAAACTCACACCGTAGTCGATCTCCAGCCCCGGGAGACGGTGGCGCACGGTCGGCACGAACTGCAGCGTGCGGCCGGACTTGTC
>CAZENI010000143.1:0-16425 GCA_964513055.1 uncultured Opitutus sp.
CCGGGGAGTAATGCCAATCGCCCCTCGCGCTTGAACGGTAGGCCCGGCCGCTGGCCGGGCTTCAACCGGCCCGCGGCCGGTTCTACAACGACACGAAATTCCCAGAGCGTAAGGCGATGGGCACACGTGTTTCTCTGGAGCTTGGAGCTTGGTCCTTGGAGCTTGCGCTGGCGCCCGCGCCCCGCCTCTACCGCTTCGGCAGCCACCCCAGCACGTCGTTGCGCGCCGCCTGCAGCAGGCCGGGCCCGACGATCTGCATCGCCCGCGCCTCCATCTCCTGGGCGAGCGCCGCCTGCGCGCCCTGCAACGCCTCGGGCGGCAGCTTCTGCGCCGCGAGTTCGAGCCGCCGGCGTGTAAACTCGTTCTTCGCCCGCCAGAGTTCGAGCGGCGCCGTCGGCGGCAGGCCGTTCTTCCCGGCAAACTCCACCCAGCGCGGAAAGTCGTCGCCCTCGCCCCGCAGCCAGGTGCCAAACGCCTCGTCGCCCAGCACCGCCCGGATCTCCTCCTGCGTCCGCTGCCGCGCCGACTCGCGCTCGAACAGCGCGCGCGGCGTGAGATCGAACGTCAGCGCAAACTGATCCTCGAACGCCCGCTGCAGCCGGAACACCGCGCGCCGCTGCTCCTCCGTCTCCGGCGCCGACCCGAGCAGGCGCTGCACGAGATTCCCCGCCGTGGTCTCCCGCAACTCCAGATCCTCGAGCTCGCGCGGCGTGAGCACCCGCGCGAAATCGGCGCGCTTCTCCCGCTCGAGCAGCGCGAGCTGTTTCAAAAACGCGTTCAGCCCGCCCGGAAACGACGCCCCCGCGGCCGTGTAATCCGCCGAGGCCTTCAGCCGGATCTCGTCGTAGTCGCGCTTGATCTTCGCGATCAGCGCCGCCTTCTCCGCAGCCGTGGGCGGCGCCGGCACCGGATTCGGATTCGCCGCCGGCCCGCTGCCGCGCGCCGCGGTCGCGCCCGTTTTTTTCGCCACCGGGCCCGGCGTGCTCGCGGCCCGCGCCGCCGCATCCGCCGCCGCCTCGCGCTCGCGCGCCGAACGCCGCCCCGCGACGACGAGCAGCACCGCCACGACCAGGAGGCCGGCCAGGGCGATGACGGTGGGTTTCTTCATGGAACGTGGTGGGCCCGCGCCGCGCAACAGGTGTAGCGCCCCCGATGCGCGCGTCGACCACGTTCCCCGCCGCGTCCGGCGCCCCCGCGGCGGTGCGTCTTTCGCATTGCGCGCCGGGTTTCGACCCCGCAATCCAGCACCTTTCCCGCGTGCACGCCGCCCACACCCGCTCCGTCCTCCTGCTCGTCGGCGCCTCGCTGTGCTGGAGCCTCGCGGGCGTGCTGATCAAGTTCGTCGCCACGACCTGGCCCGGCCTCGCCGTCGCCGGCGGGCGCGGCGCGATCGCCGCGTTGTTCCTGCTGCTCACCAACCGCGGGCTGCGTTTCCATTTCTCGCGCGATCAGGTGATCGGCGCGATCGGCTACGCGGCGTGCACCATCACGTTCTGCGCCGCGACCACGCTGACCAGCGCCGCCAACGCGATCCTCCTCCAATACACCGCGCCCGTCTGGGTCGCCCTGCTCGGCGCCTGGCTCCTCGGCGAACGCGCGACGCGCGCCGACTGGCTCACCATCGTCGTGGCGCTCGGGGGCATGGCGCTGTTCTTCAAGGACAGCCTGACCCTCGGCCACCTCGACGGCGACCTGCTCGCGATCGTGAGCGGCGTGTGTTTCGCCGGCATGACGATCGCGCTGCGCAAGCAGAAGGACGGCTCCGCGATCGAGTCGATCATCCTCGGCAACGTCCTCGCCTTCCTCGTCGGCCTGCCGTGGATCGTGCAGGCCCCGCCGCTGCCGGCCTCCGGCTGGGCCGCCCTCGTCACGCTCGGCGTCGTGCAGCTCGGCGTCTCCTACTGGCTCTACGCGCGCGCCATCCGGCACGTCACCGCGCTCGAGGCCGTGCTGATCCCCGTGATCGAGCCGATCCTGAATCCGATCTGGGTGCTGCTGTTCCTGCACGAGAAACCTTCCGGCTGGGCGCTGGTCGGAGGCGTCATCGTGCTCACCGCCGTCACCCTTCGCGCCTGGCTTTCCGTGCGCGGGCGGCGCGCGGCCGCCGCGGCCAACGCGTGAAACTTTTCCTCCTCCTGCTGGGTTTGGGTCTCGTGCCCGCCGCCTCCGCCGCCTCCCGCCCGGCACCCGACCGCACCGAAACCGTCGTGTTGCTGCACGGGCTCGGGCGCACGAGCGCTTCGATGGCGCGGATCGCCGGCGCGCTCGAGGCCGACGGCTACCGCGTGCTCAACGCCACGTATCCGTCGCGCACGCACTCGCTCGAGTCCCTCGCGACCGACTGGCTGCCCGCGCAGCTCGCCGCGATCGCGCCCGGCACCCGCGTGCATTTCGTGACGCACTCGATGGGCGGCATCCTCGTGCGCCTCTGGCTGCGGGAGTGCGGCGTGCCGGAGAATCTCGGCCGCGTCGTCATGCTCGCGCCGCCGAACGCCGGCAGCGAGCTCCCCGATCGCCTCGCTGGCTGGCCGCCGTTTCGCTGGTTCACCGGCGTCAACGGCCACCGCCTCGGCACCGCCGACTCCGCCCTGCCGCGCGCCCTCGGCCCCTGGCCGGCCCGCACCGCCCCGCTCGGCATCATCGCCGGAGACCGCCCGCTCGCGGCGTGGCCCGGCACCGGCCTGCCCGCCCCGCACGACGGCAAGGTCAGCGTCGCCTCGACGCACCTCGCCGGCGCGAGCGACCACGTGGTGCTGCCCTTCTCCCACACCTGGCTCGGCTGGCGCCGCGCGACGCTGACGACGATCACCGGCTTCCTGCACGACGCCCGCTTCCCCCGCGCCCCCGCCACGCCGTAACAACTCGTTTACCCATTTCCCTTCGCGGAAATCCGCCCCTCGCGTAGCGTGCGCTCGTGATGGGCCGACCATGTCACTTCTACGGCGTCTCGTTCGCACTCGCGTTCGGGTTCGCCGCGTTCGCGCCGCTCCGCGCCCACGAGGAATGGCACAACCTCCACATCGCCTACTCGGCCAAGTCGACCTTCGTCTACCCGTTCGACGGCCGCACGCCGAAGATCGCCGCGGCGCTGCTCAACCACTACGACGTGCCGTCCGCCGAGACCGTCTTCACCTTCAGCGTCGACGGCCGGCCGCCGCCCGCGGGCGCCTTCACCACCTTTCCCGACGGCGGCTCGCTCGTCGTCGACGCGCAGAACTTCGGCTTCGCCTCGGCGCTCACCGCCGGCGTCTACGACGGCCGCGCCGGCCCCGCGCCTGCCGTGGGCGAATCGAAGGACTACACGTTTCAATTCGTGTTCGCCCTCGCTCCCGGCGTGCCGCCGCCCAAGCCCCTCGCCGCCACCCCGGGCAATCCCGATCCCGGCAACACCGATCCGCCCGGCACCCAGACCGCCCGCGTGCGCTTCACCAACCTCGGCGATCAGCCCGTCCTCACCGGCCCGCTCGTCGTCACCGGCTCCGTGCGGCTCGCCGGCGCACCCGCCACATCGCCCGCGCCCGCCGTGCGCATCGAGGTCGCGACGCCGTATTCGCCGTGGTTTCCGGTCGCAGCCGCCGGGCCCGGCGCCGCCGGCGGCGCGACCACGTTCACGCAGGCGCTGCCCGCACGCGATGACTGGCACGTGCGCTTCAGCGCCGACGGCTTCCTCACGCAGCTCGTCCCGCTCGGTTTCGCCAACGACCCGCGCCCGCCCTTCGACGTCACGCTCGCCCCCGCGCCCGCGCCCGACCCCGACTACCGCCGCATCGCCGCGATTCCCACGCCCACCGGCTTCTGGCGCGGCGCGGTCGCGGAAGGCGAAGGAACCTTCGCGGTCTTTCCCGGCCAGGCGAACTGGCGGACAGCCGCCACGGACGCCGACGCCCGCGCGCTGCGCGCCGCGTCACGGATTGCCAAATACACCTTCGCCGGCACGCGCCTCTGGGAGCACGCTCCCGGCTGGGAGACGTGGGGCGGCGACATGTCCGCCGACGGCCGCTTCGTCGCCTACGTGCTCCACCCGGCCGTGCGGCCCTTCTACACCCCCGCGGAAAACAAGCTCGTCCTCCTCGACGGCCTGACCGGCGCCGTGCTCTGGACCAAGGCCGCCGCGCCCGCCGACGCCGCCCTCGGGCGGAAACTCGAGTCGCTCGAGATCGCCTTCTCGCCTGACGCCCGGTGGCTCGCCGTCGGCAGCGTGACCGGCGGCGGCGTGACGCTCGTCGATCGTGCGACCGGCGCCTTCGCGTGGACGACCCCCGCCGCCGGCGCGCCGGCATTCGGCCAGGTGCGCCGGCTGCGCTTCAGCCCCGACGGCCAGTTTCTGTATTGTGGAAGCGGTGACAGCCACGTGCGCCAGTTGCGCGTGAGCGACGGCGCCGTGCGTTGGAAAACCTTTGCCGGCGGCTGGCCTGACGCCAACGGGCTTGACCTAACCCCAGACGGCTCGTGGCTGGTCGCCGGCACCCAGAGCCTCGATGCCACGCTGATTCGCACCAGCGACGGCTTCATGCAGTGGCAGCGCGAAACGCAGTTCCCTGACGCCGTGTTTGCGCCCGACGGCCGTCACGCCGTCACCGCCGGCGGCCAGGTCCACCGCACGCTCGACGGCGCCCTCGCGGGCATGACGAAGACGACGGCGCTCACGCGTTTCACCGGCGACAGCCGCCACCTCCTCCAGCTCGACCGCGAGCTGCACCTCTACGATCTCGGGGGCAAACTGCTCCGGACCTTCGAGTCCGCCGGCTTCGGCTCCGCACCCGGCGAGGCGCCCCGCTGGGCCCACCTCACGCGCGACGGCCGCTTCGCCCTCCTCCTCGCCGGCGACATGTCCGCCCCGCCGCAGACCGGAATCGTGATCTACGAACGCCGCGCGGCCACCGCCGTCGCCACCCCACCCGTGATCACCGCGCAGCCCCTCGCGCAGACCGTCGCGCTCGGCGGCACCGCCACGCTCACCGTCACCGCGACCGGCCCCGGCCCGCTCAGTTTTCAATGGCGCCGCAACGGCACGCTGCCCGCCGCCGCGGCCGCCTCCGCCGCCGGACCCACCCTCGTCCTCGCCCGCGCGTCCGCCGCCGACGCCGGCGACTACACGTGTGTCGTCACCAACGCCGCCGGCTCCGTCACCAGCGCACCCGCCGCGCTCAGCCTCCTTTCGCCCGACGCCGCCAACCCCTCACGGCTCACGAACCTCGCGGTGCGCGCCAGCGTCGGCGCGACTCCCCTGATCGTGGGGTTCTCCGTGGGCGGCGCGGGCACCTCTGGCACCAAGACCCTGCTCATCCGCGGCGCCGGCCCTTCGCTCGCGCCCCTCGGCGTCACGGGCGCGCTCCCCGATCCGCAGCTCGGTCTCTTCAGCGGCAGCGCCCGCGTGCTCGCCAACGACAACTGGGCCGGCGATCCCCAGGTCGGCGCGCTCGCACGGCAGCTCGGCGCGTTTCCCTTCGCCGCGCCCGACAGCCGCGACGCCGCGCTCGCCGCCACCGCCGTCGGCGGCAGCTACACCGCGCAACTCGCCAGCGCCGACGCCACCACCGGCACCGCCCTCGCGGAAATCTACGACGGCTCGCCCTCGTTCACCGCCACCACGCCCCGGCTGATCAACGTCTCCGCCCGCACCGAGGTCAGCGCCGCGAACCAGTTGATCGCCGGCTTCGTGATCGCCGGCCCGGTCGCGCGCACCGTGCTCCTCCGCGGCATCGGCCCCACCCTCGCGGCCTTCGGCGTCACCGGCGCGCTCGCCGATCCCCAGCTCGCCCTCTTTCGCGACGGCGTGACGGTCGCCGCCAACGACAACTGGCACGACGCCGCCAACGCCGTCGCCGTCGCCACCGCCGCCGCGCAGGTCGGCGCCTTCGCCCTCTCACCCGCCTCGCGCGACGCGGCCCTCCTGCTCTCGCTCCCGCCCGGCAGCTACACCGCCCAGCTCAGCGGCACCGGCGCGAGCCTCAGCGGCCAGGCGCTGGTCGAGGTTTACGAAGTGCCCTGAGCCGCCCACGGCGACGCGCGCGCCTCCTCGCGTGTTTGCTCCCAACGCCGGCAGCCGAAGTCCCCGAGCCGACCCCAGCTTCAGGAACTGGCTTTCTCCGTGTGCTCTGTGCCTCTGTGGTTCACTTTCACAGGCAGGTCTTGGGGCCTAATGCCAGTCCGCCCGCGCCCGCCACCGCGAGGTCTCGCCACCCGACTTCCCGGCTTCCAAGACAAATCCCGCGCGCGGCTCCGCTTACGTTCGCCTCATCCTCATTCCACTCGTGAAACCCGCCTCCCTCCTGCTCGCCGCCTCGCTGGTGGCCAACGCCGCCCTCGTCGCGGCCTACGTCACGCGCTCCCCCGCCCCGGCTCCCGCCACCTCCGGCGCCACCCCCGTGCGGACGTCCGCCGCCGGTTCCAGAGCAAGCGCCGATGCCCTCCGCGCCGCGCTCGCCTCCGGCGACGCCGCCGCCCTCCGCGCCGCCGGCCTTTCCCCCGACCTCGCGCGCGACCTCGCCCTCGGCCGGGCCTTCGCCAAGGTCAGCGACCGCGTCCGCGCCGTCCGCGCGCAGCAGACCGGCGACGCCCCCTGGTGGCGCAACCGCGGCACGCCCACCGCCTCGCGCGAACAGATCCTCCTCGCGCGCCGCGAGCTCGCCGACGCCCTCACCTCCGCCATCGGCGACGACCTCGGTCTCGGCGGCGGCGACAACTCCCAGCTCGCCTTCCTCTCGCCGGAGAAACGCGACGCCCTCCGCCGCATCACGCAGGACTACGACGAGATGATGGCCAAGTTCAGCGCCGGCGGCATCCAGCTCGCCTCCGACAAGGAGAAGCTCCGCCTCCTCCGCGCCGAGCGCGACCGCGACATCGCCGCCCTGCTCTCGCCCGACGAGCGCCTCGCCTACGAGATGCGCACCTCCCCGAGCGGCAGCATCGTCCGCTCGCGCTATGGCGACGCGATCGAGACCGAGGCCGAATTCCAGAAGATCTACGCGTTGCAAAAGGCCTTCGACGACAAGTTCCCGCGCGAGTCCCTCACCGGCCGCATCTCGCCCGAGACGCTCCGCGCCCGCAGCGAAGCCGAACGCCAGCTCGACGCCGATCTCCGCGCCGCCGTCGGCGACGATCGCTACTCCGCCCTCCGCCGCGCCGCCGATCCCGATCTGCGCAACGTCGACGCCCTCGTCACCCGCCTCGGCCTGCCGCCCGCCACGACCAACCAGGTCGTCACCGCCCGCGAATCCTTCGCCACCGAGTCGCAGCGGATCAACAACGACACCTCCGTGCCCTTCCCGCAGCGCCGCACCCAGATTCAGGAGCTCGCCACCCGCGCCAAAGCCGATCTCGCCCGCACCCTCGGCAGCGAGGCCGCCGACGCCTACGCGCAAAATTCCCAATGGGTGAACATGCTCCAGAACGGCATGGCCTACGCCACCACGCCGCCGCCCAACACCCCCGGCTCCATCGGCGTCGGCGGCAACCAGAGCATCTACCCCGTCATGCCCGCCGGCGTGAACGCCGGCAACGCCCAGCGCACCGTCTTCGTCAGCGGCACGCCGGTCGCCGACGGCGGCACCCTCACGCTCGGCAGCGACCGCGCCGGCCAGAACTCCAACGTCCAGGTCATGACCTTCAGCACGACCGCCACCGACGCCGCCCACGGCGGTCCCGTCCCCGGCACCGCCACCCGCATGATCACCGTCGCCCCACCGGCCGAGGGCCAGCCCGCGCCCGCGGCGCCGTCCCCCGCGCCCACGCCGCCGCGCTGAGCCGCCTCACTCCTTCGCCGGCGGCTTCAGTTGCAGCAACACGTTCGCCAGCGTGATCAGCCCGCCGCCGGCCAGCAGCGTCCACGTCGCGGACTCGTTCGCGTATTCAATTCCTGCCCACACCGAGAACCACGCGGGCAGGAAGAGCGCCATCACCGAGCCGAAGATCGGCTCGACGCAGTAAATCAATCCGGCCTCGGTCTCGCTGATCCTCGGCTGCCACGCGTTCATCAGCGAATACGCGCCGATCGTGCAGAAGAGCGTGAGCACCACGGTGAACGCGACCCACGCCGGCGTGCGCCACGGGATCAGCACGGTCTCGAGGTCCGGCGCCGTCACCGCCACGAGCCCCGCGAACACCACCGCCTGCGTCACGAACGTCACGAACGTGATCTGCGGCGCCCGGTTCTCCGCGAAGTCCTTCCGGCCGAGCGTGAGGATCTGGCCCATGAAGAACACCGAGCACAGCAGCGTCTCCCACTCGCCGCGCCCGAAGCGCATCTGCTCCCAGTCGAACCGCCCCAGCACCGCCACGCCCGCGAGCACCAGCGCACAGCACGTCCACACCAGCGCACCCGGATTGTGGCGCGCCCGCACCGCGATCCACACCGGGATCAGGATGGCGTAGAGCTGCGTGAGAAACGCCGACGTGCTCGCGGCGGTGAACTGCAGGCCGTCGTTCTGCAGCAGCATGCCGCCGCAGGCGAAGAGCCCGATGATCAGGCCCTGCGTCCACTCGCGCGGCCGCACCCGCCAGCAGCCGCGCCAGAAGATCGCCATCAGGGCGAGCGCCAGCACGAAGCGCGGCGCCACCGTGTAGACCGTCGAGAACCACGTGCCCGCGCCCGGCACCAGTTTCTCGTGCAGCAGCAGGATCGCCTTCACCACCGGGAAGCTCAGCCCCCAGAAAAGATTCGCGAGCAGCAGCATCAGCACGGCGCGCAGGTGTTCGTCGGAGCGGAATGGCAGCATCAGAAGCGCGTCAGCGTGCGCACCAGCCCCCCTGCCGCCACCCAAATTCCGCCGCCGCACCGCGCCGCCCCGCCTGAGCCGGACGCATGCAGTAGTCGCCAAAGAGGGCACCGTTTGGCGACTACTGCATGAGTCCGGCTGAGTTCTGATTTGAAATGTGGAATAATTACCCAGTGAAATTTCGAGCTAACAAGGCGCCAGCCGCGGTCGTGACTCAGCTTTGACGCTCGGCCAAACTGCCCGTCGCTTCGATCGTGCCACCGCTTGATCGAATCGTCGCGGTTAGAGTCTTGCCTCGGAACCGCCCCCCGCGGCAAATCAGCTTTCCCGCGGCCCGATGATGGCAACCCCGCTTTCGCTCCGATCACTCCTTGGCGCACTTCTCATGTTGCTGCCCTTGTCCGGCGTCGGACAAAGCCCCCCGAAGCATGAATTGCGGGGCGCGTGGATCGCCACCTTCACCAACATCGACTGGCCGAGCACCAACACCTTGTCCGTGGCGGCGCAGCAGTCCGAGTTGCTCCAGCTGCTCGATCAGCTGCGGGCCACCGGCATCAACGCGGTCTACTTCCAGGTGCGCAGCCAGTGCGACGCGATGTATGAAAGCCAGCTCGAGCCCTGGAGCGCGGATCTGACCGGGCGGCAGGGCCGGGCTCCGGAACCTGCCTACGATCCCCTGGCCTTCCTCATCGCCGCCTGCCGGCAGCGCGGCCTCGAGGTGCACGCGTGGTTCAATCCGTTCCGCGCCGTGAGCAACGTCGCCACGCTGGCCTCCTTTGCGCCCAATCACCTCGCGCGGACCCGACCCGAGTGGCTGCTCGCCCAGGGCAGTCTGCGCATTTTGGATCCCGGCCTTCCGCAGGTGCGGGATCATGTGATCGGCGTGATCCTGGACGTGCTGCGCCGGTATGATGTGGATGGCATCCACTTCGACGACTATTTCTATCCCTATCCGCCCGCTTCGGGCGCGCCCTTCAACGACGATGCCACCTTTGCCGCCGATCCGCGCGGGTTCACCAACCGGCAGGACTGGCGGCGGGACAATATCAACCTGTTCATCCAGCGGAGCCACGAGAGCATCCGCGCGGTGAAGCCCTGGGTAAAATTCGGCGTTTCCCCCTTCGGCATCTGGCGCAACCGGGCCAGCGACCCGGCCGGCTCGGCCACCAACGGCCTGCAGAGCTACAGCGACATCTACGCCGACAGCCGGAAGTGGATCCAGCAGGCGTGGGTGGATTATCTCACGCCGCAGATCTACTGGTCGGTCGGCTTCAGCGTCGCCAACTACGGCGTCCTGCTGCCCTGGTGGAACGCGTTGGGCGGGAGCCGCCACATCTACAGCGGCATGGCGGCCTACAAGGTGAACAACGGCGGAACCGACCCCAACTGGAGCCAGCCGGCGCAGTTGCCCGACCAAGTGCGCCTGAACCGGCAGCAGCCGCAGGTGCGGGGCCAGACCTTTTTCAGCACCCGCAGCGTGCTGGGCAACCCGCTGGGCGTGCGCGATGCGCTGCGCGACCAGCTGTTCCGGACCCCGGCCCTGCTTCCCCCGATGCCATGGAAGGACGACCAGCCGCCACCGCCCGTCGCCAATCTGACGGCGCAAACCCGCGGCAACGACGTGACGCTGAGCTGGGTGGCACCGCCCGCCACCGGCAACGCCTTGGACCGGGTCCGCCAATTCGTGGTCTACCGCTCCACGGGCAGCTCCATCGATCGCGAGGACGCCGCCCACATCGTGCGGATCACCGCCAACGAAACCGAAACCAGCCACACGGACGCCGGCCTGTTGCCCGGGACCTATTACTATACGGTGACCGCGCTGGACCGTCTGCACAATGAGAGCCTCCCCGCCGCCACGGTGAGCGCTCATCTAGTGGCCAATCCCGGCGGGCCGCCCGGAGGCACGGCGGGATCCTTCAGCCGGTTGGCGAATCTGTCGGTGCTCGCGCCCATCCAAGGAGCGGGGGATTCGTTCACCGTCGGCTATGTGGTGGGCGGCGCTGGGACATTTGGGACCAAGGATGTGGTCCTCCGGGCCGCCGGGCCATCGCTGGCGCAGGTCGGCGTGTCGGGCGTGCTGGCGGATCCCAAGCTGGAGCGCTTCACCGGGAGCACCAAGACCGGGGAGAACGACAATTGGGGGCCATCCGCCGCGCTGGCCTCGGCGATGTCGGCCGTAGGCGCCTTCGCCTTCTCCGGCCCGGCCTCCCGGGATGCCGCCGCCAGCGTCGCGCTGCCGGCGGGAGATCAATCGATGCGAATATCCGGGGTAGGCGGCGGCACCGGTTTGGTGCTGGCCGAGGTCTACGATGCCACTCCGGATGCAGCCTACACGGCAACCACCCCGCGCCTGATCAACTTGTCCCTGCTCAAGGATTCCGCCGGGGGTATCACCGCCGGATTTGTCGTGGCCGGCGGCGGGGAGAAACGGGTCCTGGTCCGCGCCGTGGGCCCGACGCTGTCGGCCCTCGGTGTCGTCGGAGCCGCGGCGGATCCCCGACTCAGACTTTACGCGGGAGAGCGGGAGATCGGCGCGAACGACAATTGGGGTGGCGGTTCCGACCTCGTCACCGCCATGGCCCGGGCCGGCGCCTTCGAACTTGCCCCGAACTCCCGTGACGCCGCGTGGGTGGCCGCCCTGCCCGCGGGCAATTACACGGTCCGGGTGGAGACGGGCGACTCGACCGGCACCGTCCTCGTCGAGGTCTACGAGTTGCCGTAGCGAATCGGGCCGCGCCCGCGGGGATCGGAGGGCTGCCGGCCGCGATTCGACTTTTGACCCCGCCGAAAGTTCGCGGCCAAATGTCCGGCAAACCCGGCCCGATTCGGAGAGAGAGGTCGCGTATCCCTTTCCCGCAAAACCCACCCGCCGCCCATGAAGATCACGGCGGCCAAAAAGGGCGGCCAAAAGGGGGGCACGCCCAAAAGGGGGGTCAAACTTTGCACTTTGCACTCGCGATGAATCGCCTCCTCGCAATAGCCCGAGCCAACAGCGGCCAACCGACCGAGCCCACAGGGTCCCGGCCCCTACTAACCTTCGAGGTCGCAGCGAGGCCGAGCGAAGGTCGGCACCGACCCGACGCAGGCAGGGCGCTGTCTGCTGATATTGAGGAGTGAACCACTCCGGCAAACTCCCCCGCCACCGTTTCCGTATCCCCGGAAAAGGCGGACCGGAACCCCGGGTCATTTCATCAAGAATCAAGACCCGACGTCTTTTGACTGACCTGGCAGTGCGCGCGGCGTGGCCCCCCGTCGCTTTTCCGACTTACCCGACCGAGAGCTTGAACAACCATCGAGAGCACCTAACACCCTCGTCGATGAAACGGCTGCTGTTGGTGACGCTTTTTCTCGCGACCGACGTGCTCGGTCAAACCCGTTCCCTGGAAGAGCGGATGTGGGAAGCCCTGCTCTCAGGTGATGTGGCCGGTGTCCGCAGCGCGCTGGCTGCCGGCCTGGCAATCGATGCCAAGATCGGCCCTCACAAGGTGAAATGGACGCCGTTGATGGCAGCCGCCGGCAAAGGTAGCGGCGAACTCGTCGACCTGTTCATTTCCCTCGGTGCGAATCTGAACGCCCATGACGGAGACGGCCTCACCCCCCTCGTGATCGCAATGGTGCAAAAGCACCGTGAGATTGCCGACGAGCTGATCGAGAAAGGAGCGAAGATCGGCGTCGAGGAACTGACGCACTCGATCCTCTTTAAGGATGCCGACCTGACGCGACGCCTGGCGAAAGACGTCAAAGTCCTCAATCAGCATAGCTACCTCATGGAATGGGCGACACCCCTCACCTACGCCCTCCGTGCCAAAGCCTGGAACATTGCCCTCGCGTTGCTGGAGTTGGGGGCCGATCCGAATCTCGCCGAAAAGGAATCCCGGATCACACCCTTGATGTGCGCCACGGACCCGGAGGCGCTCGAGGTGGCGCAGGCGTTACTGAAGGCGGGCGCAGAGATGGATGTCCGCAACCAGCTCCAACAGACCCCGCTGATGAACGCGATGCTGGCAAAAAACCGCGCGCTCGCCCACTTGCTCGTCACCCGGGGAGCCAGCCTGCGGGAACAGGACCTCGCGGGGGCGACGCCGTTGATGATCGCTGCGCACATGGGATATGCGGATATCGTGCGGGAAATGCTGAAGCGGGGCGCGGAGCTCGAATGGCGGCCCAAGCCTGCCCAATCTCGTGACGAGCGGAACGGCGGCAGACCACGTGAAGCTGACGACGGGGATACTCCGCTGATGTTCGCTCTTCGCGGATGGCACCTCGATACGATCCGCGTGTTGCTGGAGGCCGGCGCCGATGTGAACACCCGAAACTGGGACGGCCGATCGCCGCTCAGTGTGGTCGTCACACTCAGGTCCTCTCGTCCAGAAGCGGGCTTGAACCCGGAAATCGTGAAACTGCTCATCGCCCGTGGAGCTGACGTTCGGGAACGAAACTCGCGCGGCGAGTCTCTGCGCCAGCTGGTTCGAAGCGATTTCCAGGGCTGGATGTCGATGCACGGCGTCACCCTGAAGCCGGACGATCCGCTGACCGACTCCTTTAAGGAAGTGGACGACATCCTGGCCAAAGCCGGCGCGCCACGCTGAGAAAGCCCGGCAGATGGGCTGCCAGACTGGGTCAGGGCGCTGTCTGTTGATTCTGAGGATTGAGTCACCCGCCGCATTCCGGCCTGCGCCTGTCGCGCGGCGGCGGCGGAGATCGGAGCGCGGGTCTCCCTGGGAGGCTCGATCGCTTTTCCTGAAAATCCTTGGTTTGGATCCTGCAAATCCTGTCCAAAAAAGAGAAATCTCCGATCGGACCAATCGCCTGCGTTCGCCGCGGAGTTTTTCAGGGCTTCCCGCATTATGTTCCAAACTCCGTCTCCGCCCCGCCCAATGCCAGGTCCCGTCTCTCATACTTTCCGCCATCCGGGCGTTGCGCCCTGAGCGGCCCCGGGCTTTTCTCACGCCCGCCCGCCCGTGAAGCTGTCTCCCTTCCTGCTCGCCGGTTCCCTCGCCGCCAATGCGGCCCTGGTCGCCGTGCTGCTCTTCCGCCCGGCGCCGGCCGCTTCGCCCCCTTCCGTCGGCGCCCGCGACCAGCGCCAAGCGGCCCCGACCGGCGCGACGGACGCGCCGCGGGCCGACGCGCTCCTCGCCGCCCTCGCCAGCGGCGACTCGGCCGCAATGACGGCTGCCGGCGTGCCCCTCGACGTCGTGCGCCAGCTCGCAGCCGCGCGGGCGTTCGGCCGTCTCGCTGCCGTCGCCCGCGCGACCGAGCGACCGGATCCGGCCGGGCCCTATTGGCGGAATTCCCGCTCCCACCTGCCGCCGCCCAGCCGCGAGCAGCGCGCCGAACGCACCGCCGCCGAACGCGAGTTCGAGCGCGCGATGCGCGAGGCGTTCGGCGACACCTGGAACGACGAGTGGCGCGGTGGCCGCTACAGCTTCCTCCCCGCAGAGCGCCAGGAACTGCTCCGCCGGATCGAGCGCGACTACGAAGACATGCGGCGGGAGCTCGCCGCCGACGCCGGCGACGTGCAACTGCCCTCGGACCGCGAGAAGCAGCGCCTGCTCACCGCCGAGATGGAACGCGATCTCGCCGCCGCGCTCACGCCCGCCGAGCGCGCCGAGATCGAGCGGCGCAGCTCGCCGTCCGCGCGCGCCATCATCGACCAGTTCGGCGACCTCCTCGCGAGCGAGGACGAATACAAGCAGCTCTACGCCCTGCGGAAGGCCTTCGACGATCGCTACAACGTCGCCGGCCGGCCGCGCACGCCCGAGGAGGAGCGCCAGCGCGCCGAGGCTGAGCGCACGCTCAACGACCACCTGCGCGCCGCCCTCGGCGACGAACGCTGGGGCGCGGTCTCCCGCGGCAGCGACCGGGAATATCAGACGCTCGGCACGCTCACGGCGCGCCTCGGCCTGCCGGCCGCGACGCCCGATCTCGTGTATGCCGTGCGCGAGAGTTTCGCCGCCCAGTCGCTCGCGCTGCACCAGGACGCCACGCTCGCCGACGCCGAGCGCCGCCGTCAAATCACCGCGCTCGCCGGCCGGGCCCGGGACGAACTCCGCGCCAAGCTCGGCCCCGAGGGCGCCGAAGCCTATCTGCCGCACTCCGGCTGGGTGCAGGCCCTGCAGCGCGGCGCCGCCTTTGTCACGCAGCCGCGCCTGCTGCCGCCCGGCAGCGCGCGTCCACCAGCTCACACCACGGCGTATCCGCTGCCGACGCCGAAGCGCTGAGCCGCGCCGTGGCTTCACGCCGGCACGCGCTCCTCGACAACCGCGCGCGCGCCGGTTTCTGTTTCCGCGGATGCCGAAGGCGACTGAACCGCGGCGGATGCCGAAAATCCACTACGAGACGCGCGTGCCCGTGTTGCGCGAGGCGCTCGTCCAGCTCCAGGTCGCGCTGCAGGCCGCCCCGTTCCCGATCCTCCTCGTCATCGCCGGCGACGTCGCCTCGGGGCGCGGCGAGGTCGTGAACATCCTCAACGGCTGGCTCGACCCGCGCGGCGTCGAGACGTTTGCCTTCCACGATCTGACCGATGAGGAACGCGAGCGCCCCCCGATGTGGCGCTACTGGCGCTCGCTCCCGCCCCGCGGGCGCATGGCCATCTACGCCGGCGGCTGGCACGCGGAGGCCCTCGCCGAGGATCCGCGCAACGCCCGCGAGCGCATCCAGTTTGAGGAGACGCTCCGCCATCTCGCGCACTTCGAGGGCCTCCTCGCCGCCGACGGCGCGCTGATCGTGAAGGTCTGGCTGCGGCTCTCCAAGCCGGCCCAGCGGGACCGGCTCCGCGAGCTCGAGGACGATCCCGACACCGCCTGGCGGGTCACGGAGGTCGACTGGAAGCACCACCGCGACTACGACCGGCGCGCCCGGCTCGCCGCCCGCATGCGCCGCGCCACGCACCGGCCGGACGCCCCGTGGCACCTCGTCGAGGCCGACGACGTGCGCTCCCGCAACCTGGCCGTGGCCGAGCTGCTGCTCACGCGCTTCGAGGCCCACCTGCGCACGCACGGTCGGCCCGCCACCGCTGCCCGGCCGCGCCGCGTCACGTCGCTCCGGCCCGCCGGCCTGCGCCGCCTCCGCGCGCTCGCACTCGACCAGCACCTCTCCGAGGCGGCCTACGAGGCCAAGCGCGACAAGTGGCTCGGCCGGCTCAACCGCGCCGTCCGCACCGCCGCCGAGCGGGGCCGCTCCATCGTCTGGGTCTTCGAGGGTTGGGACGCGGCCGGCAAGGGCGGCGCCATCCGCCGGCTGACCAGCGCGATCGACGCCCGCGACTACCGCGTCATCCCGATCGCCAAGCCCACCGACGAGGAGAAATCGCACCACTACCTCTGGCGCTTCTGGCGGCACGTGCCCCGCGCCGGCCGCGTGACGATCTACGATCGCTCCTGGTATGGCCGCGTGCTCGTCGAGCGGCTCGAGGGCTTCTGCACCAAGGCCGAGTGGCGCCGCGCCTACGACGAGCTGAACGACTTCGAATCCCAGCTCACGGAGCACGGCATCATCGTGTTGAAGTTCTGGCTGCATCTCTCCCCCGACGAGCAGCTCCGGCGCTTCGAGGCGCGCGAGGAGACGCCATACAAGAAGTACAAGATCACCACCGAGGACTACCGCAACCGCTCCCGCTGGGACGACTACGTGCTCGCCGCCGACGAGATGTTCGCCGAGACGTCGACGCTGGCGGCGCCGTGGACCCTCGTCGCCGCCAACAACA
>CAZENI010000144.1:0-16363 GCA_964513055.1 uncultured Opitutus sp.
CGCGCCAGGCCTCCGCAATCGACGTCGCCGTGTAGGCCGCGCGCAGCCGCAGCGGCGCGGGCGTGTCCGAGGTCGCGACGACGACGACGGCGCGCTTCATGCCCTCGGGGCCGAGGTCCTTCTCGATGAACTCGCGGACTTCGCGGCCGCGCTCGCCCACGAGCGCGATCACGACGACGTCGGCTTCGGAAGCGCGCGCGATCATGCCCATCAGGGTCGACTTGCCGACGCCCGAGCCGGCGAAGAGGCCGAGGCGCTGACCGCGGCCAAACGGAATGAACGCATCGACCGCCCGCACGCCGGTCACAAAAGGCGTCTTGATGCGCTGGCGGCGCAGCGGATGGGGCGGCACGCCGCTCTGCGAAGCGAGGCGCTCGACCGGGAGCATGCCGAGCCCGTCGAATGGCCGGCCCAGCGCATCGAGCACGCGGCCGAGAAGCTCCGGCCCGATCCGCGGCAGCGGCGGCCGATCGCAGGCCGCGACTTCACAGCCGACATGCAGCCCCGCCATCTCGCCGAGCGGCATCAACAGCACCCGGTGCTCGCGGAAGCCGACGACCTCGGCCCGCACGCTGAAATCGTCGCGCGACGACCGCACGAGGCAGAGTTCGCCGAGGCCGACATTGGGGCCGTCCGACTCGATGATGAGGCCGGCCACGCCTGTCACGGAACCCACGCGCTGCACCGGCGGCAGGTGGCGGACCTGCGAGCGCAGGATGTCGACGAGGGGCGCGACCGAGCTCATGTGGGCGAGAGGTTGTGCTCGAGGGCGGTGAGCTTGGTCTGGAGCCGGGCGTCGGTCAGACCGAAGCGGCTGCGCACCTGGCAGTCGCCGGGCGAGAGGGTCGCCTCGGCGCGGATGCGAAGGCCGGGAAAGCTGCGCAGCCAGGCGGGATTCAGCTTCTCCAGGAGGGCGGCGTCGCGCGGGGCGACGCTCAGCTCGAGGTTCTCCCGCTCGGGGAAGATCTCCGCGAGGGCCTCCTCGCAGATGCGGGAAACGATCTCCGGCGGCGGCTCGTAGCCGGCAAGGAGGCGGCGGGCGATGTCGAGCGCGAGGGCCGGCAGCGTGTCGCGCAACTGCATCACCAGCGTGGGCTCGATGGCGGAGAGTTTCTTGAACACCCCGTCGCCGAGTTGCTCGATGTCCGCGCGAAACTCGACCATCTGCTGGTCGGCGAGCGCCCGGGCGGCGTCGACGCCGCGCTGATACGCGGCGTTCTCGCGCTGGGCGAGTTCCGCCTCGGAGCAGAACTTGCCGTTCTGTCCGGGCACGACGACGCTGCTGAGCGCGCGGTCGAAGGCGATGAGCTTCGCGAAGGCCATGTTATGCGACCACGCTCTGCGCGCCGTCGACCTCGAGCGCGATCTGGCCCTCTTCCTCGAGGCGCCGGACAATCTGGATGATGGTGTCCTGCGCGGCCTCGACGTCCTTGAGGCGGACCGGGCCGAGCATCTCGAGCTCCTCCTTGAGGCTTTCGGCCGCCCGCTTGGAGATCGCGCCGTAGATCTTGTCGCGCAGCGGCTCGCTCGCGGACTTCATCGCGATGGCGAGGTTCGCGGAGTCCACCTCGCGCAACACGCGCTGCAGATCCGCCGGCTGGAGGCGGTTGAGATCCTCGAAGCTGAACAGCTTCTTGCGGATCGCGGCGCTGAGGTTGGCGTTCCGCTCCTCGAGCCGCGCGAGCAGGTTCTTGCTCATCTCCTTGTCGAGCTGGTTGAGCAGGTCCGCCACGGCGCGCACGCCGCCGCTGCGGTGGAAGGCGGGGCGCACCTTGCTGTCGTAGTGCTTGCCGAGGCTGCGCGCGATCTTGCTCACGAGTTCGAGCGAGGTGCTCTCGATCGTGCCGAGCCGCTCGATCACTTCCTCGCGCAGATCGGGGCCGAGCAGGGCGAAGACCTCGGCGGACTTGGCGCTGTCGAGGTAGGAAAGCAGGAACGAGATCGTCTGCGGCTGCTCGTGCTTCACGAGGTTGAAGATCTGCCGCCCCTCCATCTCGGAGATGTCCTTGATGACCTCGACCGAGGTCCCGACGACGGGGCCGATGCGGCCGACGATCGTCGACGCCTTGTAGTCGCCCTTGGCGATTTCGAGCGTGCGCTGCGCGTAGGCGAGGCCGCCGAGGGCGGAGCCGACGCTCTTCGCCACGAGCGGGGCGAATTCCTCGAGCGAGAGCCGCTGCACCTCCAAGGGAACGACGGTGAACGTCGACATCTCGCGGCAGAGCAGCTCGATCTCGGCGTCGTCGAACTGGCGCAGCACCTCCGCGGCCGCCTCGGGCCCGATGATGATGAGAAAAATCGCGAGCTTCTGCTGGCGCGAGAACTTGCCGTAGTCGAGTTCGGTCATGGCGGGCGGGGCGGCGGTGGCGGTCGGGCGCGGGCCGGCCTCAGTTCTTGCCCGCCGGCGCGTTGGTGGCGGAGACCCAGTCGCGCAGGGCGATGCCGATGTTGGCCGGCTTCTGCTTGATCAGGTCGTTGAGCAATTCGGGCGTCACGTTGCTGGCGTTGGGGAGATTGCGCGCGGCATTCTCCGGGGTGAGCGAGAGGACCTCGATCGGGACCGCCTCCGGTTTCTGGCGCTTCAGCAGGCGAAGGAAGATCAGGAGCACGATCGCCGCGCCGGCGACGGCGACCCAGCGGCTGGCGAGCTCGACGTAGTTCTGCCACGCGGGCGCGCTCGCGCGCACGGCCTCGAGTTGCAACGCACCCAGCTCGGCGGCGCGGAACTCGGTTTCCTGCAGCGAGACGAGGGCGTCGGGCGTCTGGCCGGGGGCAGCCTTGAGGCCGAGGGCGTTGATCACGACCTGGCGCAGGGCCTCGAGCTCCTGCGCGGAACGCTTCTGCACCTGCGGCGCCGCGGCGGGAGCGGGCTTGCCGTCGGCACCGATCACCGGGGCCGCCACGGTCGTGCGCGGGGCGATGAAGACGGCGGCCGTCACCTGCCGCACGGTGCCCGGGTTGCGCGTGGTGCTGGTCGTGGTGCGGTTGATCTCGTAGGTGGTGGTGCGGTTCTTGCGCTGCTGTTCGGAGGAGGAGACGGGCCGGGCGGTCTCGGGCGCGCCGGCGCTCTTCTCCGGGACGTTGGCGCTCACGCCGGCGGCGCCGCCGGCGCCGCGCGATTCCGTCGTGTTCGTCACGTCGTCGGTCTGCGTCTGCGAGCGGATGACCTGCCCGTCGGGGTCGAACTTCTCGGAGGTCAGCGTCGTCGCCTCGGTGTCGATCTCGGCGGACACGCGCACCACGGCGTTGCCCGGGCCGATCACGGTCGCGAGCATCGACTCCACTTTCCTGGAAAGGTAGTCCTCCACCTGCTGGCGGTATCGGATTTGTGAGGACGCGGTGCCGAGCGTGGGATCCTGCTTCAGCTCCTCGGAGAGGGTGCGGCCGCGGTTGTCGATGACCGCCACCTGATCCGGGGCCAGGCCCTGGACGGCGTTGGCGACGAGGTGCCGGATCGCGTTGACCTGATCGCTCTCGAGGCGGCCGCCGCCGACGTCGATGAAGACGGAGGCGGTCGAGCGCACGCCCTGCTCGGTCAGCAACAGGCGGTTCTCGGGCTGGACGATCATGACGCGCGCGGATCGGACGCCCTGGAGCTGGCCGATGGTGCGCGCGAGCTCGCCCTGGACGGCGCGGAGGTAGTTGGTGCGCTGGACGAAGTCGGAGAGGCCGAACTGGCCCTTGTCGAAAATTTCGAAACCCACGCCGTCGCCGCTCGGAAGGCCCTTGCCGGCGAGGTCCATGCGGATCTTGTGGACCATGTTGGTGGGCACCTGGACGGCGGTGCCGCCGGCGGTGACCTGGTGCGGGATGTTCTGCGTCTGCAGGTGGCTGATGACCGCGGCGGCGTCCTTTTCACCCATGCGGGCGTAGAGCAGTTGATAATCGGGGCGCTGCGACCAGAGCACGACGCCGGCGAGTCCTCCGGCCACGGCGACGGCGGCGACCACGAGCGACACGCGCTGGTTGAGGCCGAGCTGTTTCCAGAGGTCGAGGAGGGACTGGGTGAAATTCTTCATCGCGGAGGATCAGGGACGGTAAACGTGGTGGCGGGGCGGCGGGCGCTCACACCTGCATGCGCATCAGCTCCTGGTAGGACTCGACCAGCTTGTTGCGGACCTCGACCATCATGCTGAACGCCACCGAGGCCTCCTGCATCGCGATGACGCTCTGGTGGAGCTGATCCGAATCGCCGAGCAGGACGCTGCGGGTGGCGGCCTGCGCCGCGGATTGCTTGGCATCGACCGTGGCGACCAGCCCGTCGAGCATCTGGCCGAAGCCGTCGGACGGCGCGCCGACGCCGGGGGCCGTCGTCGGCAGCCCGATCTTCGGCAGCGGCGCATCAGTGCGCGTGAGCGGCGAAGTGAGAAGAGGGTTGATGGAGCCGATGGGAGACATGACAGGAGGGCGCTAGGCGGCGGACGGAGAGGCGGGAACCGGGAATCGAGAGAGCGGATACATGGCGCGCGGGGCGGCGGTGCTCATTTCCCGATTTCGAGCGCCTTCATCGCCATCTGGCGGGCGTTCTTGACCACGGAGAGATTGGCCTCGTAGGCGCGCGACGCGGTGATGAGGTCGACCATTTCATACGAGAGATTCACGTTGGGCATCATCACGAGCCCGTCGGGGCCGGCGTCGGGGTGCTGCGGGTTGTAGACCTGCTGGCCGGGCGTGCGGTCGCTGGAGATGCCGGCGATGCGCACGGATTGCAGCGGCGCGCCGCCGCCGCTGGTGCGGCGCAGGAGTTCGGATTCGAAGGAAACGATCTGGCGCTGATAGGCGGTGCCGTTGGGACCGCGGGTCGTCTGCGCGTTGGCGATGTTCTGCGCGACGACGTCGAGCCGGGTCTTGTGCGCGTTGAGCGCGCCGGCGGTGACATCGATGCCCGAGATGAGGTTCACGAGGAGGAGGGCGAGGTTGAGGCGGGCGAGAAGAGGCGGAACGCGGATGGACGGCGACGGCGCGTCAGACCACCCTGCCGGTGATGGCGACCTTCAGTTGCTTGATGTTGCTCGAGACGATTTCGCTCAGGAAATCGTATTCGACGGCGTTGCGATTCATCACGAGCAGCTCACGCTCGATCTCGACGGTGTTGCCGTCGGGGCGGATGCTGCGCGCAAAGGAATCCTCGGTGAGCTGCGGCCGGATGCTGCCGGCGGACTGCGCGAAATCGCCGGCAGCCATGCGCGCCTTGAGCTGGGTGGCGAAGTCCGGCGCGAGGTCGAGGCGGCGGAAGCCCGGCGTCTCGGCATTGGCCACGTTGGTGGCGATCGCCTCGTGCCGCAGGACGGATGCGTCCAGAAGCTTCCGCGCCAACTGGTAGTTGTCGGTTTGGAAGATGGGATCGATCATGCGACGGCGATTTAGCAAAGCCGGTGCCACGGGTGGCGGGCTGCGCACAAGTCACGCGTCACGCGCGGAATAGAATTGATCGTCCGCGGAACGGCGCACGTTCGGTCCGTCATGGATCAGGGCGGGCGGAAAAATCTGCCGCTCCTGAAAAACTCCCGCTGACCGGGCTACATTTTACACGAAGCGTGCCGATTTACCCGGGTATATTCCTCATGAGGGACAGCGAGTTCGATTTCATCCGCAGCCTCGTTTACGAACGCAGCCGCATCAATCTGGGGCCCGACAAGCGCCAACTGGTTTCCGCGCGCCTCGGCAAACGCCTCCGCGCCACCAACGTGCCGACCCTCACCGAATACTGCCGCCTGCTGCAGGAACCCGGGGCCGAACAGGAGCTTGGCCACCTGATCGACGCCATCTCGACGAACCACACGTTCTTCTTCCGCGAGATGGCGCACTTCGATTTCCTGCGGCAGAAGGCCGTGCCGGAGCTGCAGGAGCGCGCGCGGGCCGAGCGCTGGTCGCAACTGCGCGTCTGGAGCGCGGCGTGCTCCTCGGGTGAGGAGCCCTACTCCATCGCGATGACGCTCGCCGGCTGCCTGCCGGTGTGGCCGTGGCAGATCGACGCGACCGACATCTCGCGCCGCATCCTCGCGAAAGCCGCCGCCGCGATCTATCCGCACGAGACGGTGAGCAAGCTGCCGGCCGAGATCGTGCGCTCGCATTTCCAGCGCGGCTTCGGGCCGCAGGAGGGAAACTACCGCGTGAAGGCCGCGCTGCGCGACCGCGTGAACTTCCATCACCTGAACCTGCTCGAGGGCCAGCCGCCGTTCACCGAGCCGTTTCACGTCATCTTCTGCCGGAACGTCATGATCTATTTCGACCGGCCGACGCAGGAGGAACTCGTCGACCGCCTCGCCCGGCGGCTCGTGCCCGGCGGCTACCTGATGGTCGGCCACTCGGAAAGCCTCACGCACCTGCGCCAGCCGCTGCAGGTCGTGCGTCCCGCCGTCTATCGCAAACCCTTCGGCTCCTGAACCCTCATGTCCGCCCCCCGCATCCGCGTCCTGATTGTCGATGACTCCGCCGTCGTGCGGAAGCTGGTGAGCGACGCGCTCAAGGCGGACCCCGAGATCGAGGTCGTCGGGACCGCGATCGATCCCTACGCCGCCCGCGACAAGATCCAGCAGCTCAATCCCGACGTGATCACGCTCGACCTCGAGATGCCGCGCATGGACGGGCTCACGTTTCTCAAGATCCTCATGGAGCAGCGCCCGCTGCCCGTGATCATCATGAGTTCGCTGACCCAGCGCGGCTCCGACTACGCGCTCGAGGCGCTGCGCCTCGGGGCGTTCGACGTCCTCGCGAAACCCGGCGGCCCCTACTCCTTCGGCGATCTCGGTCCGCAGCTCATCGCGCGGATCAAGGCCACCGCGGGCGCACGGCTCTCCGCGCGCGCCAGCCGCGGCACCACGCCGCCGTTCACCGCGAACCGCCCCGCGCCGGCGGCGCGCCCGCCCGGAGCGACGCCCTCGACCGGCCGCAACCTGATTCTCCTCGGCGCCTCGACCGGCGGCACGGAGGCGTTGCGCGAGGTGCTCACGCGCCTGCCGGGGCATCTGCCGCCGATCGCGATCGTGCAGCACATCCCGCCCGTGTTCTCCAAGACATTTGCCGATCGGCTGAACGACCTCTGCGCCTTCGAGGTGCGCGAGGCCGTGGACGGCGATCGCCTACGCGCGGGCCTCGCGCTCGTCGCGCCGGGGGACTTCCACCTGCTCGTCCAATGGCAACACGATCACTATCGCGTGCGCGTCGCCCGCGGGCCGGCCGTGTGGCACCAGCGGCCCGCCGTGGACCTGCTGTTCAAGTCGGCCGCCGAGGGCGGCGTCCCGGGCCACACCCTCGCCGGCGTGCTGACCGGCATGGGCCGCGATGGCGCCGAGGGCCTGCTCCGGCTGCGCGACCGCGGCGCGACGACGTTCGCGCAGGACGAGTCCAGCAGCGTCGTCTACGGCATGCCGCGCGCCGCCTGGGAAAACGGCGCCGCGCAACGCCAGCTCCGGCTCGATCACATCGCCGACTTCATCACCCGCCATTGCGAGGCCAGACCCGCCTCGTCTCCGCCGCAATATGCGGCCGCGCATCCATGATCGCTTCCCCCCCAGTCCGCGCGGCTTTCGCCCCGGCCGAGTTCGCGCCCGACGCGGCGCCGCCGCCGGCCGCGCCGCCTTCCACCATCCTGATCGTCGACGACGAGCCGGTGGTGCTCACCGCGCTCAAGTTCACGCTCGAGCGCGAGGGCTTTCACGTCGTTGCCGTCACCAGCCCGCTCAAGGCGCTCGCGATCCTCGCCGAGCGGGACTTCGCCGTCATCATCTCCGATCAGCGCATGCCGGAAATGATGGGCCTCGACTTCCTGATCGAGAGCCGCCGGCTGCGGCCGGAATGTTCGCGCATCCTGATCACCGCGGTGCTCGCGCTGCCCACGATCGTCGACGCGATCAACAAGGGCGAAATCTTCCGCTTCGTCGCGAAGCCCTGGCTGCGCGAGGAACTCGTCGCCACCGTCCGCAACGCCGTCCAGCGCCACGATCTCGTCACGCGCAACGCCGCGCTGCAGGCCGAGACCCAGGATCTCAACGCGCAGCTCCGCGACGCCAACGTCGCCCTCGAGGCCAAGGTGCGCGATCTCGAGGAGCAGAAGCGGCGTCTCGACACCGCCAACCGCGAGCTCGCCGCCAGCTACGAGAATTCCCTCGAGCTCTGCCGCCGCATCCTCACCACCTACGACCCTGTGCTGGGCGGCCAGGCAAAGACCCTCGTCGAGTTCGCCACGCAGATGGCGGTCAGCGACACCTTTAACGAAACCGAGCGCCACGCGCTGCGCACCGCCGCCTGGCTCTGCGATCTCGGACTGATCGGCATGCCGCGCGAGATGATGCGCGCCTTCCGCACCAAGCCCGAGCAGCTCACCGAGCGCGAGCGCGGCATGCTGCACAGCCACCCAATCTATGGCCAGACGCTCGCCGCGCTGGTCGACAGCCGCGCCGAGGTCGGCGAGGTCATCCGCGCCCACCACGAGCGCTACGACGGCCGCGGCTACCCCGACGGCCTCGCCGGCGACGCCATCCCCTGGCCGGCCCGCTGCCTCTCCGTCGCAGTCGGCTTTGTCGAATCCGGCCTCTCCAAGACCGCCGCGATCGATTCCATCCTCGCGCGCTCGGGCAAGGAATACGATCCGGAGGCCGTCCGCCTTTTCCTCAAGGTCAGCAATCTCGTGCAACTGCCGAAGCAGGTCCGCGAAATCATGCTGCACGAACTCGAGCCCGGGATGGTGCTCGCCAACGGCATTTACAGTCCGCACGGGCTGCTGCTGATCGGCGAAGGCCAGGCCCTCAGCCCCGGCACCATCTCGAAGATCCGCAGCCACAACCAGGTCACGCCCATCAGCCAGCGCCTGTTGGTCTACCTCTGATCGGCATGGGCTCACCCACCATCGCCTCGCTTTTCGCGCAGCGCGTGGTCGTGGGAGTTGGCGACATGAGTGTGTCGAACAACCCCTCCATCACGCTCAGCACCTACGCGCTCGGTTCCTGCGTCGCCGTCGTCGTCTACGATCCCGCGACCCGGGCGGGCGGGCTGCTGCATATGATGCTGCCGGACTCCAAGCTCTCGCCGCAGAAGGCCGCGCAGCAGCCGGCGATGTTCGCCGACACGGGGCTGCCCCTGCTCTTCCGTGCGTTCCAGGGTCTCAAGGGCAACGCCGGCAACAGCCGGCTTTTCATCGCCGGGGGCGCCTCGGTGCTGTGCACCGTCGACACGTTCAAGATCGGCGAGCGCAACCTGCGCGCGACCTCGGACTTTCTCTCGCGCTACGGCCTGCGGACCGTCCAGTCCGACGTCGGCGGGACGATCAACCGCACCGTGCACCTGGACATCGGCACCGGCGCCGTCACGCTCAAGACGCCGGAGGCCACCCGCACCCTTTCGCTGGGCTGACGGGCGGCGGCCGCGCGCCGCCGGCCTCGGCACGGTCAACCCGGCGCCACGGCCGCACCGGCCGTCGGGCTTCGATCCCCGGCCGGCTCAGCCGCTCACCACGCCACGGCGCCGTGAGCGAGCTTGTCCTGCAGCCGCTGCTTCGCGCGGTCATGCACGATCGCCATCGTCTCCTGCAGCAGCTCGGGCGTGAAGCCCCACTCCACCAGGAACGGCGCGTTCAGTTCGAAAAGGAAGCCGTCCTCGGAGACGCCGGGGCCGAACGACGTCGCCACGTATTTGCCGGCGTGCAGATGCGCCAGCAGCGGCAGGGAGTCGGGCGGCGCATCGGCCGGCCGCTCGCAGAACTCCGTCGCCGTCGCCAGCACCGCCGGAAAGCTCCAGGCCTGCAGCAGGCGCGCGCCGACATCGGCGTGCGTGTAGCCCAGCACCTCGCGCTCCGCCTGCGACCACGTGCCGCCGCGCGAGGCGCAGTGCGTGCGGATCGCGGGGAAGAACGGCGCGCAGGCGTGCGCGATCGCGAGCTTGCCCAGATCGCACACGAGGCCCGCCGTGTAGGCGGTCTGCGGGTCGACGCGTTCGCTGGTCTCGGCCAGCACCTCCGCGGCCAGCGCCGTGCACAGCGCGTGCCGGCAGAAATCCCCCGGCTCCCCGCGCGAGGAGCTCGTCTCCCACCGGCTCACCAGCGCCAGCGCCGCGAGCCGGTAGAGTTCGCGCTGCCCCAGGCGAATCACGGCATCGGATACGGTCTCCGCCGGCTCGCCCCCGGAGAAATAGGCGGAGTTGGCCAGGCGCAGCGTCGAGGCGGCCAGCGCCGGGTCGATCTTGATGATCTCGGCGATGTCGTCGGCGGTGCTGTCGGGGTTCATCAGCACGGAGATCAGCCGCGGCAGCAGCGCGGGCGAGCACGGGAGCCGCAGGGCGCGTTCGCACACCTGCTCGAGCGTGGGAGGGGAATAGGTGGACACAGGGAGGACGGTCAGGCGGCGTTCAGCAGCGAACCCGGATCGAGGATCAGCGCGATGTTGCCGTCGCCCAGGATGGCGCCGCCCGAGACGCCGGGCAGATTCTGCATGAAGGCGCCGAGGTTTTTGATCACCACCTCCTGCTTGCTCACCATCTCGTCGACCAGCAGCGCCGAGACTTTCCCGGACGTCTCGACGATGACGACAATGCCGTCCCAGGGGTTCGCCGCGTCGCCGGCGATGCCGAAGCGCCGGTTCAGCCGGTGAACCGGCACGAAGCGGCCGCGCAGATCGAGCACCTCGCCGTGGCCGTGCACCGTCGAGATCGCCTCGCGCGCGGGCCGCAGCGCCATCTGCACCGAAGTGCTCGGCAGGATGAAGCGATCCGCGCCGACGCGCACCACCAGCCCGTCGATGATGGCCATCGTGAGCGGCAGCTTGATCTTGAAAACGGATCCGCGCCCCACTTCCGATGAGATTTCGATCTTCCCGCGGAGCTTCTCGATGTTGCGCTTCACGACATCCATGCCGACGCCGCGGCCGGACACCGCCGTGACCTTTTCCGCCGTGGAGAGACCGGGCGCGAAGATCAGCGCGAGGGTCTCGTCGCGCGACAACACCGTGCCGGCGGGCACCACGCCCTTCTCGACCGCCTTCCGGTAGATCCGGTCAGGATCGATGCCGCGCCCGTCGTCCTGCAGCTCGACCACGATGTTGCTGCCCTGGTGATAGGCGCGCAGGTGCAGTTCACCCGACTCGGACTTGCCCGCGGCGATGCGCTCGGCCGAGGGCTCGAGACCGTGATCCAGCGCGTTGCGGACCATGTGCACGAGCGGATCGCTGATCTCCTCGACCACGGTGCGATCGAGCTCGGTGTCCTCACCGCTCGTGACGAAGCTGACTTTCTTCCCGAAATCCCGCGACAGATCGCGCGCCAGCCGCTCCATCTTCTGGAACGTCGGCTTGATCGGGATCATCCGCAGCGCCATCGCGGTCGACTGCAGCTCCTTGGTGATGCGCGCGAGCTGGGCCACGTTGCGCTGCAGCGTGGAATTGACCAGGCCCGCCTGCCGCGAGCTCTCGATCAACTGGCTCTGCACGATCACGAGCTCGCCGACGACATCCATCAGCGAATCGAGTTTCTCAGTGTTGACCCGGACCGTCGCCGAGCTCGTTCCCTTCTGCACCGCGGCCGTCGCCGGCACGCGCACCGCTTCCAGCGGCGCCGTCGCGGACGTTTTCGCGACGCCGGCGCCTTCCGGCTCCTCCGCCGGGGGCGCGCTGAACTCGCCGAAGTCCGCCGGCACCTCCGCGGCCGCGGGCGACTCCGCGGCGGATGCCGTTCCGGCCGGCCCGCTGGCGGCCGCGAGGCGCTTGACGGCCGAGACCAGGTGCCCGACGGGCACGATCTGATCCGGCAGCACGCCCTTCTCCAGGGCCGCCGCCACCTGTTGCGTCAGGGTCTGCAACGCGTCGCGGCTGCGCAGAATTTCCGTGATGATCGGCGCGGTCAGCCGCAACTGGTGGTTGCGCGCCAGATCGAGCAGCGACTCGACCTCGTGCGCCAGCGTGTGCATCGGCACGAGTCCGAGGAAGCCGGCATTGCCCTTGATCGTGTGGAACGATCGGAAAATGGAATTCAGCGCCTCCGGCTCGTCCGGCTGCTGGTCGAGCGCCAGCAGGGCCGCTTCAATCTGCTGCAGATGGTCGACCGTCTCCGCGTGAAACTCCGTGAGCAGCTCGCGATTCTCGCCAATGCTCAGCTCCATCAGCACGTCGGCCGCCGGCGGGGCGTCGACCACCGGCTCACTCGCGACGGCGGTGGCCGCAGGCCGCTCCGCTCCGCCTTCGGCCAGCGCGAGCGGCGCCTGGCCTGCCGCGACCTGGCGCAGCGCACCCGGCAGCCACTCGACCAGATCACGCAACCGCTCGAGCGTCGGCTCGTCGAACGGCTGGGCGCGGTCGAGCCGCAGCTCCAATGCCGCGCGCAGGGCGGACACCGGACCGTGGAGCGCGGGGGCGCCGGCACAGTGCTCCTGCAGGTCACCCAGCAGGCTGAACGCCGGCACGAGGCCGTCGTCCCTCCCCGGTTGTGCCAGGATGGATTCGGCGGCGATGCGATTGAGGGTGTCCTCGATGGCGGCGAACTGGGCGGGGGAAATGGACATACGTTGGCCGCGATGGCGGTGAGAGGTTCATCGGCCCGCCGCCGCGGAAGTTTATCGCAATCGTGCTCAAGTCGGATGCCCGCCCGCCGATTGCTGGCCGGAGCCAATCTCCCACGCATGACCCACTGGACCATCTCCCGCCGCCTCATCACCGGTTTCGGCACCGTTCTGCTCGTGATTGGCAGCCTCATCGCCGGCTTCGTCTATACCCTGCGCACGCTCGACGGACACGTCCGCACCATCTCGCACGACAACATCCCCGGCCTCGTTGCCAGCGCCAAGGCGCATGACCTCGCGCTCAACTACCGCGTCCTCACGCTCCGCCAGCTCCTGACCGACGACCCCGCCGAGTGGAACCGCATCAACGGCGAGTGCGATGCGCTGGCCCAGGAGACGCTCGAGAACCTGCAAGCCTACGAGAAGTCGATCTCGCTCGCCGCCGATCGCGCCCTGTTCGCCAAGGTCGAACCGGCCTTCCAGGCCTATCGCGAGGTGGCGAAACGCATCCGTGAAGCCAACACCGCCGGCAAGCGCGACGTCGCCCTCGAACTCGTGCGGACCAGCGCCGCCGCCGCCTTCACCGCTTACGAAAAGGCCACGAACGACGTGGCCGACTACAATGAAGCGTTCGCCGCGCGCTCCGCCGCCGACATCGCCGCCACGATGAAGCGCACCTACGTCTTCATCGCCGCCTCCGGCGGGCTTGCCGCCTTGATCGCCGCCGGCGCCGCCTGGCTCATCACGCGCCAGATCACCCGCGCGGTCGGCACCGTCGCCGCCGCCCTTGGCGAAGGCTCATCGCAGGTGGCCGGCGCCGCCGGCCAGGTCGCCTCCGCCAGCCAGTCGCTCGCCGCCGGCTCCAGCGAGCAGGCCTCGAGCCTCGAGGAGACCAGCGCCTCCCTCGAGGAGATGTCCGCCATGACGAAACGCAACGCCGACAACGCCCAGCAGGCGAAGGACCTCTCCCACCAGACGCGCTCGTCCGCCGACGCCGGCGCCGCGCAGATGGACGAGATGCGCCGCGCGATGGACGCGATCAAGGCCTCGTCCGACGACATCGCGAAAATCATCAAGACGATCGACGAGATCGCGTTTCAGACCAACATCCTCGCGCTCAACGCCGCCGTCGAGGCCGCCCGCGCCGGCGAGGCCGGCATGGGCTTCGCCGTCGTCGCCGAGGAAGTTCGCAGCCTCGCCCAGCGCTCCGCCCAGTCGGCCCGGGAGACGGCGGAGAAAATCGAGGACGCCATTCGCAAGAGCGAGAACGGCGTGACCATCTCCGGCAGCGTCGCCACCGCCCTGGGCGAGATCGTCGACAAGGCCCGCCGCGTCGACGCCCTCGTCGCCGAGATCGCCCAGGCCTCGAAGGAACAGAGCCAGGGCATCGACCAGCTCAACTCGGCCGTGGGCCAGATGGATCGCGTCACCCAGTCCAACGCCAGCAACGCCGAGGAGACCGCCGCCGCCGCCGAGGAGCTCAACGCCCAGTCCGCCGCGATGCGCACGGCGGTGAACGAACTCGAGTCCCTGCTCGACGGTCCTTCGCGGCAGCACGCCCAGGCCGCTCCCCCGGCCGTGACAGGCCCCGCGCCGGCTCCGGCCGCCCGCGCGCCACGCCCGGCCGCGATCCAATCGCCCGTCGTGCCGCGCCGCAGCCGCGCCGCGGTGCATCTCGCCGAACGCGACGCCGTCGCCGCCGGCCACCGCTCCTGAGCGGGAATTGTCTAAACCCAGCCACGATCGCGCCGAAGTATTCCCCAACGTCACTCTCATGTCCCTCCCCTCCACCGCCGCGCCCGTCACGTCCTCCCTCGCTGGAAAATACCTGACCGTCGTCCTCGAAAACGAGGCCTATGGCATCGGGGTCCTGAAGGTCCGCGAGATCATCCGCCTGCAGAAGATCACCCCGGTCCCGCAGATGCCGGCATTCGTCAAGGGCGTCATCAACCTCCGCGGCCGCGTCATCCCCGTCGTCGATCTGCGCGTGAAGTTCGGCGTCAAGGCCGAGTTCGCCGAGCGCACCTGCATCGTCGTCGTGCAGGTGAAGCTCCCGACCGATCAGACCGTGCAGATGGGACTGATCGTGGACAGCGTCGAGGAAGTTGTGACGCTGCAGGCGAGCGAGATCGAGCCGACGCCGGAGTTCGGTGCGAAGATCGACACGCGTTATCTCCTCGGCATGGCCAAGGTGAAGGGCGCCGTGAAAACCCTCCTCGACATCGACCGCGTCGTCGCGCCCGAGACCGTGACCGCCCTCGTCGAGGCGACCGCGTAGGCGGATCGTCCGCGGGAAACTCCCGCGCCCCATTTCGCCCGGCAGCGCCTGCGCGTGCCGGGCGGTTTCGTGTCAGCGCCCGGCGCGGCCTTCCGCCCTCCCGCCGTTTCCTCTGTCTCGTCTGAGGAGTTTTCTCAAGCCGGCCGGGAAACGGTCGATGCTCGGATGAACCCCACCTGACGCTCCCCGGCGTCCGTCTCATCCCCACATGAAAAAGCTCAGTCTCACCACCCGGCTCGTGATGCTCCTCACGTTGCCCTTGATCGGCGTCGTCCTCTTCGGTGCGCATGACGCCTGGCAGAAATGGTCCGTCGCGCGCGCCTATGCCCGTCTCGACGCCAGCAACTCCGTGCTCAACCAGTTCGGCAACGTCGTGCACGAACTGCAACGCGAGCGCGGCCGCTCCGCGGTGTTCGCCGGCACCAAGGGCGCGAAGTTCGCGGCCGAGCTGCCCGCCCAGCAGAGGGAAACCGACGGCGCCCGCGAGCGGCTGCAGGAGCAGCTCGGGGCCTTCGATGCAGCCGGGCTCGGCGACCAGTTCGAGACCGATTTCAAGTCCGCGCTGCGCACGCTCGAGGAACTGCCCGCCCGGCGCGCCGCGATCCAGGCGTTTGCCCTCACCGCCGCCGAATCGACCGCCTACTTCACCCAGACGATCGCGCGGATCATCGATCTGCTCGTGTCGATGTCGCACCAGGTCTCCGACGCGAAGATCGCCAACGGCATCGGCAGCTACGTCTATTTCCTCCAGACCAAGGAGCAGGTCGGCATCGAGCGGGCCGTGCTCTCCGGCGTGTTTGGCGCCGATCAGTTTGCCGGCGATGCGCTGGCGCGCCTCAACCACTGCGTCGCCGCCCAGGACACATTCCTGCGCGTCTTTCACAGCCAGGCCACCGCGGCGCAGCAGCGCGCCGTCGCCGACACCGTGCGCGGAGCGGCCGTCGAATCGGTCGCGGCCATGCGGCGGACTGCCGTGACGAAGGCCGCCACCGGCGGGTTCGGCATCGATCCCGGCGCCTGGTTCGACGCCATCACCGTGAAGATCGATCTGATGAAGCAGGTCGAGGATCGCCTCGCGACCGACTATCTCAGCGAGGCCCGGGCGATCGGCTCGGTCGCCCGCCGCGACTTCACCCTCTTCGCCCTCGTCATCGCCGTGATCGTGCTCGGCACCGCTGTTTTCGGCGCCTGGGTGATTCGCTCGATCGCGGGACCGTTGCAGCGCGTGATCGGCGAGCTTTCCACCAACGCGGAGCAGACCTCGGCCGCCGCCGGCCAGGTCTCGGCCTCGAGCACCTCGCTCGCGGAAGGCGCCAGTGAACAGGCGGCCAGCCTCGAGGAGACTTCCGCGTCGCTCGCCGAGATGGCGGCGATGACGCGCCGCAACGCCACCAGCGCGCGCCGCGCCCAGGAGTGCTCCCGGCAAACGCGCGCGTCGGCCGACGCCGGCGCCGCGCACATGACCGAGATGCGCCGGGCGATGGACGCCATCAAGGCGTCGTCCGACGGCATTTCGAAAATCATCAAGACGATCGACGAGATCGCGTTTCAGACGAACATCCTCGCGCTCAACGCCGCGGTCGAGGCCGCCCGCGCCGGCGAGG
>CAZENI010000145.1:0-16280 GCA_964513055.1 uncultured Opitutus sp.
GTTGCGCGTCGAGGCGACGAGGCCGATGTCCGCCAGCTTCGGCGCGCCGCCCACCAGGATGATGTTCGAGGGCTTGATGTCGCGGTGCACGAGGCCGCGCTGGTGCAGCTCCGCGAGACCTTCCGCCAGTTCCACCGCCAGCGTGAGGGCCTCCGGCGCCGGCAGTCGCGTGCGGCGGCTGCGGACTTCCTTCAACGTGTTTGGGATGTAGCCCGCGGGATCGATCTCGCGGCCCGACGCCACGTCGTCCGCCAGCTCCATCACGTAGTAGAAGAAGCCCTCGGCGTCGTTGCGGCCCACGTGCAGCAACGCGAGCTGCCGCGGGGCCACGAGGGAAATGGCGGCAAATTCCTTGATGCCGCGAAACTCCCGCTCGTAGGGCTGCGGGTCCTCGAAGCTCGCGCGCCACACGATCTTCACCGCGCGATACAGGCCCGTTACGCTCCGTGCCAGCCAGACAACGCCGTAGCTGCCGCGGCCGATCGGCCGCAACAACTCGTAGTCAGGCACCCGGGGTGGGGTGGGTGGCTCGTCCCGCATCACTGGCCGCCAGCGATGCAAAGAGCATGCCGCGCGTCGATGCCAATCCGGCCGCCGTTTTCTCGCGCGCGAAGCCGGGCTCGCTTCGTGGAGGGGATTTGGAACGTCGGAAAGGCCATTGGCGACTTCGCTCACCAATCGACCACGGACGTCATTTGTTTTCGACAGGATTTACAGGATTTACGGGATTAAAAACCAGGACGGACAGCAGGTGACGTCGTAGATCGAAGGGTCGGTCTAGCTCGGGAGATTCGATCACGTTTCCTGAAAATCCTCGATTTGAATCCTGTAAATCCTGTCCCAAAAAAAGGAAATCCCGATCGAGCCCCGCGCCTCGCGCACCGCCACCTCAGGCGTGCCGGCCTAGTCGAGTTCGTTCTTCAGCTTGCCGACCTCCGCGATCAGCAGCTTCCGCAGGCGATAGTGGATCACGTAGACCGTCGCCCGGTTCATCTCGAGCTGGCTGGCGATCTCAGGGACGGTCTTCCCCTGGCACGCGAGGAGCTCGAACACCTGGAAATGCCGGCCGTCCACGCGCGAACGGATTCGCGCCATCGCGGCCTCAAACACCCGCCGCTCCCATTCGTCCTCCCAGACCTGCTCCGTCTTCGTGTCGTTCGACGGATCCGCCACGCGCTCGATCGTCGCCGTGCGGTCATCGTCCGGGTTGCCGCGGCCGGGTGAGCGCAGGCGGTCGAGGCGCTGGCGCTCGCGGATCTTGTCCAGCACGCGCCAGCGCGTGAGGTTGCGCAGCCAGCCGCGGAACGTCCCGCGCTTCGGGTCCGACTCGAACTCGTTGATCGTCTGCGCGACGCGGTTGAAGACATCCTGCGTGACTTCCTCGGCGTCGGCCCGCGACAGGCCGGAGCGGCTCGCAAAGCCGAAGACGAGGTTCTTGTAGAGGCTGTAGAATTCCGTCCAGCTCGCCGCATCGTTGGGATTGCCGATGCGGCCCAGCAACGAAGGGCGGGTGGGCAGGAGGGAGTGCGAATCGGTGGGGTCGGTGGTCATGATCATGCCACCCGAAACGGAGGAGGCGGGACCGATCTTGCAGAAATTTCGATCGGGAGGGAGTGCGGATTTTGACGAAAAGTTGAAAGAAGGCGCGCCGCAGCCGCGTTTCGGCCGGGCATCCACCCGCATTGTGCCGCCCAACGGCAACCCCCCGGTGCGTTTCCGACCACCTACCACCCATGAGCACTGCTTCATCTCATCCCGCCTCGTCCCTCGATCCGCTCGCCGGCAGCACCCGCGACTTTGTCACCCGGCCGGGCGCCGATCTCCTCGCCAAGGCGAGCGCCCTCACCGCCTGGATCGACGCGCGCGTCTCCCACGGCGGCTTCCCGTTCTCCAAGCGCCTCGTGCGCGCGCCGGGGCCGGAATCCACCCTGCGGTTCCTCGACGGCTCGGTGCGAGCCGGGATCAACTTCTCCTCGCAGGACTACCTCGGGCTCGCGTCGCATCCGGAAATCAAGGACGCCGCCCGCCAGGCCATCGATCGCCACGGCGTGCACAGCGCCGGTTCCTCGGCGCTCGCGGGCGCGATGGATTGCTCGGACGAGCTCGAGGCCGCCATCGCCGAGCACCTGCGCACGCCCTACGTGACGCTGTATCCGACCGGCTGGGCCGCCGGCTACGGCGTGTTGCGCGGCCTCGTCCGGCCGGGCGACCACGTCGTGATCGATGTGCTCGCGCACAACTGCCTGCAGGAGGGCGCGGCGGCCGCGACGGACAACGTGCATCTCTTCCGGCACCTCGACGTGAACCACGCGCGCGAGAAACTCGCCGCGATCCGCGCGAAGGATGCGGACCACGGCATCCTGCTGGTGACCGAGAGCCTGTTCTCGATGGACGCCGACACGCCGGATCTCGCGGCGTTTCAGGCCATCGCGCGCGAATTCGGCGCGTGCCTTGTCGTCGACGTTGCGCACGATCTCGGCTGCCTCGGCCCGGGCGGCGGCGGCCACCTCGCCACCCAGGACATGCTGGGCAAGGTCGACATCGTGATGGGCAGCTTCTCCAAGACCTTCGCGAGCAACGGCGGCTTCGTCGCCTCGCACCGGCGCGAGATCCGCGAGTATTTCCGCTACCTGTCGCCGTCGAACACGTTCTCCAACGCCCTCTCGCCGGTGCAGATCGCCGTCGTGTTGGCCGCCTTCCGGATGGTGCGGTCCGCCGAGGGCGAACGGCGGCGCGCCGAGTTGCTGGCGGCGGTCAACGCCCTGCGCGACGGCCTCGTGGCGCGCCAGCTCGAGGTGATGGGCGCGCCCTCGCCGATCGTGCCGGTGATGATCGGCCGCGATGACATCGCGCGGACCGCGACCAAGCTCGCGGCCGAGGCGGGCGTGCTGGTCAACCTCGTCGAGTATCCGGCGATCTCGCGGCACTCAGCGCGTTTCCGCCTGCAGGTGATGAGCGCGCACGAGCCGGCGGCGTGCGAACTCGCGGCGGGCCGCATTGCTGAATCGATCCTCCGGGCGCGCGAACTCTGCGCGCACCGTGACGCCGCCGCGTAGCCTCCCGCGGATCTCCGCCCGCCCGCACGCGCCATGGCGCCGATGACCAATGACCGTGCCGGCTGCGTGCCGGCCGCGGCGACGCATCCGGTCGTCCGGCTCGCCGTCGGAATGCTGCGGCACAACCGCGTGCGCACGGCGTTCACGGTGGCGGGCGTGGCGGCGGCCTTCTTTCTCGCGGCGGCGCAGTT
Source organism: uncultured Opitutus sp. (assembly GCA_964513055.1). Taxonomy (GTDB): domain Bacteria; phylum Verrucomicrobiota; class Verrucomicrobiia; order Opitutales; family Opitutaceae; genus ER46. The sequence continues at coordinate 3,248 of CAZENI010000145.1, forward strand.
CGGCCTGCTGGTCGGCTGGATTAACACCAACACCGCGCTGCTGCGGCACGCCGGCGCGGACCTCTGGGTGCTCGCCGAGCAGGCGCCGGCCTTCGACTACGGGACGGCGATTCCGCGGCGGCGCCTCTACCAGGCGCGCAGCGTGCCGGGCGTGGACTGGGCCGAGCCGCTCTTCATGGCGTGGAACATCTGGCATCGGCCGGACGGCCGCCGCGTCAACGTCGAGCTGATCGGCCTTGCGCGCGGCTCGCTCGCGGGCGGGCCGTGGGCGATGGCCGCGGGCGACGCCGCGATCGTGCGGCAGCCGAAAACGGTGGTCGTCGACGAACTCTATCTGCAGCAGCTCGGCGTGGAGCGGCCCGGCGACACGGTGGAACTGCTCGGCCGGCGCGCGCGCGTTGGCGCGATCTCGGCGCAGGTGCGCACGTTCACCGCCTCGCCCTTTGTCTTCACCTCGCTCGAGGAGGCCATTCGCTACGATCGCCGCTACCGCGACGACGAGATCACCTACGTGCTCGCGAAGTGCGCGCCCGGGGCCGACGTGCGCGCGGTGCAGGCGGAACTGCGCCGGCGGCTGCCGCACGTCGAGGTGCTCACAACGGCGGAGTTCGCGCGGCGGTCGGCCCGCTACTGGATGCTCGAGACCGGCGTGGGTATCACCGTGGTGATTACGGCGGCGCTCGGCCTCGGCGTGGGTGCGGCCGTGACGAGCCAGACCCTCTACGCGATCACGCACGAGCACCTCGGCAACTACGCGACGCTGCTCGCGCTCGGTTTCCGCGCGCGCCGCCTCGGGGCGGTCGTGCTGGCGCAGAGCCTCCTGCTGGGCGGCGCAGGCATCGCGATCGGTGCGGGGCTCTTCGCGGCGGCGGGTGCGGTCTCGGCCCGGACGCCGATTCCGCTCGAGACGACGCCGGCGGTGTTCGCGGCACTCGTGGCGATCTCGCTGGCGAGCTGCGCCGGCGCGTCGTGGCTGTCGCTGCGTTCCATTCTGCGCCTCGATCCCGTGGCCGTCTTTCAACGATGAACCGAATCCTCGAAGCCCGCGGCCTCGCGAAACACTACGCCGGCGAGCGCGTGTTCTCCGACGTCGATCTCACGCTGCACGCCGGCGAGGTGGCGGTGCTGCTCGGGCCCTCCGGCTCCGGCAAGTCGACGCTGCTCTCCGTCCTCGCAGGCCTGCTGACGCCGGACGCCGGCAGCGTGTGGCTGGACGGGGAGCCGGTGCGTTTCCACGACGCGGGGGCGCGCACCGAGCTGCGGCGGACGCAGCTGGGCTTCGTCTTCCAGCAGGCGCAGCTCCTGCCGTTCCTGAGCGTGGCGGAGAATCTCACGCTCGTGGCCGAGAACGCGGGCCTGACGCGTGTGCACGCCTGCACACGCGCGCACGATCTGCTCGCGCGGGTGGAGCTGACCGCGCACGCGGAGAAGCGCCCGGGCCAGCTCAGCGGCGGCCAGCGGCAGCGCGTGGCGATCGCGCGGGCGCTGCTGCATGGTCCGCGACTCCTGCTGGCCGACGAACCGACGGCGGCGCTCGACTGGTCGCACGGCTCGGGTGTGGCGGATCTGCTGATCGCGGAGGCGCGGGCCGCCGGGGCCGCGCTGCTGGTGGTGACGCACGACACGCGGCTCCTGCCGCGCTTCGATCGCGTGCTGCGGATGGAAAACGGCGCGCTTCACGCCGGGGCGCGACCGCAGCCGGAGGGCGCGGCCCATGCCTAAGGTCGCGCTCATCGTCGGTCTCGCGCTGGCGTGCGCCGTGAGCGGCGGCTGCGGGCGCGCGCGCTCGAGCGTCGTATCCGAGATGGCCGCACCGTGGGCGCACGGCGTGGGCTATGTCGAGCCGGTGGGAGAGGTGCGGCGGCTTGCGTTCAAGCCGGGTGGCATCGTCGCGTCGTGTCCGGTGCCGGTGGGGGCGCGCGTGGCGGCCGGAGACGTGGTGATGACGCTGCGCGACGAGGCGGAGCGCGCCGCGATCGTCGAGGGCGAGGCGGCCGTGGCGCTGGCGCAGGCGGAGCTCGCGCAGTTGCGGGCCGGGGCCAGTGCCTTGCAACTCCAGGCCGGCCGGGCCGCGCAGGCTGCGGCCGACGCCGATGCGGCGCATGCCCGGCAGGAATTCGGCCGGCAGCAGACGCTCCTGCAGACGCAGGCGGCGGCGCGCGCGATGTTCGATCTCGCGGAGGCGGAACTGCGGCGCAAGGAGGCGATCGCGCGGCAGCGGGCGGCGGAGTTCAACCATCTCGAGCACCTCGTGCGCGACACGGACCTCGCCGTGGCGGCCGCGCGGCTGGGCGCGGCCGAGGCGCGGCTGGCGAGCGCCCGGGAGCGCTGGGCGGAGACGAGGCTGCGGGCGCCGGGCGATGGCGTCGTGCTTGAAATCCTGCGACGCGAGGGCGAGGCCGCCGCGACCGGGGGCGAGCCGGTGCTGATCTTCGGGGATCCCAGCGAGCTCTGCGTGCGCGCGGAGATCGACGAGACGCAGGCGCTCGCCCTGCGGCCGGGCGCGGAGGCGGTGATTTCCGGTCCGGCGCTGGGCGGGCGCGAAATCACCGGCCGCGTCACGCTGGTGAAGTCGCTGATGGGCCGGAAAACGGTCTTCGCCCAATCCGCCGCGGAGCGCAAGGACCTCGACGCGCTGCAGGTGCTGATCGCGTTGCCGGCCGGTTTCACGGCCCCCATCGGCCTCGAGGTCGATGTGCGCGTGCGCCTGCCGGCGGCAGGCGCAGGGCCCGCCACGGGGCGCGCGGAGTCCCGGGAAGTGCGACGGCGCGGGGCAGGCGCGGCGTTCGGAGTGCGCGAGTTTCGGGGGAGACCTTGCGCTGGCACGGCCTGGGCTCTACCGCTTCGGGCGGCCCTCTCGGTGTTGGTTTCCCGCCCCTTCCCATGACCCGATCGCTTTTGTTTTCCGTGGCTGCGTTGTGCGCGCTCCTGACTGCCTGTCAGGCGCCGCGGAGCGCGGCCGAGGTCCCGCTGGTGGTCTTCGCCACGGACGGGGACGGCGGACGATTGCATCACGTGCAACGCGCGGATGCCTCCGAGCCGCCCCGGCCGCTTGCCGTGCCGGCGGGCGCGGGCAACGTGCGCGTCGCCTCCCGCGCGGCCGCGTTCGCGGCGACGGTGGGTGGCGCCGGCGGCAGCGCAGAGTTGCAGGTCTTCACGGCGGGCGAGCGTGGTTTCACGGCAAAGGTGCTTGCGCGGGAGTGGGCGTGGGACTTTGCGTGGCACGAGTCGGGCGACGCCATCGCCTGGATCGCGGGTCGTGAGCGGCGCGAACTCTTCGTCGCGCGGCCGCCCGCCTGGGCAGCCACCAGGGTGCCCTTCCCGGAGGGCGTGCCGGCCGAGCCGCGCTGGCTGGACGCGCAGCGGCTGCTCGTGGTGCGGCGGGCCGGGGCGCGCAGCGAACTGGTTGTGCTCGACGTGATGTCAGGCGTCGCCGCCGTGGTGTATCGCGCATCCGGTGACGCCACCCTGTCCGACGCGAGCCCCGTGCCCGGGTCGACGGATGTGCTCGTGGTCGAGGCGTCCCCGGACGCGGCGCCCGGGCGGCTGCTGCGCGTGGCGCTGGCCGGTGGCGAGGCGACGACGCTGGCGACCGGGTTCTTCCTGCCCGGCACCGTCGCGGTGTCGCCGAACGGCCGCTTCATCGCGACCGTGTCCAGTCCGGACCTCGGCGCGCTGCAACGGCGGGAGGCCGGGCTCCGCTGGGTGGGTGCCGCGTGGCCGAGTGCGCCGGCGGACGCGTCCGGCGTGACGGCGCTCGGATGGAGCCCGGATGGCCGGCAGCTCGTGCTGGCGCGCCAGCGCGACGGACGGCGCTGGGTCGAGGTTTACACCGAGGGCGACCGCGAGGCGCGGCCGCGCGCGCTCGGATTCGAAGCGGCGCCGGGCTTCGCCCCCCAGTGGTGGCAGCCGCGTCGCGGACATTTCCAGCCATGAACCCACGCCGCTTCCTCTTCGCCGCCGCGCTGGCGTGCGCGATCGTCGCCGCCCACGCGGTGACACCCGCCAAACCCGAGGTCCCGCTCACCGTCGCCAAGGCCATCGCCCTCGCGGTGGCGCAGGAGCAACTCCCGGCGCCCGTGCTGGCGTCGGCCCGGCTGTATCGGAATCTCGATGACGCGCCGGCGGTGTGGGTGTTGGAGTTTCGTTCCGACGCCTCCGACACGCCGCACACGGTGGTCGCGGCGGCGACCCGCGCGCTGCCACCGGTCGTGATGCACTGGCGCGGCCTGCCGTGGCATGCCGATCCCGCGTATCTGGCGCGGGCCCGCGCCGCGGTTGCCGAGCAACGGCGCGTGGACGCGAAGGCGGACTGGGCGGACCTGCGCTGGGAGGGGCCGCTCGACTTGTGGGTGCCGCGGCAGGATGCGACCGCGCAGCAGACCTACGCCGCGGTGCGCGATCAGGTGGAACTCACCCGCGCAGATGTCGCCGCGCTGGCGGGGCAGCGGCGACCGCTTGCGGCGGAGGTGGAGGCTGACATCGCGGCGGCGTGGGACGCGGTCGATCGCGGCGGCGCGCGCGCACAGGAGCACGCGCGCCCGGTGGCGGCGACGCCGCAGTCCGGGTTCACGCGCTACATCCCCCGCGTGCCCTACCTGAACCAGACCAATTCCCCCGACTGCGGCATCGTGAGCATGATGGACATCCTGCTGTTCCACGACACCAACGGCTTCCCCACGCTCGTGAACGAGGCCGACCTCACCGGCCTGCGCGTGCGCCTGCGGACTCTCATGCAGTGGACCAGCGACGGCACCTACCCGCACCTCCAGATGTCCGGCACGCGCACGTATGTCCAGGAGCGCGGCGTCAGCGGCTTCACCTTCGCCTATCACGCGCGCGCCAACTACCGCGACGTGACCTCCACCAACATGGCGTTCAGCCAGTTCACTTCGGAGATCGACGCCGGCCGGCCAACGCAGCTCAACCTGCTGAACTACCGCCGGACCAACGCCACCGACAACGACTACCAGAACCACGCGGTCTGCGGCGTCGGCTACTACACCGGCAGCGTCTCCGGTGTCACCCGCTCGTGGGCGATCATCCACGACAACTGGAAGGGGAGCTTCTCGAATCCCTACCAGAACCCGGACGAGCCCTACGTCGACTTCAGCCAGGTCGGCTCGTTCATCAAGGTCGTGCCGCCGGCGGTCGCGCCGCCCGCGGCCAGCACCATCGTGATCGACGCGCCCACCAACGGCTCGACCGTCAACCTCGGCACGCCGGCCAATTTCATCGTCCGCGTGACCACCGCTCCTGGCGTCAGCGTGAACAGCGTCTCCTTCCGCCTGGGTGCGACCATCCTGCGCACCGCCACCGCGCCCGACGCCAACCAGCCGGCGGGCCGCGTTGGTCAGACTTACTCGATGGCGTGGACGCCGACGGCTGCGGGTCCCGTCACGCTGACGGCAACCGCCGTCGATTCGTTGAACCGTGGCCTGGTCACCTCGGTGGATGTGGTCGTGCCGGTCGTGAATGCGCCGCCGTCCATCGGCTGGTCCTCGCCGCAATATGACAACGTCCAGATCCTCGCGAACAACCCCACCGACTTGTCCGTCGCCGCCAGCGATGCGGACGGCTCGGTCAGCAGCGTCGAGTTCGTGCTGCTCGGCTCGCCGTCGACGAGCCTCGGCCGCGTCACGCCGTCCGGCGGCACGTTCATCACGCTGCGCGGCGTCAACTTCACCGCGCCGGGCGATGTCACGCTCCGCGCGATCGCGGCGGACAACCGCGGCGCGACTGCGACGGTCGATCGCCGCGTGCGCATCGTGGCCGCGACGGCGGCGAACAACGACGCGTTTGCCGGCGCTACGGTGCTGCCTCCCGCCGGCGCCACGGTGAGCACGACCTCAGCCCGCGCGACACGCGAAACCGGCGAACCGGCCCACGCGGGCAACGCCGGCGGCCGCTCGCTCTGGTGGCGCTGGACACCGGCGGCGGCCGGCACCGCGGTCGTGGCGACGCGCGGCTCGAGTTTCGACACGCTGCTCGGGATCTACACGAGCGCGCCGACGGGCGTGCTCACGACTATCGCGGCGAACGATGACGACGAGGATCTGTATACGAGCTATGTGCGTTTCGCCACGGTGGCCGGGGCGACCTATTTCATCGCCGTCGATGGCTTCGGCGGCGACTCGGGCGACGTGACGCTGACGGTGCTGCACTCCTCCGCGGCTTCGGCGAATGACAACTTCTCCGCGCGCGCCCCGCTCAGCGGCAGCGCGGCGACGGCGACCGGGAACAACATCGTCGCCACGCGCGAAACCGGCGAACCCGTCCATGCCGCGGCTGGCGAACGCTCGCTCTGGTGGACCTGGATCGCGCCCGACAGCGGCACACTCAACCTCTCCACGGCGGGCTCCACGTTCGACACGCTCCTCGGCGTCTACACCGGCAACGCAGTCGGCGCACTGACGCGGATTGCCTCCGATGACGACGGCGCGGCGGAGTATACCTCGTCGCTCTCGACGCCCGTGACGCGCGGCGTCGCCTATCACATCGCGGTCGACGGCTACGGCGGTGCCAACGGCCGCGTGCGGCTGGTGCTGGGCTTCCTCGCGGCGGGAGCGCGGCCGGCCAACGACGCGTTTGCCGCGCGGGCGGTGCTCGGCGCCGCGCCGCAGTCGGTGGCGACGACGACCGCTGGCGCGACGAAGGAAACGGGCGAGCCCAACCATGCCGGCTCCAGCGGCGGCGCCTCGATCTGGTGGTCGTGGACCGCGCCGGCCGACGGCACGATGACGCTCACGACCGAGGGGAGCAATTTCGACACGGTGCTCGCGGTCTACACCGGCACGACGCTCAACGCGCTGAGCCTGGTCGGCGCGGACGACGACAGCGGCGACAACAGCACGAGCCGGCTCGCGGTGTCGGTGCGCAGCGGCACGACGTATCAGATTGTCGTGGACGGCTTCGGGCGCGCGGCCGGATCCGCGCTGCTCTACCTCACCTTCTCCACCGGGACGGCGCCGGTCGCCGCGAACCGCACGCGGCTGATCAACGTCGCCACGCGCGGCCTCGCCGGGAGTGGGAACTCCACGATGATCGCGGGCTTCAGCATCACCGGCTCCTCCGCGAAGTCCGTGCTGATCCGCGCCGTCGGCCCGGCGCTGCGGAATTTCGGCGTGGGCAACGCGCTCGTCGATCCGGTGCTGACGCTGTATCGCGGCGCCGCGCAGCTCTCGGCCAACGACAACTGGGAGGACAACGCGAGCCGGGCGCTCGTGGTCGAGAAGTCGGGCCAGGCGGGCGCATTCACGCTCGGCGCCGGCGGCAAGGACGCGGTGATCCTCACGACGCTTTCGCCCGGCAGCTACACGGCGCAGGTCACTGCCGCCGCCGGCACGTCGAGCGCGGGCGTGGCACTCGTGGAAGTCTACGACGTCGACATCGCGGCCGACGCCGCGGCGACCGGGCGGCGCCTCGTCAATCTCTCGACCCGCGGGCAGGTGGGCACGGGCGGCGACATCATGATCGCGGGGCTCGTGGTGTCGGGCACCGAGAACAAGCGCGTGCTCATCCGCGGCATCGGGCCGGCGCTGGCGGCGTTCGGGGTGGGCGGCGCGCTGTCCGATCCCGTTGTCACGCTCCTGCGGGGCAGCACGCCGGTGGCGACCAACGACGACTGGTCGGCGCAGACCGGAGCGGCGGAGATCGTGACCGCCACGCAGCAGGCCGGCGGCTTCGCGCTGGCCGCGGGGAGCAACGATGCGGCGCTGCTGATGACGCTCACCCCCGGCGCCTATACGGTGCAGCTCTCGGGCTTCAACAACGCGACCGGTGTCGGCCTGATCGAGGCCTACGAGCTGCCGTGAGGGGCGATGGTCGCGCTCACGTTCGCAGCACCGCGCGTATGGGCGAGCCTTCGGCGCCGGCGATCTTCAGCGGGAGGGCGATGAACTCGTAGACGCCCGGGTCGGCGGCGCGGAGGTCGAGGTTTTCGAGGATGAGGATGTTCGCCGCGTCGAGCAGATGGTGGATCCGCATGCTCGGGTCGTTGATCTGATCGACGGACGGGAGATCGAGTCCGAGGAGCTGCACGCCCTGTTCGCCGAGCCAGGCGGGGACGTCGTCGGCGAGCGTGGGGATGGTGGCGGGAAACTGCGTCTTGTCGTCGCAGTGATTCGTGCGCACGAGCACGCGTGGCGTGGCGCTGCCATCGAGGCCGGCGAAGACGTCGCGCGTGATCGTGGAGCAGTCCTGCGCGAGGAAGACGCGGGCGGGGCCGATGAGGAGATCGAGATCGACCTGGTCGATGGTGGGGCCGGATTCGTTGTAGTGATACGGCGCATCCAGGTGCGTGCCGCTGTGGATGCCGCTGGTGAATTTGCCGACATTGCACGACGCACCGTCGCGCAGGCGGCAGACGAAGGAGAAGTCGAACTGCGTGTCGCCCGGCCACGGCGCGGTGGCGTTTGAAAGCGGGTGGGTGATGTCGATCAGACGGCCGCGGGCGGGCGGGGCGGAGATTTGGACAGGAGGGACAGGATGGGCGGAGACAGGATTGACAGGAAGGTAGCGGGCATGGCGGTCGGGATGCTTGCGTTTGAACTGCAGCGCAGCGGCCCCGAAGTTGATGAGTAGTCCGACATCGATTCCCGTGGCAGTGAGATAGTGAACGGTCTGGACTTCGTGCGCGGTGGTGAGCGACTGCACGGCCTTCAACTCCACGACGATCGTGCCGCCCACCAAGATGTCGGGAGTATACTCGCCGACGATGCAGCCTTCGTAGAGGACTTTTAGGGGCACTTCCAAGTCAGCCGTGAGACCGTCGCGAACCAGTTCGAAAGAAAGGGCCTTCTGATAAACGGCCTCCAGGAAGCCCGGGCCGAGCGTGCGATAAACCCGGAAAGCACAGCCGATGATCTTCTCGGTTAACTCGGCGTGCTTTTCCATTCTTGTCCTTCCTGTCTCTGCGTTCCTGTCCGTCCTGTCCAAAATAAAAACCGTCCGTTTACGGCACCAGGCTCGGGGCGCGGTCGAACGACTCGAACTCCCGTCGCTCCGTGATCCGTTTCAGGCGCGCGACGGCTTCCGCGCACTCGGCGAAGCTCGTGTAGAGCGGCGACGGCGCGAGGCGGATGAGATCGGGCTGGCGGAAATCGGGCACCACGCCCGCCGCCTTCAGCGCCTGGCAGATCCGCCACGCCTCCGGATGCGCGAGCGCCACGTGGCCGCCGCGGCCGGGCGCGGGGCGCGGCGTCACGAGCGAGAATCCGAGCGGCGCCAGCTCCGCGTCGCAGCGTGCGATCAGGAAATCCGTCAGCGCGAGCGACTGCCGGCGCAGCGCCGCCACGCCGCCGGCCTCCTCGAGGATCGCCAGCGAGCCGAGCAGCGGGGCCGTGGCCAGGATCGAGGGCGTGCCGATCTGCAGTGCGGCCGCGCCGTCCGCCGGTTCGTGGTCCGGCGCCATGGCGAAGCGCCGCGCGGGCCGCACACCCCACCAGCCGGCCAGGCCGGGCGCGCGGTCGGAGTGTCGAGAATTCAGATACAGCCCGCCGGCGGCGCCCGGGCCGGCGTTGAGCCACTTGTAGTGGCACCAGAACGCGAAGTCCGCGCCGTCGCGATCGAGCGCGTGCGGCACGGCGCCGATGCTGTGCGAAAGATCCCAGCCGATCACGATGCCGCGTTCGCGCGCCTTGCGCGTGAGCGTGGCGACGTCGAGGAGCTGCCCGCTCGTGAACACCACCGCCGGCAGCACCGCGAGTTGCACGTCGTCGGTGAAGGCCGCGAGGAGATCGTCGAGGCGCAGGATGCGTCTGTCGCGCGAGGGCACCAGCCGCAGGTGCGCCGCGGGATCGAGGCCGCGCAGGCGGAGGTGGCTCTGGAGCGCGTAGGTGTCGGACGCGAAGTTGAGGGCGTCGCCGACGATGACGCGCCGGGTGGGATGCGTCGGCGTGAACAGCGTCGCGAGCAACTGGTGCAGGTTGGCCGTGGTCTGACCGGTGACGGCGATGGTTTCCGGAGCGGCGCCGAGGAGCGGCGCGAGTTTCTCCGCGGCGGTGTCGGCGAGGGTGAGCCACGGCGGGCTGGCCTCGGTCCAGCCGTCGATGCCGAGCGTGCGCCACTGGTCGAGCGCGTGCTGGAGCGCGGCCTCGGCGCGGCGGGAGAGCAGGCCGAGGGAGTTGCCGTCGAGGTAGATTTTTCCGGGCGGCAGGAAAAACTCGGCGCGGAAACGCGCGAGCGGGTTCGCGTGATCGCGCTCGTGCACGCTCGGCGTTGGCGGCGAGGGATCGACGGGGGCGGCCATGGCGGCGACTTTGCCGCGGTCGCAGGGTGAGGCAACCGCGGCCCGGATGATTCGGCCTAATTTTCCGGGCACCGGCGCGTTCTCCCTCTGTCATGAGGCTCCGCGTGTTCCCTTCCCTGCTTCGCTCCGTATTCCCCCTGGCAGGACTGGCAATGCTGGCGACCGCGTCCGCGATCGCGTGCATCCAGGGCCATCGGTTCGATCCGCCGAAGCCGGTGAGGATCGAACCGCCGCGGCTGGAGCCGCTCAAGCTGGACGGATTGTTCGCCGTGCGCCCGCCGGACCTGGCGCCGCCGGCGATCGCGAAGCCGGGGGCGGAGGCGGCAGTGTTGCCTCCGCCGCTGGCGGCCGCGACGACGGCCGAGCAGCAGGCGGTGTTCGTCGCCTATGTGCGCGAGTTCGAGGCGCGGCGGGCGAAGGCGGCGGGGGCGCCGGACACGCTCGATTTCGCGGTGGCGCTGATCCATCTCGGCCGCCACGCCGAGGCGATTCCGGTGCTGCTGGACCTCGAGGCGCGGCGGCCGGGCCTCTATGCGACCGCGGCCAATCTCGGCACGGCCTACGAACTCGCCGGCAAGCTCGAGGAGGCGGTGCTCTGGATCGCGCGCGGCATCGAGCGCAACGCCGACTCGCACGACGGCACCGAGTGGCTGCATGCGGCGATCCTCCATGCGAAGCTGAAGCTGCGCGACGATCCCGCGTGGTTGAAAACCCACAGCGTGCTCGACGGCGCGACGGAGCGCGGCGCGGAAGAGGTCGTGCGCGCGATCGACTACCAGCTCGGCGAGCGGCTCAAGTTCGTCGCGGCGCCGGACGCGATCGTCTGCGATCTGTTTTATCAGGCGGCGGTGCGCGTGACGGCGCCGGAGGCGGCTGCGCGGCGGGCTTATTACGAGCGCGAGTCGTTGCGTTTTGGTGATGCGCGCAAGACGGAGATCGCGCGGGCGCGGAAGTCGTAGCTCGGCGCACGCATTTTTTTTGCTCCGCTTGAAATCGGAGCTGGTCAGCGTTGCGCCGGGCGGTCCTTTTCCCCGGGGCCCGCCATCGGGTGTGGGAACGATTCCTGCGACGCGGTTCTCAGTGCCGTCCTGACCGGCTTCGTTTTGGCCGCGTGGTTCCTGCCGGCGGAGGAGGCCTGGCCCTCGAAGCTCGCGAATCTGGTGCCCGGCAGTCATGCGTTGCTGGTGTCCGGTGGGGGCGGAACGACGGGCAGTTCGACCTCAAGCGCATCGATGGCGACACGCGTTGGCAGATTCACCCAGTCCATGTCCTGACCAACGGCGGCGGCGCGACGACGCAGTCGATGGGCGTGATTCACTTCTGGCTGGGCTCGAGCGGACGGCGCTGACGACGGCGGGCGCGTTTCCATTTGCGGAGCGGCGGAGCGGGGCTTAGCTCCTCGCCCAGTCAGTCAGCCTCCTCCGCCCATGCTCAAAGCCGTCGTCAAGACCATCGCCCTCCTCGCCATCCTTTTTGTCATGCTCTACGTGGGCATGAACAACACGCACGTGATCGACTTCCACTTCCCGGTGGCGGGCACGACGACGGCGACGCCGATCCACGCGTCGGCGGCGCTGATTTTTTTCGGCATGTTTGCGGTGGGCGTGCTCGCCGGGACGATTCTCACGGTGGGCGGCAGCGGCGGGGGCGGCGGCGGAAAGAAGAGCGCGTCGAAGGAAAAGTAAGCGCGCGACATGGCGCCTCCCGATGATGCCGCCGCCGTGGCGCCCGATCTCCTGCGGGCGGGTGCGGTGCGCGGGGTCGAGGGATATTTCCGGGTGGGGCGCGATGCCGGCGGCCGGTGGTGGCTCCTCGATCCGAGCGGCGCGCCGTTTTTCCTGAAGGGCGTGCACGGCGTGCGGGCGGCCGGCGGAGCGGTGGACGGACCGCTGCCGCCGGATGCGGCGGCGCGGTTGCGCCGCTGGGGGTTCAACGCCGTGGGGCTGAGCCCGGGTGCGGTCGGGCGCGATGACGGGCTGCCGTTCCTGGCCTCGGTCGATTTCTGCGCGGCGGGACCGCAGCTCGTGGCGCCGGGGCTGCGCTTGCCTGACGTGTTCGATCCGCTGTGGTCGCGACGCGCGAATGAACATGCGGCGGTCGTGTGCGCCGCGGCCGCCGGGTGCCGGGAGCTGATCGGCTGGGTGACGGACAACCGCCCCGGCTGGGCGCCGCCCACGAGCGCGGGGCGGCCGTCGTTGTTGCAACTCTGCCTGAGCCTGGAGCCGGGCTTCGCGGCGTATCATGCGGCGTGGGAATTTGTGCTCGCGCTGCACGGCGGCCGGCTGGAGACGCTGGCGCGCGCGTGGGGTGTGGCGCTGCCGAACAAGGAGGTGGTGCGCGAGCTGACGCGGACGGAGCAGGGGCTGCGCACGCGCGGCTACCTGCGCGACGATGCGCGGTGGACGCGCGAGACGGCGCGGCGCTATTTCACGACGACGGCCGCGGCGGTGCGCGCCGCCGACCCGCAGCATCTGGTGCTCGGGTGCCGGTTCGACGGTGTGGTCGGCGCGGCGGTCCTGGCCGAGTGCGCGTATCCGGCGGTGGATGTCGCGATGCCCGACTGGCGCGAGCTGCCGGCCGGGCCCGGCGCGGCGATGGCGCCGGTGCTGGCGGGCGACGTGGGCTGGGAGACGCCCGATTTGCACGCGCTGCCGGCGGCGGCCCGCGTGCTGCGGCTGACGTCGGTCGAGTGGATGCTGCGCCGCGGCCGCACGGCGCTCGAGCGCGTGGCTCGACACCCGGCGGCGGTCGGGTATGCATGGAGCCAGTGGCAGGACGAACCGG
>CAZENI010000146.1:0-16207 GCA_964513055.1 uncultured Opitutus sp.
CGTGCTGGCCTACGATGTCTCGCAGCGCACGAGGGAGATCGGAATTCGCGGCGCACTTGGAGCGACCCGCGGGCAAATCGCAGGCTTGATCCTCCGCGAGGGAATTTGGAAATCGGGCACCGGGATTGTGATCGGCCTGGCGGGCGCGGTTTGTCTCTCACGCCTCCTCGACGGCTTCCTGTTCGACGTGAAGCCGACTGACCCCGTGTCATTTCTGGGCGTGTCGTTCTTGCTGTTGGTTGTCGCGGCGGCGGCGAGTTGGCTGCCGGCCCGGCGCGCGGCGAGAGTCGATCCGATGGTGGCGCTCAGGGCGCAGTGACTCCGACAAACCGGACTTCCCATGGCTATCCGAACAACGTTTCTTCAATTTCGATTTGGCGGCAGCCCCCGGGGGCTGGTCGCGCTCGCTTTCGGCCTGCTCCTCGTCGGATGTTCAGCGGGGACGCGACTGACAACCGAAGCTGCGGGGCACGTGATCACGGCGGAGGTTGCCGGTCCGCACTCGATCAAGAGCGACGCCGGGCGCGCCGTCGTCACCGGGCAGTATGGCCAGGTCACGGTCGAACGCGCGCGCGCCCAGATCGACAGCCAGCCCTGGACGCCAATCCCGCCCGACGTGGCGGTGCGAATCAGCATCCTGCGCGGCAGACTGCAGCTGAGCGCCGGCCCGGTCAGCATCCGGCGCACGATCAGCAACCAATAGCCGGCCCCCCCTCGCGACCATGTGGCGAAGACTCCGCGCCCTCTTCTGCAAGGAAACCCTCGATGCCGACATGGCCGAGGAGATGCGCGCGCACCTCGAATTGCAGACTGCGGAAAATATCTCCCGCGGGATGTCCCCCGACGAAGCGCGCTACGCGGCGCTGCGGCGGTTCGGCGGCGTCGAGCAGATCAAGGAGCGGGTGCGCGACCAACGCGGCGGGAGCTGGGTCGAGCAATGCCTCCAGGATCTTCGCTACGCCTGCCGACAGCTGGCCCGGGCGCCCGGGTTCACCGTTGTCGCGGTGGTCACTCTGGCACTCGGCATCGGCGCGATCACAGCGATCTACAGCGTCGTCGATCGGGTGCTCTTGAATCCGGTTCCCGGGCCGGACCCAGAGCAGGTCGTGCAGATCGGGCAGTGGATGAAGTATTCGAACCGGCCGGCGGCGAACCGCGTGGGACTGTCTCCGCCGACGTTGGAGGCGATCGAGGCGAATCGCGATTTTTTCGCGGACCTGACCTGGTGCGACTCCGTGCAATTGGAGCGCAAGGGCGAGGATTTCGCCGCGCTGGTCTTCGGCACCGCGGTCCCGGCGAATTTCTTTCCGATGTTCGGGGTGCGGCCACTGCTTGGTCGCAGCTTCACGGCGGATGAGATGGTCGCGATCGAGCGGGGCGTGCCGGAGAAAGATGCGAGCATCATCCTGAGTCACGCGTGGTGGAAAGCGGAGTTTGCGGGCGATCCGCGCACGCTGGGCACGAGCATCGAACTCGGCGGCCGGCGTTTCACCGTCGTGGGCGTGATGCCGCCGCATTTCCAATATCCCGGCGGACAATTCTGGCTGCCGGCCGAACCGGCGCGGCCGCGCCCGCGGACGATGGCGGCGCCGAACATCCAGCTCATCGCGCGCCTCAAGCCGGGCGTCACGCGCGAGCAGACGCAAGTGCAACTCGACACGCTCGCGCGCCGGCTGCTGCAGGATTATCCGGCCGGCGATCGAAGCTACGGCGACAGTTGGCGTCGCGCTAACAACGGCCTGAGCCTCTGGGTGCTGCCGCTGCGCGAAGCGATGCAAGGCAACCACGGCCAGGGCTTCGACGACCTGAGGCGAACGTTGTTCGGGTTTCTCGCCGCGATTGGCTTTGTGCTTGTGATCGTCTGCGCGAACGTCGCGAACCTCAGTCTCGCGCGCACTGAGCGGCGGCAGCAGGAGCTCGCCATCCGCGTCGCGCTCGGCGCGGGTCGGATGCGTCTGGTGCGGCAGTTGCTGACCGAGCACTTGCTGCTCGCTGGTCTCGGCGGCGCGGCCGGGCTGATGGTGACCGCATGGGGGATCCAGTTGCTGACGGCGTTCAACACGATGCCCCTGCTGCGCCCGATTGAGATCGATGGCGGCGTGCTGGCGATCGCGTTGCTGGCGTCGGGCTTGACGGGACTGGGTTTCGGCCTGGCACCGGCCTGGCAGGGAGGGTGCACGCCGGTCAACGAGACGTTGGCCCAGGGCGGGACGGCGGCGACGGCGAGCGGACGGGCGAGCCGCTTCCGCAGCGCGCTGGTCGTCGTCGAGGTGGCGCTGACGGTGGTATTGCTCAGCGGCGCGGGACTGATGATCCAGAGCGTGGTGCGGCTGCTGCGCGTCGATCCGGGATTCGATCCGGCCAACCTCGTGTCGGTGCAAATCCGGCTCACGCATCGGGCCGGCGCGGAGCACGCTCGCAACGCCACACTCGCCCAGTTGCACGAGCGGCTGGCGGCGCTGCCGGGCGTAAGCGCCGTGGGTATTTTCAAGGATGAATTCTGGGAGGAGAAAATCACGTTGGAGGGGCGGACGGAGCCGGTGTTGCTCAACCGCGCACACAGTGGCTGGGAGGACAGCGACTACTTTCGAGCGGCGCGAATTCCGCTCGCGGCTGGACGCTATTTCGAGCGGGGCGATGTGGGCGCCACTCCCGGCACGGTGATCGTGAATGAGACGCTGGCGCAGCTCTGCTGGCCGGGCGAGAACGCGATCGGCCAGCGGTTCAGTCAGCCGGAGCGACGCGGGTCGCCGATCTACGTGGTGATCGGAGTGGTGCGCGATGCGCGCGTCTATCAACTCGACGAAACCGTCCGACCGGTCTTCTACCGGCCCTATCCCGAGGCGCCGTTGACCGGCATGGCGGAGACGTTGGTCGTGCGCACGCAGCAGGATCCGAGGGGCATCATCCCGGCGATCCGCCGGGAGTTGAAGTCGGTCGCCCCCACGATGCGCATGCCGCAGATCGGCGTGGTTCGGCAGTCGTTGTTTGACGCCACCCGCGCTCAGCGGACTTACCGCAACACGCTCGCCGCGTTCGCCGGCGTCGGGCTGTTCCTGTCGGCGCTCGGTATCTATGGCGTGCTGGCCTATTCGGTGGCGCGGCGAACGCGTGAGATTGGCATCCGCCTGGCCATCGGCGCGGACCGTCGGCAGGTGATGAAGCTGATTGTGGGCGAGGGCGCACGGCTGGTGGGGCTGGGCGTGGTGTTGGGACTGGTGGCGGCTTTCTGGCTGACGAAATTATTGCAGAAACAACTTTTTGGCGTGAGCCCGCACGATCCGGCCGTGCTGGCGGGTGTCGTTGGGGTGCTGGCGAGCGTCGCCTTGTTCGCCTGCTGGCTGCCGGCGCGGCGCGCGGCCCGCGTCGACCCGATGGTGGCACTGCGGGCGGAGTGACGCCTGACCGGCGCGGGATGCCGCACCCGCCTCGGTGAGCGCGCGCGGCGGCGAGGTGGTGTGCGCAGGTTTGCGTATTTCAACCTCGAGGGGTGTTGGCTAGGCTGGGCGTCACGGCGCGCCGTCCTCGGCGCGACCGTCCTCGGCGCGACCGTCCCCGGTCGAACCCATGCGCTACATCACCCGGAATCATGCGTTCGCGCCCACGACGATGTGGGTGATCGACGGAGGGTCGCTGCGGCTCGAGCAGCAGGCCGCGCCGCCGGTGCCGCCGCGCGTCGTGCCGCTGGTGGCGATCGCGCAGGTGCGGCTGGAGTTCGCGCCGACGCGCTTCGAGCCGCGCCGATTTCGCTGCCGCCTGACATTGCACAGCGGCGAGACGCTGGAGTTCTTCAACCGGACGTATGCCGGGCTCGCGGACTTCCGGGACACGAGCGCGGCTTATCGCGATTTCGTCGGCGCACTGCACGATGCGCTGGCGGCGCGGGCGGAGCTGGCGCCGGGGCGGGGGTTTGTCGCGGGCTCGACCGCGGGCGCGTATGCGGCGAGCGCCGCGGGCCTCGGCGTCGCACTCGTGGCCCTCGCCGTGGCGGCGTTGCTTCTGATTGCGACGGGACTCTGGTGGCTGCTGATCGTGAAACTCGCGGTGATCGCTCTCTCCGTGCCGGTGGCGATGCGGTGGATGCAGCGGAACCGCCCGCGCCCCTACGACCCGGCGGCGATTCCGGCCGAAGTGCTGCCAGGACCATGATTGCATTGCCGGCGGCGCGGCGGTCGCCAACCTGCGGCCCGTGTTCTACCAGCGGTTCAGTCCCTCGCCCGCGCTCGCGCGCGACGTCGAGTGCATCTGGTTCATGCGCCGCCCGGCGATGGCGGATGGCGGCGTCGAACGCATCCTGCCCGACGGCTGCATGGAGCTGATCTTCAACCTGGGCGCGCCGTTCCGCGTGGTGGAGGACGATGGCCGGCGCAGCGCGCAGCCGTGCGCGCTCCTCGTCGGCCAGTTGTCGCGCCGCCTGCTGCTCGAACCGACCGGCGCGTCGGAGATCCTCGCGGTGCGTTTCACTCCGGCGGGGGCGGCGGCGTTCTTTCCCTTTGCGCTCAACGCGATCGTGGACGGCCACGCGGCGGTCGACGTGCTGGGCGTGGCGGCGCGCGAACTGGAAGCGCGGCTGCGCGAGGCGCCGACGACGGCGGCGCGGCTGCGGATGCTCGAGGCGGCGCTGCACCGCTGGCGGCGTCGCGACGTGCCGGCCCGCGTCGCGGTCGCGGTCGAGCGGCTGCGCACGTGCGCCGGGCAGGTGCGCGTCGCGACGGTGGCGCAGGAACTCGACGTGACGCCCCGGCAGCTCGAACGCGATTTTGCGCGCTGGGTCGGGCTGGCGCCAAAGCCGTTTGCGCGGCTGATGCGGTTTCAGCGGATGTTCCGCGCGCTCGATGCCGGCGACGCGCGCTGGGCCGAGGTCGCGGCCGAGTGCGGCTACTCCGATCAGGCGCATCTTGCGAACGAGTTCCGCGAACTGAGCGGGCTGGCGCCGACGGAGTATTTCCGGCAGGCGACGGCGATGGGCAAGGCGTTCACCGCGTAGCCCGAAGATTTCTCACCCAAACGTGCGAAATCTCCGCCCTGTCGGGCCGACTTCGTCGGGGCAGGGCGGACGGATACTTCGCTGATTTCTCATTTCGAAAGCATGAAATATCCAGGGAGACGGCGGCGGAATGTCGCATTTCTCCAAGAGCGCAGGCGCGCGATGCGCTAGAGTGGCGGCGCACTTCCCATGCCCACGATCCAAACGCTCTCCATCTACGTCCCCGATCTCGCGGCCGCGGTAAAGTTCTACCGCGACGCCCTTGGCTTTGCCGTGGAGGCGGAATATGGGCCGGAACTGGTCAAGCTGGCCCACGAGGGCGTCGCGCTGATGCTCTGCCAGTGCGCCACCGCCACGCGGCCGGCGTATCCGACGGCGGGCCAGACGGTGATCGGCTTGGGCGTCGGGGACGCGGCGGCGGAACTGGCGCGCCTGCGGAAGCTCGGCGCCGAGCTCGTGTTCGATGCGCCGCAGCCGTTTCCGGTGGGGGTCTTCATCGCCGTCCGCGACCCGGGCGGCAATGTGATCGAGCTGCTGCAGTTCCAGGGCTGAGCGGTTGGTCCGGGCGAGAATTCGCCGCCAGTGGTGCTTGCATGTGCCATGGGCGTCTGACTTCGTGGGCGCGGTTTCGTCGTTCCCATGGTCTTCACCCCACGTCTCGTCGCAGCGCTTGCGGGCGCTGGATTATGCCTGATCTCCGCTCACGCGAGGGATTATCGCGTCACCGTCGCCGCCGCGGAAGTCGATCGCGCGGTGCAGGTCGTGTCGTTCCCACTGCCGGCCGATGCGCCGCGCCCCGCGCAGTTGCGCGGCGCGGATCGCACCGTGCCCCTGCAGGTGGCCACGGATGGCACGGCGGTCTTCATCGTCGAGCGGCAGAAGGCCGGGGAGTCGCTCGCGTTCACGCTCACGTCCGCCGGCGGTGGAGCGGCGGGAGCGCGTGACGCGGTGACGGCGACGCGCGAGGCGGGTCGGCTAAAGGTCACCGTCGGCGGGGCGCCGGTGTTCGTCTATCAGATGGACAAGGAGGCGCTGCCGCGGCCGGACATCAAACCGTTTTTTTTTATTGATTGGGAGATGAATGAGATCTACACTCCGGCCGGAAAAATCGTCAGCGACGACTACCCGCCGCAGCACATCCATCATCACGGCATCTGGTCGCCGTGGACCAAGACCTCGTTCCAGGGCCGCACGCCGGACTTCTGGAACATGGGCGCCAAGACCGGCACGGTGGAGTTCGTGGCGCTCGAGCGCACGTGGAGCGGGGCGGTGCACGGCGGCTTCGTGGCGCGGCACAAGTTCGTCGACCTCTCGGCGAAACCCGAGCCGGTGGTCGCGCTGCACGAAACCTGGGAGGTGACCGCCTATCATGCGCCGGCCACGGTGCGGATCTTCGACCTGCAGCTCGCGCAGACCTGTGCGACCAGCGATCCGCTGATCCTGCCCAAGTATCATTACGGCGGCCTCGGCTTTCGCGCGCGTGGCGAATGGTATGGCACGGGCGACAAGGCCCGGTTTCTCACGTCCGAGGGCGGGACGGATCGCATCAAGGCCAACGCCCAGCCCATGCGCTGGGTGCACATCCACGGCGAGATCGACGGCGGTGCGCTCGGCCTGGCGGTGCTGGGGCATCCGGGGAATTTTCGCGCGCCGCAGCCGGTCCGCGTGCATCCGCGCGAGCCCTACGTGTCGTTCACGCCCTCGGAGGCGGGCGACTGGCAGATCGATCCGGGCAAACCCTACGTCGCGCGCTATCGCTTCGTCACGGTCGACGGCCCGCCGGATGCGGCGCTCCTCGAGGCGCTCTGGCAGGGCTACGCGCGGCCGGCGCAGGTGACGGTGGCGCCGCGGCCGTGACGGCGTCCGTCTTGATTTTCTCCCAACATGGAAAATAACGAACCCAACAACAAGCGGCTCTTCGCCGTCCTCGCCGCCGCGTTTCTCGGCTGGATGTTCGACGGCATGGAAATGGGCCTCTTCCCGATCATCGCGCGGCCGGCCCTGCTGCAGATGCAGCAGGCGCAGGGGCTGGCGCTGACGGACGCCTTTGTCGCGCAATGGATGGCCTACGCCACGGCGTCGTTCCTCGTCGGCGCGGCGTTCGGCGGGGTCGTGTTCGGCTGGCTGGGCGACAAGATCGGCCGCGTGCGGGCGATGGCGGCGAGCATCCTGGTGTATTCGGTTTTCACCGGCCTGATTTATTTCGCGCAGCAGCCCTGGCATCTGTGCGCGGCGCGCTTCATGGGCGCGCTGGGCATGGGTGGCGAATGGTCGCTCGGCATCGCGCTCGTGATGGAAGTCTGGCCCGAGAAGCACCGGCCGCTCATGGCCGGTGTGATTGGCGCGGCGGCGAATGTCGGCTTCGCCCTGATCGCGGTCGTCGCGATCTTCTTCAAGGTGACGGTCGACTCATGGCGCTGGGTGGCGCTGATCGGCGCCGCGCCCGCGCTGCTGACGTTTATCGTGCGGCTCTTCGTGCCGGAGTCGGAAAAGTGGCAGGCCGCGGTGAAGTCGAGCACGACGAAGGTGCAGCCGATCAAGGAAATCTTCGGGCCCACGATGTGGAAGACGACGCTGCTGGCGTCGGCGCTGTCGTCGGTCGCCCTGATCGGCACGTGGGGCTCGGTGCAGTGGCTGCCGCTTTGGGCGGACCAGATGGCGGGCGCCTCCGATCCGACGGCGAAGGGCTGGACGGGGATGGCCTCCGGCATCGGCGCGGTCGTCGGCTGCCTGCTCGGCGCCTACATCGGCGGCTTCATCTCGCGGCGGCTGGCCTATTTTTCGCTGAGCCTCGGCTCGCTCATCGCGTGCGCGCTCCTGTTCCGCGGGTTCGACTCGTATGGTCCGGCGTTCCTCGTGATGACGTTCATCGTCGGCGGACTGACGGCGGCGTTCTACGGCTGGCTGCCGCTGTATCTGCCGGAGCTTTTCCCCACGCGGGTGCGGGCCACGGGGCAGGGGCTCTCGTTCAACTCGGGCCGCATCTTCGCGGCGGTCGGCGCGCTGCAGATGGGCGCGCTCATGCAGACGACCTTCCACGGCAGCTACGCGAAGGCGGGCGCCGTGATCACGCTGGTCTACGTGATCGGACTCGTGATCATCTGGTTTGCACCGGAAACAAAGGGCAAGCCGCTGCCGGCGTAGGCGGCGGTCCGGAAGCGAGGGGACGCTGCGTGCCGCAGCCCGCCGGTAGCCCGCCGCGAGAGCGGCGGGCGGGGCGAGAGCGGCGGGACGGATTTTCCCTCCGCAGGTGGCCGGTCCCTGCGCTCACGCGCAGGGCTACGCGGGAGCACGGCGGGCGGGATGCCTGCCGCTACCGCGCGGGATGGAGCGCGCGATGCACGGCGTGCGCGAGTTCGTCCGTGGTGAACGGCTTCGCGAGCAGCTCGACCTGACCGAGTTCGTCGAGCGCCTGCGGCGAGATCTTGGAAAAATAGCCGGACATGATCACGACGGGCATCCCGGGGTTCAGCTTGCGCATCGCGGCGGCGAGTTCGGTGCCCTGCATGCCGGGCATCGTCTGGTCGGTGACGAGGACGGCGCAGAGCATGGCGTTGGACTGCAGTTCGGCGAGGCAATGCTCCGCCGAGCTGAAGATCAGCGCGCGGTAGCCCTTGCTCTCGAGCACCAGCTTGGTGCAGCTCCCGACCACCTCCTCGTCATCCACCACGCAGATGAACTCGCCCTCGCCGTGCGGCGCGGCGTCGGGGGAGAAGCCGGCCTGCGGGTTGTCCTCGTCGGCGGTGGGCAGGTAGATGTGAAACGTCGAGCCGGTGCCTGGCGTGCTTTCGACATCGATGGCGCCGCGGTGCGACCGGACGATGCCGTGCACCACCGCGAGCCCGAGGCCGGTGCCCTCGCGGGTGTTCTTTGTGGTGAAGAATGGATCGAAGATCCGCCGGCGAGTCGCCTCGTCCATCCCGTGGCCGTTGTCGCTGACCGAGAGGCGGACATAGCCGTTGCCCGCGGCCGCGCCGAGGGTGACGGCGAGGTCCGGTGAGATCTCGGCCGGCTCGAGGACGATGCGGAGCAAGCCGCCGTGCAGCCGCATCGCGTGTGCCGCGTTGGAGCCGAGGTTGAGGATGACCTGGTGGATCTGGGTGGCGTCCGCGAGGATGGTGCCGCACGTCGCCGCGCAGTGCACCTCGATCGTGATGTTGGCGGGCAGGGTGGCGCGGAGAAAACGCCGCGCCTCCTCGACGACCAGGGACAGGTCGATGGGGCCGTGCTCGGCGTTGCCGCTCTGCCGGCCGAACGTGAGGATCTGCTCGACGAGCTCGCGCGCGCGGAGGCTGGCGTTGCGCGCCTCGCCGAGGCACATGCGCGCCGGATGGTCCTCGGGCACCGAGTCCGCCGCCAGCTCGTGGTAGCCGATGATGCCGGTCAGGAGGTTGTTGAAATCGTGCGCGATGCCGCCGGCGAGCGTGCCCAGCGTCTCCATCTTCTGCGCCTGGAACAACTGCGACTCCAACTGGCGCCGCGCCTCCTCGGTCTCGTGCTGGGTCGTGACGTCCTGGATGGCGCCGTGCACGCTGATCGCCTTGCCCTGATGAAACTCGCCGTGCCCGAGCAGGCGCACCCAGAGGCGGCGGCCGCGGGCGGTCTGGAGCTGCACCTCGATCTCGAACAGCGGCTCGGCCGGCGTGGCGTTGCCCAGGGCGGTCTGCACCACCGCGAGCGCCTCGGGCGGAAAGAACTGCCACACGCTCTCGATCGTCGGGACGAAACTCTCGTCCACTTCGTGGATCCGGCGCGTGCCGTCGGTCCAGGTGACGCGGGAGGAGACGAGGTCGATTTCCCAGCCGCCGATCTGCGCGAGGCGGCTGACTTCGTTGGCGAGTTCCTCGGTCTTGCGCAGGCGCTCCTCGAGCTGCTTGCGGGCCGTGATGTCGGTGTGCGTGCCCGCCATGCGGAGGGGGCGGCCGTCGGCGGCGCGGCGCACGGCCTTGCCGCGGTCGAGCACCCAGCGCCAGGACCCGTCCTTGGCGCGCAGGCGCAGCTCGTGCTGGTAGAAAGGAATGCGCTGGGCGAAGTGGTCGCCGATCGCCGCCTCGTTGGCCGGGAGATCGTCGGGATGGACGAGCGCCCGCCAGCCGGCGGCGGTGCTCTGCAACTCATCCGGCTCGTAGCCGAGCATGCGCGCCCACCGTTCGTCGTGAAAGACCTGGCCGGTCTCGACATCCCAGTCCCACACGGCGTCGTTGCTGCCCTCGATGGCGAGCTGCCAGCGCTGCTCGGCGAACTCGAGCGCCTGCGCCATCCGGCGCTGCTCGGTCACGTCGCGATTGAGGCCGACGAGCCGCACGGGTTTGCCGCGGGCGTCGCGCTGCAGGTAGCCGTTGGACTCGACGTGGCGCACCGTGCCGTCGGGCCGGCGCACGCGGAACTCGGTCTTGTATTCCGGCACCTCGCCGGCGATGAGCTGGCGCAGTCGCTCCTCGGCGGCCGCGCGATCTTCGGGGAAGAGGGCGTGGGCCCACGCCGCCGGCGTTCCGTCGAACTGATCGGCGCGCAGCCCGTAGATCTCGAGCACGCGATCGTCCCAGTGGCGGCGGCCGGTGATGATGTCGTATTCCCAGACGCCGTAGTTCGAGGAACGCAGGGCGAGCCGCAGCCGTTCGTTGAGGGCCTCCATCTGCTGGGTCGCCTCGCGGTCGGCGGTGATGTCGCGCTCGGTGCCGGTGATGCGCAGCAGGCGGCCGGTGGCGTCGCGCTGGACGATGGCGCGCGACTGGATGAAGCGCTCGGCGCCGTCGTTGGCCCGGAGGATGCGGAACTCCTGCTCGAAATGGTCGCCGCTCGCCATCACCGCCTGGATCTGCGCCACCGCCGAGGTGCGGTCCTGCGGATGGAGGCGCTGGATCCAGTCGTCGATGGTGCCCTTGAACTGATCGGGGCGCAGGCCGTAGATCGCAAACGTGCGCTCGTCCCAGATGGTGCGCTGGTTGACGGCATCCCATTCCCAGACTCCGAGCGCCGCGGCGCGGGCGGCGAGTTCGAACCGCTGGTTGAGAAGCTGGAGGCGGCTTCGATCATCGCGCTGCCCGGTGATGTCGGAGTGATTGGAGATGAAATTGAGGACCCGGCCGGAGCGATCGCGCACGGGCTGCAGGTCGACGACCTGCCAGAAGGAATCGCCACGCTTCGTGTAGTTGAGGATCTCCACGCGGCGCGCCTCGCCGCGGGCGCAGGCCTCGCGGAGCGAGGCGACGGCGGCCGGATCGGTGAGCGGTCCCTGCAGGAAATGGCCGGGCTTGCGTCCCTTCACCTCGGCGAGCGCGTAGCCCGTCATGGTGGTGAAGGCGTCGTTCAACCACTCGATGCGGCCGTCGGGATCGGCGATGACGACGCCGTTGGGGCTGTTCTGGGCGACGAGCGCGAGGAGGGCGTTCGACTCGGCGACGGCGCGGAGGCTGGCGTTGGCCTCGCGCAGTTCCTGCGTGCGCGTGGCGACGGACTCCTGCAACTGCGCCGCCTGCTCCTGCAGGCGCGCGGTCAGCAGCAGCCGCGCGTTCTCCGCTTCCTCGCGGCCTTCCTGGATGCCGACCGCGGCCTCGATCGAGAAGAGCGCCACCGCGAAGCCCGCGAGGACCAGCATGATGGTCACGAGCACGAGCATGTCGGCGGGCCCGAGCAGGCCCCGGTTCAGCATCACCACCAGAAACGTGGCGAGCACGAGCGGCACGATGGCCACGCCGAGGAAAAGCCGGCGGGCAAACACTCCGGCCGCCGAGCGCGCGAACAGCGTGCGCACATGCCGGTCGCCGGGCCGCGCCAGCAGCGTGCCGATGCCGAGGGCGAGCAGGCCGACGCCGGTCGGCAGGCCGAAGACAAACGGTCGGGCCGTCCCCGGCAGATCGTGGAGGCCGAGTCCCAGCAGGCCGGCGGCCGCGCCTGCGACCACGAGGTTCGCCAGCCAGGCGGAGACCGGCCAGCGGTCGCGGGCGCGCTCCTGGCTGAGGCTGAGCAGGGCGGCGCTGATCGCCGCCAGTGCAAGCGACGCCTGGAGGAGACTGTGCTCCGCGGCGCCGGTGGCGAGCCAGCGGCCGGGTCCGAGGTCGAGGTCGAATCCCGACTGGGCCACGCCGGCGGCGGCGAGCACCAGCGCGATCGCAGCGGCGGCGATCCCGGCGAGAGGATGACGCCCGCGGTGTTGCAGCCACAGCGAGGTGCCCGTCAGCAGCAAGCCGAGCGCCGTGCCCGGAGGCATCGGCCTGGACGATTGCAGCCATCCTGCGCCCGTGAACGCGCCCAACAAGCCGGCCGCTCCCAGCGCGGCGGCGGTGATGCCCAGCCAGCCAGCGATGTGACGGAGTTTGTGATCAAGAGGCATGGCTGGGAGCGGCAACGGCTATGCCTCCCTCCCGGGGAGGGCAATGGCAATGCTGGCGCGGTGCCGGCGGACCGCGGCGGAGCGGGCAGGGTGCAGAGGACGCACTCCTCCGGATCATCGGCCCCGGCGGGCCGCGCTTGAGGAGATCTCCCGGGGGAAAGAATGCCGAAAGCTGCTCAAGTTGCCGCAAGTCCGTGCCGATTGGGCCTCGAATTCCCACGAATCTCGACATGAAATCAATCCTCACCTCGTTGCTGCTCGCCGCGGCGTTGATCACGCCTGCCTTCGCCCAATCGAAAACAGAGCCTCCGGTGCCGGTGCGCACCGTGGCCCCCGACTATCCGGATGAACTGCGCCGCGAAGGCGTCTCCGGCCTGGTCGTGGTCAAATGCTCGATCGACGCGCAGGGCAACGTCGCCGAGGCGGAGGTCGAGAAATCCAGCAACGCCGCCTTTGAGAAGCCCGCCGTCGCCGCGGTGAGGAAGTGGAAATTCAAGCCGGCCAAGCAGGACGGCAGCCCGGTCGCGATCAAGGTCTCGATCCCGATCAAGTTCGTCTTCGAGAGCTGAGTCCGCCCCTCCCGTCCCGCGTCCCCCTCGCCACCATGTCGCTTCGCACACTCACCATCGGGAAGAAGATCACCCTCGGCTTCGCGCTGCTGTTCGCGTTGCTCATGCTCGTGGCCGTCATCGCGTTCACCGCGCTCGGCGGGGCGGGAAAACGGCTCACGTTGTTTGCCGAAAGTGCGCAGGAGACCTACACGGCGGCCACCCTGGAGTCGTCCATGCAGGCGCTGAAGCTGCAGGTGCACGAGTTCCTCGCGACCGGCTCGGCCGAGAGCATCGTGGCCTACGATGCCGCGAAGAAGGCGCTCGACGCCGATCTCGAGCGCGCGGCCAAGATCATGGTCGACCCGACCCGCGCGCAGCAGATCGCCAAGGCGCGCGAACTGCTCGGCACCTATGAGGCGGGCTTCCGCGATCTCGTGGCCAACCAGCGCAGCCGCGCCGCAATCGACAACGACGTGCTCGTGCCGCAGGCCAAGGTGCTCGCCGACGGCCTCCAGCAACTGCTCAAGCAGGCGCAGACGAACGGCGACATGAACGCCGCCTTCCAGATTTCCAACGGCCTGAAGGCCTTCTTCGAGAGCACCAGCCTCGTGAACGGCTTCCTCCTCACTTCCGATCCGAAGAAGGCCGCCGCCGCCTCGGACGCGCTCAAGGTGACCGTCACGCAGGTCCAGCGCATGGAGAAGGACCAGCTCGAGATGGAGAAGCTCGACGCCACGCTGAAGGACGACGCGAAGAAGGCGCTGCTGGCAACGCTGCAGCAGGCGGCGGGACTCTACGCCAAGGGCCTCGCCGAGGTCGTCGCGAGCAAGCAGGCGCGCGACACAATCCTCACCGAGCGCGTCAACCGCGTCGCGCCCGAGTTCACCGCCACGCTCGGCAAGGTGAAGAGCTCCGTGCACGAGTTCCAGGGCGAACTCGAGCGGCGCACGCACGCCGAGCAATCGCGCAACGAGTTCATCGTTGCCGCGGTGACGGTGGCCGGGATCGCACTCGGCATCGTCTTTGCCTGGTTGATCATCCGCGGCGTGAGCCGCGGGATCACCGGCGTGGCCGCGCGGCTCGCGACCGAGTCCGACAAGGCCAACGGCTCCGCCGCGCAGGTCGCCCAGGCCAGCCAGGCGATGGCCAACGGCGCGACCCAGCAGGCCTCGGCGCTCGAGGAAACCAGCTCGTCGCTGCACGAGATGGCCAGCATGACGCAGCGCAATTCCGAGAACGCGCAGAACGCGAAGACGCTCGCGAACCAGGCGCGGCAGACCGCCGACGCCGGCGCCTCCGACATGGAGCAGATGAAATCCGCGATGAGCGCGATCAAGGGCTCCAGCGTGGAGATTTCCAAAATCATCAAGACGATCGACGAGATCGCGTTCCAGACGAACATCCTCGCGCTCAACGCCGCGGTCGAGGCCGCCCGCGCCGGCGAGGCCGGGCTCGGCTTCGCCGTCGTCGCCGACGAGGTGCGCAACCTCGCGCAGCGCTGCGCCGGCGCCGCCCGCGAGACGGCCGACAAGATTTCCGCCTCGACGGAGAAGAGCGAGCAGGGCGTCCGCATCAGCGAGAAGATGGCCGTCAACCTCGGTGCCATCGTCGAGAAGACGCGCCAGCTCGACGAGCGCATCGCCGAGATCGCGCAGTCTTCCCATGAGCAGAGCGAGGGCATCAGCCAGCTCAACAGCGCCGTCGCGAGCATGGACAAGATCACGCAGGACAATGCCGCGCTCGCGCAGCAGTCCGCCGGCGCCTCGGAGGAACTCAAAGCCCAGGCCGAGCAGGTCCGCCTCGCCGTCGCGGAACTGATGCGCATGGCCCGCAACGACGATGGGCACGCCCTCGCGCCCGCGGGCCAGCGGGCCGCCGGGGCCGGTTCCGACGCGACGCCGCATCGCCCGCTGACCCGCCGCGTCAAACCGGCCGCCAGTCACGGCGGCAACGGTCACGTCCGCGCCGTCAGCAATGGCAGCAACGGCCACGCCGCCGCCGGCGCGAACGGCAACGGGAGCGGCAATGGTCACGGCCACAGTAACGGCAACGGCCACGGCAATGGCCACAGCGGTTTCGCGGTCACGCGCGGCACGAAGGACGACCTGTCGTTCGAGGATCACGCCTGAGCCGGTGGCCGCGCGGCACCGGGCCGCGGCGGTCCCACCCGAGTGAGCAGCCGCCGGAGCGCCGGACCCGGTCACCCTTTTCTACGTGACTGAACCGCTTGCCCTCCCTCCGTTCGTGCTCGCCGGCACCGCCCTCCTCGCGGGTTTGGCCGGCGCCGCGCTCGCGCGCTGGTTGGGGGGCCGCGGACGCCGCCGCGCCGTCCGCGAGGCCTGGCGGGAGGCCGCGGCGCAGCGTCGCCGGGAATTCGATACGCGCCTGAGCAAGATCGCCTCGCAGGTGCCGGGCATGGTCTTCCAGTTCCGGCAGCTCGCCGACGGCCGCCGCAGCTTCCCCTACGCCAGCGAGGGCATCCGGGAGATCTACCGGCTCACGCCGGAGGACGTGCGGCACGATTCGAGCGCGGTGTGGCAGCGGATTCACCCGGAGGATACCGAGCGGGTCGCGGCGTCGATCAACCAGTCGGCCGCCGGGCTGACGCGGTGGCAGTGCGAGTATCGCTCGCGATTCGAGGACGGGACCGTCCGCTGGCTGTCGGGCACCGCGATGCCCGAGCGGCGGGAGGACGGCGCGGTGTTGTGGCACGGCTTCATCAAGGACGTGACCGAGCGCAAACGCGCGGAAGCCGCCCACGAGGAGAGCCGCGCGCTCCTGCAAAGCGTGTTCTCCAGCGTCGACCTCGGGGTCTTCGTGGTCGATGTCACCGCGGGCGGCGAATTCCGTTTCGTCGCGGTGAACCCGGCCTACGAGCGGCTCTCCGGCGCCGGCGCGGCGGCGATCTGCGGGCGCGACCTGCGCGACGTCGCCCCGGCGATCCCGGCGGAGATGGCGGAGTGCCTGCGCGCCAGTTTCCGGCGCGGCGTCGAGTCGAGCGGACCGATCGAGGCGGAGGAGCCCTTCGTCGCGCACGGGCGGCTGATGTGGTGGCAGACGCGGCTGACGCCGCTGCGCGACGCCGCGGGGCTCGTCGTGCGGCTGGTCGGCCGCTCGCTCGACATCACCGAGCGCAAGACCATCGAGCTGCGCTTCCAGTCGCTCACCGAGCGGCTGCAGCTCGCCACCGAGGCGGCGCGCGTGGGGATCTGGGATCACGACCTCGTGCAGGATCGCATCGTCTGGGATCAGCGGATGCACCATCTCTACGGCCTGGAGAGCGGCGGCTTCGACGGCACCCGCCGCGCGTGGCGCGAGCGCATCCATCCGGACGAC
>CAZENI010000147.1:0-580 GCA_964513055.1 uncultured Opitutus sp.
GTAGAAGAGTGGAGTTTGCTAGGAAGACGTAGTTTTCATTCGGCGTCACCAAGCAGACAAGGAAGGGGATCGTGTCCACTTTCCTGAGGTTCGACAGTGAAAGGACCGTATTTGCAAAACTGGGCCCTGCGCTTTTGGAAAAACGGATGGCGAAGTCCTCACAGTAAAAAACCTTCCGATCCTTCGTAAGGCTAAACTTCTCGGCGATCAGCGTAGCAAGCTTGTCCTTGTCGTTGATGCCGTGGTGAGCCGAAACGAATTCTAGGAGTGCGGAGAGTTTGATCATTCAGAAAAGGCTTAAGTTAGCTTCGGCAGGTTCCGGGCTGGCTGTGCGAGGACGGCCGCGAGGGCGCTTCAACGGCTCGGTCGTTCGTTTCGTCTGGCCGTCAAAAGGCGCAAGCTCACCAGTCGGCAGCGCGTTTAGATGCGGAGCTGGAACAGCCTGCATGCTGGCTTCCGTCTTTTGATCGGCGAGCGAGTTGCGTTCCCAAAAGACGCCGTTCGCATAGCCTTGGATAGAAGGGTCGAGTTCGGCGAGGCCGAGGCGCTTTGTCGCCCAGCAGCAATACTCGGTGTTTTG
>CAZENI010000147.1:590-16178 GCA_964513055.1 uncultured Opitutus sp.
GTTTTGTTCCAAGCCGACGAACCTGCGACCCAGCTTCTTGCACACTACCGCAGTGGTGCCGCTTCCGAGGAAAGGATCAAAAACAACGCAACCAGGGTGCGAGCTGGCCAGCACAAGCTTTGCGATCAGTTTCTCCGGTTTTTGGGTCGGGTGATCCGTGTTTTCCGGCATCGACCAAAATGGAATGGTGATGTCCGTCCAGATGTTTGAGGGATGCGTTAGGCGGTAGTTTCCGTCTGCACCTTCGTCCCAATCTTTAGGATTTCCTTCGGTGTCGCGGTAAGGGGCTATGACCTTCCGCTTGAGCTTCACGGCATCTACATTGAAGACGAAATCGTCGCCGTTCGACTTCGTGCAAAACCAAATATCCTCGGTGTTGTTTTTCCAATTCGTCTTAGCCCCACGCCCCTTCTCTCTCTCCCAAGTAATTCTGTTCCTCACGCAGAGGCGATCCTCCAGAACCGGCGCAATGTGCATCGAAGTCTTCCAATCCGAGCATACGTAAACGGTGCCGCTCGGTTTGAGAGATGGTAGAACGGCGTCGAGAATCGTGCCGAAATACCCAGCGTATTCCTCCCTTTCCTTTCCCCTGAAGACGTGCCCGTTGAAATTTTTGAAGAGGTTGTATGGCGGATCGAGGACGATCAGGTCGGCAAAATTCTTTGGGAGCCAATTTGTCGCCTCAAAAAGATCTTGGTTTACGATCTTGTTTTCAATGTCCGCAAGGCAGGCAGTGGCGCCAAGGTGAATCAGATCGCGTGCGAAAACGTCCATTTCTTCTGTTGAGCATGTAAGGGTGCGATTCCGTGGAGCGCGTTGCTTTGGCGTTGAAGAGAGTTCGTTCTGCATAAGTTCAATCATGGGGGACATCGTGGCGCTGCCGATACTCAATTCGGCTCTGGAAGAGGCAATGATGAGACGGCGATGCGCGGGTTGAACGTGCAGCGTAGATCGCGGACGCAGGATTTCGGGTCCTCTGGCGGCATGACGTAGTCGTCGCCGACGACGCGCTCGTCTGAGTTTGGGGTGAAGGTGATTTTTTGACGCCCTTGTCGGAGCCGAAGGTGACCTTTTTGCCGAAGGCATTGCCCTCGCCGAATGCATCGCTATGTGCCAGCACTCCGCGCCCCTTCGGGCGTGCTGCGCCCGCGGAAGCCCGTCTGCTGACGGGCTGAACCTCGCGGACGATGTTGATGATGTCGTCGGCGTGGGAATCGGTCTTGGCGAAGATGAGGGTCTTTGGGACCTCGAAGGCGCCGGCGGCGTCGGTGCGGTCGGGGAAGATCTCGGTGAGTTTGTCGCGGAAGGCACGGATGACGGTGCGGATCTGGGAGGGGTTGACGATGTCGCGATCGAGTTTCTTGGCGGAGTAGGTCTCGTCCTCGTCCTGCTGCTGCCAGCGTTTCGCGCGGGTGAGTTTCTCGCGTTTCTCGACGAGGCCCTTCAGCACCACGCCGCCGCGGGCGGAGACCTCGGTCTCGATGGTGTAGATCTCGCCCTGGACGTTCACGCCATCGGCGACGGCGGCCTCGTGGGTGTATTCCGAGACGACGTTTTGCTTGAAGAAGCCGTAGGTGCGGGCGTCGGGCGTGGCGGTGAGGCCGACGAGGAAGGCGTCGAAGTAGTCGAGGACCTGGCGCCAGAGGTTGTAGATGGAGCGGTGGCACTCATCGATGACGATGAGATCGAAGAACTCGGGCGGGATTTTCTCGGAGTAGGCGACGGGAAGAGGCTCGCGCTTGCGGTCGGAGGCCGGGCGCTCGGCGGGATTTTCGTCCTCGGCGGAGGCGTCGAGTTCGCGGCCCTGGAGAATGGAATACATCCGCTGGATGGTGGTGATGCAGACCTCGGCGTCGGGCGGGACGAAAGACGACGTGAGGCGTCGGACGGTGTATAGCTCGGTGAACTTGCGGTTGTCGTCGGTCGGGGTGAAGGCGAGGAACTCCTGCTCGGCCTGCTCGCCGAGGTTGCGCGTGTCGACGAGGAAGAGCACACGGCGGACGCGGGCGTGCTTGAGCAGGCGGTAGATCGACGTGATGGCGGTGAAGGTTTTCCCCGAGCCGGTGGCCATCTGCACGAGGGCGCGGGGCTTGGCCTGCTTCAGGGAGGCGTCGAGATTCGTGATGGCGTCGATCTGGCAGTCACGCAGGCCGGTGGGGTCGAGGGCGGGCAGGTCCTGGAGTCGGGCGCGGAGGGAGCGGCTGCGGAGGTTTTCCCGGAGCGTTTCCGGGCGCGGAAAAGAGAAGACTTCGCGCGAGCGGGGCTTGGGGTCGCGCTGGTCGGTGAAGCGCGTGATGACACCGGTGGCTTCGTAGAGAAAGGGCAGAGGGACGCCGGTGTGCTGGATGTAGCGGAGCTTGGCGGCGGCGTAGTCGGCGGATTGCTCTTCGACAGTGGTGAGGTTGGCGCCGAGGGTTTCTTTCTTGGCCTCGATGACGCCGACAGGTTTGCCCTCGAGGAAGAGCACGTAGTCGGCAGGGCCGGTGTCGGTGACGTATTCGCGGACGGCCTGACCTTCGCGCTCGTGGAAGTTGATGGCGTCCTTCGCCTGCACGGCCCAACCGGCGGAGCGGAGTTGCGCGTCGATGGCGTCGCGGGCGACCTGCTCGGGGTTTTGGTTGGGCGACATGGGATTGCAGCGCGCGGCGCGCGTGCGCGCGTCGAAGGGAGCAAGCGAGCGCGGCGCGGGAGCGGCAAGCAAAAGCCCCCGGCGCACAGCGGCGGCGGGGGCTGCGAGAGGAGGCGGGCGCGGGCGCGCGGGCGCGGCGCTATTTCCGGGCGGGCTCGAGCGAGTAGCCGTCCTTGCGGTCGAGCATGGACCAGCCGGCGGCGGTGAGTTCCTTGCGGAGCGCGTCGGCGGTGGCGAAGTCCTTGGCCGCTTTCGCGGCCCAGCGCTTTTCGGCGAGGGCGGTGATGTCGGCGGGGATGGCGGCCTTGGGAGCGGCGGGGGCGTCGAGTTTCAGGCCGAGCGCGAAGAGGACGCGGTCGAGTGCGGCGGCATCGATTCCGGACGGGCCGCGGTTCACGATCGTGAAGAGCGCGCCGAGCGCGGCGGGCGTGTTGAGTTCCTCGTTGAGCGCGGCGAAGACGGTTGAGAACGCCTCGGCATCGCCGCCGCTCGCGGGCAGCGTGGCGCGAAAAGCCCGGAGCGTCGCGAGCGCCTTCTCCGCCGCGTGCAGCGACTCCAGCGTGAAGTTCAACTGCTTGCGCGGATGGCCCATCAGCAGCGCGTAGCGCAGCGCCATCGGCGAGAAGCCCTTCGCGATCAGCTCATCGAGCGTGTAGAGGTTGCCGAGCGACTTGCTCATCTTCTTGCCGTCCACGAGCAGGTGTTCGCTGTGATACCAGTGCTTCGCGAACAGGGTGCCGTTGCAGCACTCGCTCTGGGCGATTTCGTTCTCGTGATGCGGGAAGAGCAGGTCGACGCCGCCGGTGTGCAGGTCGATCGTGTCGCCGAGATGCTTTTTGCTCATCGCGCTGCACTCGATGTGCCAGCCGGGCCGGCCGCGGCCCCACGGGCTGTCCCAGGCGTTGGTGCCGTCCTCGGGCTTGTGCGCTTTCCAGAGGGCGAAGTCGCTCACGTCCTCCTTCTCGTCGGCGTCGGCGGCCTGCGACTTGCCGGCGAGCGCGCTGCCGAGCTGGAGCTCGCGTTCCTTCACGCGGGACAGCCGGCCGTAACCATCAAATGAGGACACCTTGAAATACACCGAGCCGTCGGGGGCGCGGTAGGCGTTTCCCTTCTGCATGAGCACGTCGATCATGTCGACCTGCTCGCGGATGTGGCCGGTGGCGGCCGGCTCGACGTGCGGCCGCAGGCAGTTGAGCGCATCGCAATCGGCGTGAAACTTGTCGGTCCACTGCCGCGTGACGTCGGCCAGCGGGCGGTTCTCCTCGCGGGCGCGGCGGATGGTCTTGTCGTCGACGTCGGTGAGATTGCGGACGTGTTTCACTTTGTCGGCGCCGAACTCGAGCTCCAGCAGGCGGCGGATGACGTCGTTGACGACGAAGGTCCGGAAGTTGCCGATGTGCGCCGGCGCGTAGACGGTGGGACCGCAATTGTAGAAGCGGTAGACGCCGTCGGGGTGGGCGGGTTTGAGTTCGCGCAACTCGCGGGAGAGCGAGTCGAAGAGTCGGATGGCCATGAATCGGATAGGGAAAGGGGGGGAGCTAGACAGGTTTTCCGTCGCAGCGGAATGGCGATCTTGCGTCGTGCGGGAGGATTTCCCGGCCGGAGCGGGCGCGGCAGTCGCGAGGGGGGCGGGGCGGCCCGCGGCTAATAGTCCGGAGCGAGCGTGCTACTGCCACGCGGCCGGGGCGGGTTTCGAGTTGATAACCGGCCGCCGCTGAACACGGTCTTCACCACTTCCTCCGCTTAGCGGAGGATTGGGGTAACTAAGAAAGTAATGCCCGCCGCATAGGGGTATGCGGCGGGCTCTTTTTTTGTCCGGATCGGACGGTGCGCGGGAACAACGCGACCGTCGCCCGAGGGGATGGGGCGGCCGCCGCAAGAAACGTGTGCGATGCCGCAACGGGCGCGGAGAGTTTCATGTCGCGGGTGGGCGGGGCGCGTGTTCTAGTCCGGTCCTGTCCATGCCCCAGCACGAACCTTTGGAACTACCACAACGGCCGCGGCGCCTCCGGCGCACGGCAGGTCTGCGCGCGATGGTCGAGGAGACCGTGTTGCGGCCGGCGGATTTCATCGCGCCGCTCTTCGTCGTGGACGGCAAGGCGCCGCCGGACGAAATCAAGTCCATGCCGGGCGTGTTCCGGCTGTGCATCGCCGACCTGGTCAAGGAGTGCCGTGCGCTGCACAAGCTCGGCGTGCCGGCGGTGGCGCTGTTTCCGAAACTGGATCCGAAGCTGAAGGACGACGAGGGCACGCAGGCGCTCAACGAGGACACGCTCGTGCTGCGGGCCGTGCGCGCCGTGAAGAAGGCGGTGCCCGCGCTCACCGTGATCACGGATGTCGCGCTCGATCCTTACACGACGCACGGGCACGACGGCGTGCTCACCGCGGCGCGCGACGACGTGGAGAACGATCGGACCGTCGGCATCCTGGCGCGCATGGCGGTGCTGCAGGCGCGGGCGGGCGTCGATCTCGTGGCGCCGAGCGACATGATGGACGGGCGCATCGGGGCGGTGAGACGCGGGCTGGATGCGGCGGGCTTCACGGGCACGGGCATCCTGGCTTATTCGGCGAAGTTCAACTCGGCGTATTACGGGCCGTTTCGGGACGCGGTCGGCAGCGCGCAGGCGGCGGGCACGCGGCTGCTGAGCAAGGCCACCTACCAGATGAATCCGGCGAACCGCCGCGAGGCGATCCGCGAGGTGCTCCTCGATGACGCCGAGGGGGCGGACATCCTGATGGTGAAACCGGCGGGCATGTATCTGGACATCATCCGCGAGGTGCGCGACGCGACGCAGAAGCCGGTGGCGGCGTATCAGAT
The DNA here is from genome assembly GCA_964513055.1 of uncultured Opitutus sp. GTDB lineage: Bacteria > Verrucomicrobiota > Verrucomicrobiia > Opitutales > Opitutaceae > ER46. Next base: position 6,038 of record CAZENI010000147.1, read on the forward strand.
TTCCGGGGAATACGCGCAGATCCACGCGGCGGCGCGGCTCGGCTGGCTCGATCTGGCGCGTTGCCGGCACGAGTCGCTGCTCGCGATCAAGCGGGCTGGGGCCGATCTGATTCTCACGTATTTCGCGAAGGAGATGGCGGCGTTGCTGGGGCGCTGACGTGTTGGGGCGAACGGTCCACGGGCGCCAAGGCAACGGGCGTGGTGCCTCCACGAGGCAGCGGCGATGGATCCAAGGACGAGCGGCGCGGGGCGCGAATCAGAACGGCGAGCGCGGCACCTGCAGCGAGTCGCCGGGCACGAGGCGCGGGTCCTGGGCGGGATTCTTCTGCGCCAGCTTCACGTCGATGGCGTAGGCGCTCTTGTCGCGAATCAGGCTCACGGCTGTTTCCTTCGCGTAGAGCGAGAAACCGCCGGCGGACTGGATCGCCTTGGCCACGGTGAGGTCCGGGGTCCACACGATCCGACCGGGGCGCTGGACTTCGCCGCCGACGTAGATGAAGCGCTCGGTCACGCTCACCGAGACGTCGACCGTCGTGTAGATTTTCTTGGCGAGATAGGTTTCGCGGATGCGCTGCGGGAGTTCGGCGGAGGTGAGGCCGGCCGCCGTCAGGGTGCCGATGAACGGCAGGCTGATCAGCCCCTGCTCATCGATCTGCACGGTGTTGGTCGAGGGATCGGGCACGCCTTGCAGGGCGACGCTCAGGCTGTCGCCGGGCCGGAGCTGGGCGGTCGAGGTCGCCACGGGGATCTGCGGATTCGTCTTCGTGACCGCATCGGTTCCGCAGCCGCTGGCAAAAACAAGAATCGCGAGGGCAACGAACGTGAGCCAGGCGCGACGAGGGTAAAGCATGCGTGCTGCTTCGTTGGCCAAACGCCCCGAAAAGGCAATGACGCGCTGGGCGGTGGCGGTCGGTGACGCCGGCTTTCGCAGCGAGCGCATCACGAGGCCCGCCATCCGGAGACAAAAAAACGGCAGCCCCGGAAGGGCTGCCGTGAAATTTGTGCGGACGTCAGCGCTCAGCGCTTACCCTTGGCCTTCTTCTTGGGCTTCTCGTCCTCGTCGTCCTCGGAGTCCTCGTCGTCGTCATCATCGTCCTCGTCTTCATCCTCGTCGTCGTCGTCGGACTCCTCGTCATCGTCGTCGCCCTTCTTCTTTTCGCCCTTTTCGCCTTCGGCGCCTTCTTTGCCTTCCTTGTCGGCGTCCTCGTCCTCGTCCCACTTGAGCGACTCGTCGTTCTTCAGCTTCTCCTCTTCCTCTTCGTCGAGTTCGGGCAGGTCGTCGCCGTCGTCTTCGACTTCCTTGGCGGGCGCCTCTTCATCCGTGTCATAGCCGGCGGGCATGTAGTCGAGGATCGAGGTGAGTTCCTCGAAGGTGTGGACGGCCTGGCCCTGGATGAAGCTGCTGTTCTGGTCCTCGCGAATCTCGTCCTCGACCTCGTCGACGCCGAGCTTCGATTCGAAGTTGAAGAGATCGTTGAGCATCTTCACGCGGCAGCGCGTAAGATGATCGAGCAGGTCGGCGTAGGGCCCGTTCTCTTCGTCGAGGATGTCGGCGAGGGCGAAGAGCTTCTCGTCGGACTCGAAGAGGGATTCCTTCATCCGCTTGAGGCGGACCTTCGCGTTGCCGAGATCCTTGTCGATGCGGAAGGGGATGAACGCGGCCTCGAAGACGTCCTGGTCGAAACCGTAGTCGCGGAGCGGATCGACGAGCTCGATCAGATGCTGGAGCTGGCGCGGATCGATGATGCTGAGACCGTCCACATCCCAACGGACGGGGTCGCTTGTCTCCGCGACCCACCAGTTATGATCGTCGCCGAGACGAACGATGCACCAGTCGAGAGTGGAAATTGCTTTGGCCATGGAAAGTGGGATGGAATTTTTTCGCAGCGTGCGAGGGGAGGTTGAAAAAACAAGCACAAAAGCAGCGGCTGTGCCGCGCATGTTTTTTGGCCGTTTTCCGAGCGAAAAACCTTCGCGGAGCGCGGGTTCGGATACGCGCGGCACTTGCTAATTTTCCAGCGGGATTTCACCGTCGCGTAACATGGGGAAATACTACGAAACGTTTTTCCGCCCCGCGCTGTTCCGGCGGGATTCCGAACGGGCGCACGAACTGGGCGTGGAGGCGATGGCCCTGTTGGGAGCGCTGGCGCCGCTGCGCCGCGCCCTCGAGGTCTGGACGCGGAGGGGCCTGCACGGGGCGCGTCCGGTCGAGGCGTTTGGGCTGCGCTTCCCGAATGCGGTGGGACTGGCGGCGGGTTTCGACAAGAACGCCCGCGCCTGGCCCGCGGCGGCCGCGATGGGGTTCGGGCACGTCGAGATCGGCACGGTCACCGCGCTCGCGCAGCCGGGCAATCCCCGGCCGCGGATGTTCCGGTATCCGGCCGAGGAGGCCGTGATCAATCGGATGGGTTTCAACAACGAGGGTTCCGAGGCGGTGGCGGCGCGACTCGCGACCCAGCCGAAACCCGGGCAGCGCCGGATTCCGCTCGGGGTGAATCTCGGGAAATCGAAGGTGACGGAGCTGGAGCACGCGACGGAGGACTATCTCGCGAGCTTTCGCCGACTGGCGGATTTCGCCGACTACCTGGTCCTCAACGTCTCGAGCCCCAACACGCCGAATCTCCGCCAGCTCCAGGACGAGTCGCGGCTCCGCGAACTGCTCGGCGCCGTCACTGCGGCGAACCGCGCGCGCGCGGCACAGGCCGGCGGGCGCCGCGTGCCGATCCTCCTGAAGATCGCCCCCGATCTGGCCTGGCCGCAGATCGACCTCGTGCTCGGGGTCATCGCGGAGCACGGGCTCGATGGCATCATCGCGACGAATACGACGCTGGCGCGGCCGGGCGTGTTCGGCGCGGTGGAGCAAGCGGGCGGGCTGAGCGGCGCTCCGCTCCGGCGGCGCTCGACGGAGATCGTCGGCTACATCGCGCGCGCCACGCACGGACGGCTGCCGATCATCGGCGTGGGCGGGATCACCGACGTGGAAAGCGCGGCCGAGAAGCTCGATGCCGGGGCCGCGCTCGTGCAGGTTTACACCGGAATGATCTACCGCGGACCGTTCTTCGCCGCGGAGCTGGCGCGGGGGCTGGTGGAGCGCCAGCGGCGCTGAAGAAATCTCCCAAATCCCGCTTTACTTCACGCGCCCGATTCATCTTAGTCCGCCTTCCTCTCCTCACAAATGCTCGGGTGGTGGAACTGGTAGACACACATGTTTGAGGTGCATGTGCCGCAAGGCGTGCAGGTTCGAGTCCTGTCCCGAGCACCATTTGAAGGAGGGGATTTCCGAACGAGATCGGCGCAGCCGATCGGCGGATACGGCTACGGTGAAGGCGTGCCATCGGAGAATCACCCGCGCGTCCGGCCGAAAGGGCCGCCGCACGTTCCTGACCGAGATGCGCGATCCTGCGCACGATGAGCGTTAGGGGGGACGCAAATTGACAGGCCAGCGTGCCGGTTCGGTCATGGCCGCGCACCGTTTGACTGCTTCACGAATGGTGTCCGTTTCCATCCCGACGCGCCTCCTGAAGTTCCGCCAGTTCCCACCCATGGTAGAGCACTTCTGTCGTCCCACTGCGTCCCGTCCGAGGATCTTGGAGTTCGTGGCCGGCTTCGTCGCCGCCTGCTTTCTCCTGCTTCATCCGCTTCGCGCGGCCGATCTCCGGGAGACCGGTTCGATCGTCGGACGCGTCGAGAACTCCGCCAGCGGGCAGTATCTCAACAACGCGCGTGTTTCCGTCGCCGGCACCGATCAGGTGGCGTTCACGGATCAGTCGGGCACCTTTCATTTGCCGCGCGTGCCGGGCGGCCCGCGCGTCCTGCGCGTCTACTACACCGGTCTCGAGCCGCAGGATGTCACCGTGGTCGTGCCGGCGGGCGGCGAGGTCGTGCAGGATGTGGATCTCGGCGCGCGCGCGGGTGAGGCGGGGCGGCCGGGCGTCGTGCGGCTCGGGAAATTTGTGGTCGCCGACAATCAGGAGATGGATGCGGAGGCGATCGCGATCAATGAGCAGCGTTTCTCGCCCAATCTGAAGGACGTCGTGGCGACGGGGACCTTCGGCGACATCGCCGAGGGCAATCTCGGCGAGTTCATGAAATACCTGCCGGGCGTGACGGCCGACTTCGCCGATCCGACGATTCTCTCCGTATCGGTGCGCGGCTTGAACAGCAGTCTCACGTCGGTGACGTCCGATGGCGCGCAGATGGCCAATGCCCACTACGGCGGCGCGACGCGCGTGTTTCAGTTCGAGCAGGTTTCGATCAACAACATCGCGCGCGTCGAGCTCACCAAGGTCCCGACGCCGGCGCAGCCGGCGGACACGCTCGGTGGCGTGATCAACATGGTGAGCAAGAGTGCGTTCGAGCGGAAGAAGGCGCAGTTCAGCTACCGGCTCTACCTTTCGGCGAACGAGGGCGACTTCACGCTGCAGAAGCAGCCGCACTCGTTCGAGGAGCGGCGTCATCGCGTGCTGCCGAGCCTGGACTTCACCTACACGGTGCCCGTGAGCAAGAAATTCGGGCTCGTGGTCTCCGGCCTCAGTTCGAGCCAGTTCAACGACCTCAACCTCGCTGCGCGCACTTACAATGCGACGGCGGCCGGCAGCACGGCGTCGTTTGCCACGCCGTATTTCCAGACGCTCACGCTGCAGGACGGTCCGCGCTACACGGTGCGCAATTCCGGCAGCGTGAAGGCCGACTGGCGCGCGACGCCGAACGGCGTGCTCTCCGCCAGCGTGCAGCAGAACACGTTTACGAACGACGTCGGCATCTACCAGTTGCTGATGAATGCGGGCGCGCTTGGCACGCCGTCGATCGCGACGGGCACGCCGCTGACGTTCGGGCCCGACTTCACCAGCGGCGCGACCGGCCGCGGCGCGATTTCGATGCAGGGTCTCTTCTACAAGCTGCGCGGCACGACGCGCAGCGGCAACGTCCGCTATCGCCACGAGGATGGCACCTGGAAAATCGAGGCCGGCGCGAGCCGCTCGGCGTCGAGCACGACGTTTCGCGACACCGACGACGGGCACTTCTACAACGTGATCAGCCAGATCAACCCCGCGATCCGGATCTCGTTCACCGAGATCAACAATAACGCCCCGGGCAAATTCCAGCTCTTCAATAACGCGAACCAGCCGGTGGATTTCTACGACATCGCGAATCACCGCATCACGCAGGCGAGCTCGTCGCTGCGCGATGTGAAGGATGAGGTGACGACCGGCGATCTGAGCGTGGGCCGGCAGTTCAATGGCTTTGTCGTGCCGCTGTCGGTCAAGGTCGGCGGCGCGTATCGCCAGCAGGAGCGCGATGCGCGGATGCGTTTCAAGGTCTGGACGTTCAACGGGCCGGATGGCAACGCGGCCACGATTGAGTCGGCCGCGCCCTACGTGACCCAGGTCTACAACGGGCGGAATTCCGATTTCGGTTTCGTCGGCATCCCGTGGATCTCGCCGCACCGCGTGTGGCAAGCGTATCAGCAGCAACCGAACCTGCTCTCGCTGACGCCGGCGCAGATCGTGGCCGAGGAGTCGTTCCGGATCACGAATTCCGAGGCGGTGCAGGAGGCGGTGTCGGCCGGCTTCGCGCAGACGGAGCTGCGGCTCTTCAAGAACCGGCTCAATCTACTCACGGGCGTGCGCTACGAAAAGACGGTGGGCAAGGGGCAGGGCGAGCTGTTCGAGCCGACGGCGGTGTGGTTGCGGCTGCCGAACGGGGAGTTTGCGCACAATGCCGCGGGCGCGCGTATCCGCCGCACGGAGGCGGGCGCGGTCGGTTCGATGGAAGAGCTGCGGCTCATCCGGCTCGAGCGCGGGCTGCGCGCGAAGCGCTCCTACGACGGCTACTACCCGAGCCTGCACCTGAACTTCAACGCGACGTCGAATTTCCTGATGCGCTTCGGCTACGCGAAGACCTACGGCCGCCCGAATTTCGGCGAGATCATCCCGTCGGCCACGGTCAACGAGTTCGACACCGAGGATTCAAACGCGATCGGCGGCACCATCAGCGTGACGAACCCAGGCCTGCAGCCGTGGAAGGCGCACAACTACGACCTGTCGCTGGAGTATTACACGGAGAAGGGCGGCGTCTTCAGCCTCGGGGCGTTCCGCAAGGACGTGGAAGGCTTTTTCATCACACGCACGAAGACCGCGACCGAAGCCGATCTCGCGATGCTGAACCTCGACTCGAAATACCTCGGCTGGACGCTCACGACGAAGTTCAACTCCGGCGCGGCGCGGCTCAGCGGGATCGAGTTCAACGTGAAGCACTCGCTCGCGCCGCTCGGCCGGTGGGGGCAGGCGTTCAGCGTCTTCGCGAACGGCGCGAAGATTGACATCGACGCGAACGGGCAGGGGAGTTTTTCGGCGAACATCACCGAGAGCCTGAACTGGGGCGTCACCTTCACGAAGCAGCGCTTTACGCTCATGGCGAAGTGGAACTACCGCGGCCTGCAGCGCCAGGGTGCGATTCCGGCGCTCGGGGCGGACTCGTATCAATACGACACGCCGCGGACGACGCTCGATCTGAACCTCGACGTGCGGCTGACGCCGCGGCTCGCGTTGTTCGCGTCGGCCCGGAATGCGCTGAGCGAGGACCCCGTGCTGCATCGCTACGGCTCGCAAACGCCCGAATATGCGAAACAGTTTCGCGTCAACCGCCACGGCGCCCAATACAACCTCGGTGTGAAAGGGACGTTCTAAGCATGCTATCTGTGCCTTCATTCCGAATCGCAGCGCTCGTCGTCGCTTTCAGCGCGTCTTTCGCCGGAGCCCAGACGCTCACCGACGCCGAGAAAGCCGTCACCTGGCGCGATCTCGCGAAAGCGCCGCTTGTCCTCGAAGGCCAGGCCTGGCGCGACACGAAGCACCCTTACGATCGCCTGCCGGCGCGCGCCGAGAAAATCGTCCGCGCGCCCGTCTGGAATCTCGCGCACGACACCGCCGGGATGAGTTATCGGTTCGTCACCGACGCGGATCTGCTGCGCGCGCGCTGGAAGCTGCGGAAACCCGAGCGGCTGGCGATGCCGCACATGCCGGCGACCGGCGTGAGCGGGCTCGATCTCTACGTGCGCGACGCCGGCGAATGGCGCTGGCTCGCCAACGGCCGACCGGAGAAACCGGAGACGAACGAGCGCACGCTCGTCCGCGGTCTGAAGAAGGAAAAACGCGAATATCTGCTCTATCTGCCGCTCTACAACGGCGTGGACTCGGTCGAGATCGGCCTGCCGCCGGACGCGAGCTTCGCGCCGGCGCCGGAACGCCCTTCGGCGCGGAAGCCGATCGTGTTCTACGGCACCTCGATTCTGCAGGGCGGCTGCGCGTCGCGGCCGGGCCTGGCGTATCCCTCGATCGTCGGCCGCGCGCTGGACTGGCCGATCGTCAACCTCGGCTTCAGCGGCAACGGCAAGACCGAGCCGGAGATGGCCGCGCTGCTGGCCGAACTCGATCCCGCGGCCTATGTGCTCGACAGCCTCCCGAACCTCGACGTCGCGCAGGTGAAGGAGCGCGTGGAGCCGTTCATCGCGGCACTGCGGGCGAAGCATCCGACGACGCCGATCGTGCTCGTGGAGAATGTGAATTACACCGACACGGGCTTCATTGAGTCGCGGCGCGCGAAAGTCTACGAGGCCAACACGTATCTGCGAAAGCTCTACGATCGGCTGGTGAAGGCCGGCGACCAGCGGCTGCACTACCTCCACGCATCGCATCTGCTGGGTGGCGACGGCGAGGACACGGTCGACGGCACGCATCCGAACGATCTCGGCTTCATGCGCATGGCGCAGGGCGCGACGCCGATCCTCCGCGAGGCGCTGCGCGGCGCGGGGCTTGAGGTGCCGGACGACGCCGGGTTCGTGCCGCTGTTCGACGGCAAGTCGCTTGCCGGCTGGGCGCCGCACGACGGCATGCCGCCGCTGCACCTCGCGGGCAAGTGGTGGGTCGAGGACGGCCAGCTCCTCGGCAAACAGGATCCGCCGGGCAAGGGCGGGCTGCTGTGGATCGACAAGCCGTTCACCGATTTCGTGCTTAAACTGAAAGTGAAGCTGAGCTATCCGATGGACAGCGGGATTTTTCTCCGCGTCGGGCCCGACGGCCGCAGTCATCAGATTTGCCTCGATTACCGACCGGGCTCGGATGTCGGCGCCGTTTTTATTCCCTTCATCGGTCATGCGTATGTTTACCGGAACCAGGAGGGCGCGAAGCTCGTGCGGCCCGACGACTGGAACGACGTCGAGGTGCGCATGGAGGGCGAGCCGGCGCGGATTCGCGTGTGGATGAACGACCGCCTGCTGACGGATTTTCAACACACGGAGAAGACCACGCAGGGCATCCCGACCTCGGGTGGCATCGCGCTGCAGATTCATCCGGACATTCCCAATCAGACCGTGTGGAAGCCGGGCGGCGTGGTGCGGTATCGGGACATTAAGATCAAGGAGCTGAAATGAAGACTTGCGTGAATTTCGTAGCGGAAGCCATGAGGCTTTCGCGAAACGCTCACGCGTTCCGCTACGCGCGTGCGTTCGCGACTGGACTTTTGGTGTTCGTCACCGCCGCCACCGCCCAGCCGCTCCGCTTCGGCCAGGCCGCGGTCAACATCACGCCGCCGGACGGCATGCCGTTTCAGGTGCCGCAGCGGCCGCCGTTTCCGGTGATCCCCGCGACCGGCACGCACGATCCGCTGCAGGCGAAGGCGGTGGTGTTCGAGAGTGGCGGTGTGAAGGCCGCGATCGTGGCCTGCGATCTCACGAGCATCCCGATCGACATGCATCGCGCCGCGCGAGCGCATGTCGCTAGAATCAGCAGTGTGCCGCCTGAGAACGTGATGATCACGGCGACGCACACGCACACGGTGCCGAACATCCGGCCGCGTTTCTTTGCCAACGCATCGCCGGCCCAGAAGAAGGTCGCGGCCGAGTATCTCGAGCGGCTGCCGATGCTGATGGCGGAGAGCGTGCAGCGGGCGGAGCAGGCACTGACGGAAGCGACGCTGCGGGCGGCCATCGCCCACGTGCCGGACGTGGCGTTCAATCGCCGGTTCCTGATGAAGGACGGCACCGTCGTGTCGAATCCTGGCAAGGGTCAGGACGAACTGCTGGTCAACGTGGTGCGGCCCGCCGGCCCGACCGATCCGTCGCTGCCGATGTTGTATGCGGAAACCAAGGACGGAAAACCGCTCGCGACGGTGATCAACTTCGCGATGCACCTCGATACGACGGGCGGCTACGACTACTCGGCGGACTACCCGGCCCAGATTGCGAAGATCCTCGCCGACGTGAAGGGCCCCGGGATGCTCACGCACTTCACGATCGGGGCGGCGGGCAACATCAACCACTACTATCTGCTGGACCCGAAGGCTCCGCGGCGCACGAAGGGCTTCACGGAGGCGGCGCGGATCGGCACGCTGGTGGCCGCCGAGGTGGTGCGGACCTATCCGCGGATGCAGCCGATCGTCACCGCGCCGCTCAAAGTCACGCGCGAGGTGGTGCGGTTGCTCGTGCTGGAAGAGAAGGCGCCGGTGCTCGCCAAGCAGTTTGGCAACAAGCCGGTGTTTCACGACGGCGAGTTGGAAGTGAAGCTGGTCGACGGCAAATACACCTTCGAAGCGGAGGTGATGGTCATCACGGTGGGTGACGAACTCGCGTTCGTCGGCATGCCCGGCGAGATGTTCGTCGAGCTGGGTCTGGCGGTGAAACAGAACTCGCCCTATCAATTCACCTTCCTCAACGCCCTCGCGAACGGCGCGATCGGCTATGTCGCGAATCGCAAGGCGATGCGCGAGGGCGCGTATGGCGCCTCGTATGCGACGACGCGCTCCAACCCCGGCTCGGGCGAGGCGCTGGTCGATTCGGCGGTCCGGCAGTTGATTGCGCACCGCGACATGAAGCCGACTCCTTGAACATGAACGCACCGTTTCGTTTCCTTTGCCTCCTCCTGGCGCTCGCGGGTGCGAGGCTGGTGTTTGGCGCTGAGTCGGCCGCCCCGGCGCGCCCGAACATCGTCTTCGTCCTCGTCGACGATCTGCGCTGGGACGATCTCGGCATCACGGGTGGCAGCATCGCGAAGACGCCGCACCTGGATCGCGTCGCCCGCGAAGGCGTGCTGTTCCGAAACGCGTTTGCGACGACCGTCATCTGCTCGCCGAGCCGCGCCAACAT
>CAZENI010000148.1:0-16075 GCA_964513055.1 uncultured Opitutus sp.
CCTCAGCATCCTGGGCTTCGCTCCCCGCGGCCCGAGTCAGCTCATCGTCGAGACGCGCGGCGCCTACAGTCCGCCGACCCAGCACGCGGTCGATACCCGCACCGGGCACGTCACCGCCTTCGACGGCAACTGGCCGACGCCGCCGGGCGAGCCGCAGGTCTTCGACTGGTTTCGCCTGAAGGTCGTCGGCGAACGCGTCATGGCGGCGCGCCCGACGACAGCCTGGCGGGACGACGAACTGGGCCGCGTGCAGCGTGAGCTCGAGGCGAAGTTCCCGCGGCGCGCCGTCGAGATCCTCGACTGGAGCGAGACGCGCGCACGGGTGCTCTTCGCGGTCACCGGTGGCACTGATCCGGGACGCGTCTTCGTGTTTCAGCGTCCGGAGGATCTGGTGCTCGAGATCCTCCAGCGCGCTCCGTGGCTCAGCGCCGCCAGGCTCAACGAAACGCGCTTCTTCGAGTGCGCCGCGCCCGACGGCGCGCGCCTGAGCGGCTATCTGACCTGGCCGGCCAAGCCGCGCGCGCAGCCGGCACCGCTGCTGGTCGTGTTTCCCTCCGGGTTTCCCGGACGGGCGCAGCCGGCGTTCGATCCCGAAGCGCAGGTCTTCGCGGATCTCGGCTTTGTGGTCGCGCGGCTGAACCACCGGGGCGTCGCGGGCGTCCGGCCGCAGGACCTCGACGCGCTGCGCACGGCGGTCGATCGCGTTTCCATCGACGATGCGCGCACGGTGATCGAGTGGATCGCGGAGCGCCACCCGCAACGCCCGATCGAGCGCCGCCGCGTCGCGGCGCTGGGCCGCGGGTTTGGCGGCTACCTCGCCGTGCGCGCGCTGCAACTCCAGCCCGCGGTGTTTCGCTGTGGCGTCGCGATCGACGCACCGATGGAACTGCGGCCGTGGCTGCAGGCGCCGGAGAACCCTCTCGCGACCGGCGCGTCGAAGTCCGGCCGCGACCTCCCCGCGGCCCTGCTCGATCACGAAGGAGCGGACTGGAAGAAACTGTCGGTGATCGAGCAGGTGGAAACACTGACCCAGCCGTTGCTGATGCTGGTCGAACCGGGGCGCAACGCCGCGATCACCGACACGACGACCGGGTTGCGCCGCCGCCTCCAGGCCCTCGGCCGCCCGCCCGAGCACCTCGAACTCGATCCGGGTTTCGCCGCAGCGCAGCCCCAGGCGCGCGCGACCGTCTATCGCAAGATCGACGAGTTCCTCGCGCTGCACCTCCAGCCCTTCGCCGTGAAGATCGGTCCGACGAAGGAGGTGGAATGAACCGCCGCGCCATCGCGATCGGCCTCGCGCTCGCGTGGCACGCCGGCGCGCTGGGCCCGGCGGCGCCGGCGGCCGAGCCGCGCGCGGGCGGCACCGGCGCGGTGGAGCTGCCGCCGATGATGGTCGAGGAGTCGATTTCCAGCGCGCCCTGGTTCTACGTGCACGCCGGCGGCACCGAGTTTCTTTCCCGCTGCTCGCCCTCCCTCACGCGCAGCCTGGTGGAGGCCTGGCTGACCCGGATGCAGCTCGTGCACGCGCTGGTGCCGCCGGAGTTTCTGGCGCGGATGGAGGTGCCGTCGATCTTCGTGCTCTACGCGCAGGATTTGCAGCAGACGGTGAGTGCGGAGATCCAGCGCGATCTCCAAAAGGGCGACGGCAGCGGCCACCGCGTGAACATCGCGCCCAGCATGCGGCTCGCCGATCGCGACATGCACGCGTCGATCGCCTACATCGACGAAACGCAGTTCGACGCCGCGGGCCTGAGCATCTCGCCGAACCACGTGCGCTATCTGCTCAACCACCGCCTGCCACCACTCGCCCCGTGGCTCGTCGAGGGCATCGAGCGCACCCTGCGCGGCGCGGACTTCGTGCTGGAGCCGATCACGCTCGGCCCGCTGGTCTGGCACACGCAGTCCGAAAGCGATGCGCTCGCAGGCGATCCCACGCGGCCGCGCGCCCTGCTGCCGGCCGGCGAGCTCTTCGCGTCCGAGCCGCTGCGCGCGGCCGAGAACCGGCATCCCCGGCGCCTGGCGACCCGCGCGGCGGAGCAGGAGCTCTTCTTCCGCTGGGCCGTCGTATCCGGCGGCCCGATGCGCGAGGCGCTCTGGAAATTCGCCACCCGCACCGCCGAGGGCCCGGCAACCGAGGAGCTGTTCGAGGCGTGCTTTGGCTTCGATTTCGCCGAGCTGCGCGACCGGCTCAGCGACTACCTGCCCAGGGCCGTGGAGGAAAGGGCCCGGATCGATCCGGGCCGGCTGCCGCCCCTGCCGGCCTTCGAGGTGGAGCGCGCCACCCCCAACGAGGTCGCCCGCGTCCGCGGCGAATGGGAGCGCCTCGCGATCGGGCACGTCCAGCGCCGGCTGCCGCAGGCGCGCGAGCCCTACCTCGCGCAGGCGCGCCGCACGCTGCGCCGCGCCTACGACGCCGGCGATCGCGACCCGCGGCTGCTCGCCACGATGGGACTCTGCGAGGTCGACGCCGGCAACGACGCCGGCGCGCGCGCCTTTCTCGAGCCCGCGGTGGCCGCCGGCGTGATTCGTCCCCGGGCCTACCATGAACTGGCCCGGCTCCGTTTCGCCGAGCTGCGGCGCGGCCGGCCGGAGTCCGCGACGTTTTCGTTCACCGAACTCGCGCCGATCTTCGCACCGCTGCGACAGGGGCTGAAGCAGTCGCCGGCGCTGCCCGGGGCCCTGGCCTTGCTGGCGGAGGCTTGGTCGGGCTGCGAACTGGCGCCCAACCCGACGGAGTTCGCGGAGTTGGAGCGGGGCGCGCGGCTGTTCGCGCGGCGACCGGACGTGGTCCAACCGATCGCGCTCGCCTTCGCGCGCCATGGCAAGAAAGCCGAGGCCGCCGCGCTGCTCGACGCCAGCGCCGGCTATCCTGCAGATCCGGATACCCTCGCCGGAATCACCCGCCTGCGCGCGGAATTGTCGGCCGGAACGGCGCGGTGACGCGCCGTGTCTCCCGCGGTCGGCCCGCGTGCAACGTCGGAGACGATTTCGCGTCTTGTCGTGCGGCCCAACCCTGCAATCTTCCGCCGTTCGTTTCCCCCCAACCCCGCCCCGCATGACCCCCCGTCGCGGGTTGTTCGCGTCCGCCACTGCCGTTGCCCTGGCCGCCCGTCTCCATGCCGCCCAGCCTCCGACTCCGCCTCCCACCGAGGAGGTTGTCGCCCTCTCACCGTTCACCGTCTCCGACACCGACGACAAATCCTGGCAGGCCACGACGACGCTGATCGGCAGCCGCACCAACCAGGAACTGATCAAGGTCCCGGTGAACGTCGACGTGATCACCTCCGAGTTCATGCGCGACCTCGGCGCGTTCAGCCTGGACGACGCGGCCCGCTTCATCGCCGGCGTCGACGTCACGCCCCGGCTCGAGTCTCGCAACGACGAGCGCATCAACTACCGCGGCCTCAGCACCGGCGGCGCCTCGCGCAATTTCTTCACCTGGTATGTCCCGTCCGACGCCTACAACGTAGAGCGCTACGACTTCGCCAAGGGCTCCAACTCGCTCATGTTCGGCGACTCCTCGCCCGGCGGCCAGGCGAGCATCTACACCAAGCGCGCCCGGTCGCGGAACTCAACTGAGTTCCTCGCCAGCGTCGGCTCCTACGACGCGTTCCGGTTCCAATTGGATGCGAACCGCAAGCTGCACGACAAATTCTACATGCGGGTGAACCTCGCGAACCGCCGCAACAAGACCTACGTCCGCACCACCAACGACGTCTTCCGCGCGGGCCACATCGCGTTCACCTACGAGCCGTTCAAGACCACGACCATCCGCGTCGAGGGCGAGCGCGGCGAGACCTACCGCGTGCGCGCCGACAGCGCGCTCGCGATCAACGACGTCGCCGCCGCCGGCCGCGGCTTCTCGACGAACAACCAGTGGTATTACACCTCCGATGGGGAGATCATCCAGCGCACCGCCACCAACCCGCCGCTCGCCATCGACCGCAGCGGCCCCTCCGGCAACCAAGTGTCGCTGCTCCAGGGCCAGACCCAGGCCGTGCGCCTGCCCAACGGCACGTTCCGCGAATTCCGCGGTTTCGATCAATACACCAACATGCTCGGCACGGTGGATTACAACAACCGCATCTTCAACGTCGCCAACGTCACGGTCGAGCAGCGCATCGGCAAACTCTCGCTCGAGTTCGCCTACAACCAGCAGTTCCAGCACGAGGACCGGAACGACAATTCCTTCGGCACCAGCCAGACGCCGCCCGTGCTCAACGTCGACGGCGCCGGCCGGCCCTACATCGACGCGGCGTTCGGCGGCGCCGCCTTCAAGGTCTTCGGCAACGTCGTGAAGGCGGGCCGCGTCGCCGCGGTCTATCCCTTCGACTTCGGCCGTTTCGGCCGACAGCTCCTCGTCGTCACCGCGCTCCACCAGAAGGATCTCAAGCTCTCGGAGCGTTTCGGGCTCTACAATGCCGCCGCCCCCGGCCTCGCCGCCAACAACGGCATCCGCCTCCGCGCCTATCTCGACGACCCGGCCTTCGGCAGTTCGCAGTTCTTCGATCGGTTTCTCGTGCCCAACCTCCCCGAGACCCCGACCTTCAAGCCCGCGTTCTACTACAGCTCGACCGTCACCGGGCCCTTCGTCGACATCCGCTACGCGCGCACGCAGACCGCCTCGCTCTCCGGCGACTACTTCAACGGCCGCGTGAACACGCTGGTCGGCGTGAGCTGGAACGCCCTCACGCGCAAAGTGCCGAAGGAGTCCGCGCACGCGGTCGACGCGCGCGGCCACTTCGTCCACCCCGGCATGCCCGAGGACAATCCCGGCGCCTACGAATACGACCCGCGTTTCAATCTCTCCGCCATGAGCAAGATGGCGGGCCTCACCCTCGAGGCCTGGCGCGGCGAGTGGGCCCGCGTGGTCGCGATCGCCTCGCAGTCGGAGTCGTTCAACTGGCAGTCGCGCCAGGTGTTCTTCGGCCCCGACATCGGGCCAGTGCGCGGTAAGACCAAGGAGGTCGGTCTCCGCTTCGAACTCTTCCGCAAGCTCAGCTACACTGTCGCGTTCTACGACACCCAGCGGGTCAACGCCGCCTACGCGTGGAACCCGGACGTCCTGAACCTCACGCAGCTCGAGGATCTCATCAACCCGAACAACGTCCTCCCAGGCGACGCGCGCTACGTCGAGGTCGTGAACGGCCTCAACAACGAGCGCCGCACCGTGAACTCCAACGAGCAGTCGCGCGGCATCGAGATGACGCTGCAGAGCCAGCGCTGGCTCGGCCTCCAGTCGCGCGTTTCCTTCTCGATGAACCGCGTGCGCGCGCAGGCCGATTTTTCCCAGTTCCGCGCCTACCTCACCGCCGCGGAGGAACGCACGGCCGCGGCCAACGCCCCGGGCGGCGACCGCACGATGGCCGAGCTGCCCGCCGTGCTGACCAACGCCCGCAACGTGCTCGGTTCGAACACACTCACCGACAAGGTCTCCGGCCGCCGCAGCGTGCCCTACACTGGCAGCTTCGTGCTCGACTACCAGGTGCCGCGCGTCCGCGGCTTCCGCGTCGGCCTCAACGGCATCTTCACGCCGGACTACAATGTCTACATCCGCGACGGCGTGCCCTACGAGGCCGGCGCGTCCTTCCCGCTCCACACGTATCTGCTCTACGATCGCCGCATTCTGCAGAAATACCAGACCACCTTTCGCCTCGGCCTGAACAACGTCTACGACCTCATGAACGGCGACAGCCGCTACCGCATCACCGGCGCGACCTCCTACAACACCGCCCTGAACCGCCCGAACTTCATCTACCGCTACGCCGAGCCCACGACCTGGAGCTTCAGCGTGACGACGCGGATGTGACGAAGGCCGGCGGGTCCGACGCCCGGGTGCGTCGTGGACTTGCAGCCGTGTAGCCTCGTAGCCCTGCGCGTGAGCGCAGGGAAGACTCGCGGATGCCACTCACCCGGTCCCGCCGCTCACGCGGCGGGCGACGCTTTCCACACCGCTCAGCGCCGGGCGCCGAGCGCAGTCGTCTGGAGTTTCGCCGCCACAGCGACCGGGCCGGACGGCACGGCGCGGACCGTGGCGTCGAGCAGGCTGCGCGCGGCGGACGCGTTGCCTTCCTTCGCCAGCCACTCGGCGGCGACGAGCGCGGCGTGCGCGGCCGCGGTCTTCACCTCCGCGGGACCGCTGGTGAGGATCTGCTGCAGGGCCTTCGCCGCATCGGGCGTGCCGATCATCCCGAGCGCCGCCACCGCCTCCGCCGCGGCGCCGCGTTTGTCATCGACGGCCAGTCGCTGCAATTCGGATACGGCCGCTTTCTCGCGCCGCACGCCGAGCGAGGCCACCGCGCCCGCGAGGTGGCGGCCTTCGAGCCGCGGCAGCGCCTGGCGCAGGGCCTCGCCGGCCGCGGGATCGCGGATGCCCTCGAGTCCGCTCCGCGCATAGTCGGAGAGGTGCTCGGTCGGAAGCAGCGCGGCGAGTGCGGCGACGGAGGCCGGGCCGCCGACGACGCCGAGTTCCTGGCAGGCGCGGGCCTTCGCCTGGAGATCCGCCGAGCTGGCGAGGACCGCGAGGTGCTCCGCCTCCTTCGGATGCGGCGGCCGGACCTCGACCGAGGGGGGAGCGGTGACACAGCCGGCCAGCGAGAAAATCAGCAGGGCCGGGAGGAGCGAGCGAATGGCGTTCATGGGACCGGGTTGGGTTCAGGCGTGCCAGGGCGCGCGGCGGGCGCGGCTGCACATGCGGTTGGCGTCGGCGTCGTTCAGGAACGTCTCCGTGACGGGATCGAAGTTCACCTTGCGGCCCAGCCGCCAGCCGATCGAGGCGGCGTGCGAGACGATGTGGCCGCGGCGGGTGACGTCGGCGTTGGCCGCGGGCTTGCCGCGCGACTTCACGCAGTCGAGGAAATCGCGGACGTGCTTGGTCGGATCGGTGCCAGCCATCGGCGCCGGCGCGCCCCCTTCGAGTAGTTTGGGCGAGGATACGGCGATCTTGCCCGTGTCGGCGGCCTCGACCCAGCCCTCGTCGCCTTCGAAACGGACGGGGCACGTGCCCGGAACGACCCAGTTGCCCTCACCCTTGAAGCCGGAGAGGCGCATGACGAGCTTCACGCCGTTGGCGTAGCGGCCGTAGATCGTCTGGCCGTCGGCCTCGAACTCGACCGGCGTGGTGCCGTCCGCGCTCGCGGCCCACTGGCAGAGATCGATCGTGTGCGCGCCCCACTCCGGCAACGCGGCGCCGCCATGGAAATCGTAGTAACCGCGCCAGCGGCCGTTGATGTAGTCCTTGTTGAAGGGCCGCCACGGCGCCGGGCCGAGCCAGCGATCCCAATCGACGACATCGCGCGCCGGCTCGGGCTCGGCGGGCAGCCACTTGTGGCTTTCCTGCAGCGCGAGGATGCCCGCATGCACGGTGTGGATCTTCCCGAGCTTGCCGCTGCGCGCGAGGCCCGCGGCGAACTTGAAGTTGTCGACGTTGCGCCGCTGCGTGCCGGCCTGGAAGACGCGGCCGTAGCGATTCACGCCATCGGCGAGTTCCTGGCTCTCGCGAATCGTCATGCTGCACGGCTTCTCGCAATAAATGTCCTTGCCCGCCTTGGCCGCGAGGATGGAGGCCACCGCGTGCCAGCGATCGCCGGTGGCGATGAGCACGGCGTCGATGTCGGGGCGCGCGAGCACCTCGGCCATCTCGCGCGTCTTGAGGCAGTCCTGGTTGTTGTAATGCCGGTTCACCATCACGCGCACGACCTCGCGCCGCGTTTCCTGGACGTCGGCGTCCATCACGAACTGCACGTCGGGCTGGCTGAGAAACGCCTTGAGGTCCTCGCGGCCGCGCGGGCCGATTCCGATCCCGCCGAGCACGATGCGGTTGCTGGGCGCCACCGCGCCGTTTTTGCCGAGCACGGCCGCGGGAATAATCGTGGGCATGCCCAGGACCAGGGCCGAGGTTTTCAGGAAGTGGCGGCGCGAGGTTTTCATGTGTGAAGATGGGGGGAGAAAGCGACCGGTCCTGCGGCGCGTGCAGGAGGCCCGCAGTGTGCGCTGCCTCGTCGCAGTCGTCTGCGCAGCTCTTGGCGAAGCCGGCGCGGAAGTTGGCTTAACATCGGGTGAAGGTGGCCCGCAGCGAACCGACGAAGTGCGTCTCCTTACGTCAACTGCTTCACCAGCGCCTGAATCATCCGCGGCAGATCATACGGGAAGCGCGCGGTGATCAGGTTGCCGTCGACCACGCAGGGCTCGTCGAGCACCGTGGCGCCGGCGTTGGCGAGATCAGGATGGATGTTCCAGACCGCGGTGGCCTTCCGCCCTTTCAGGATGCCCGCGCTCACCATCACCCACTGGCCATGGCAGATCGCGCACGTCGGCTTGCCCGCTTCCCACATGCCGCGGACAAACGCCTGCGCCCGCGGATCGGCCCGCAGGGCGTCGGGATTCCAGCAGCCACCGGGGAAAATGCAGGCGTCGTAGTCGGCGACCTTCGCTTCATCGAGGTAGCGATCGATCTTCAGCCAGCCCGCATTCTCCATCAGCCGGATCGCGAGCACATGCGTCGCGCACTGCGCCGGGAAGCGCAGGCCGAGCGTCGGGTGGAACTCGCCGATCCGCGGCGACACGACGTGCACCGTCGCCCCGTGCTCGGTGAGCCAGCGGATCGAGCCGGTGATCTCGACCTCCTCGACGCCGTTGGTGCAGCAGATCGCGATCGTCTTTCCCTTCAGCAGCGCGACATTCGACGGCGGGTCGAAAATAAAGTGATGCAGCTCGCGGTTCAGCTCGCCGTCGGCCGTCGTCAGCAGCTCGGTCGAAATCGACGGCACGAGCGCGGGCGTCATCAGGGCCTGGGCGCGCAGGATGGCGGCATTGCGAAGCGAAGCGGAATCCGGGGATGAGTTCATGCGAAAGCAGAGCGAGCTAAGGTCCGCGCCGGTCCACTGGCAAGGGCGGCGCCTGGTCGCAAGGGTCCCGCGCCGCGCCGGCGCAGCACGCGCCGCGCTCGGAATAGCAGCGCGCGCAAAGCGCGACGCCGTCGAACGCCAGCGCCTCGTGCGCACCGCACTCCGCGCACACCAGGCCGGGATCGATCCGGGGCGGCTGAGTCACGGGAACAGGCTCGCTGGGAGACACGCGACCACGCAAACACCGGCAGCCCCGTCTGGCCAGCAGCGACGCACGTGCGGCCCCGAATCGGTCGATAGAATGGACGCTAATGAAGTCCACAACCCGGCCCGCATCACCGATGTTTTCATCGGGCCCGACGGGCGTTCTCACCCTTCGGATACTCCAGCGGGCGCCGTCGCCCGCGGCCGCTGCGACTGCGATGTTGGTTGCACGGCGCGGCCCAAACCCGCTTCGCTGCTGCCCGGCCTTTCCAGCAACCCCTCGCCTTCCCGGAGTGACCCCGGGCCGGCCTCCCGTCGATTATGCAAACCAAACCCCTCGCGTCGGTTCTTGCCGCGCTCCTGCTCGCGTTCGCGTTTCCCGCCGGTGCCCTCCGCGCCGCCGAGGGCGGCCAACTCACCGGCGCGGTGAGCAACACCGCCACCGGCAACATGCTCGAGGGCGCCAAGGTCGAGCTGCCCGCGCTCGGCCTCCGCACGCTCACCGACAACGCCGGCAGCTACGCCCTCGGCGACGTGCCCGCCGGCACGCACGAGGTCGTCGTCACCTACATCGGCCTCGATGCGATGCGGACGCAGGTGACCGTCACCGCCGGCCAGCGCGCCGTGCGTAATTTCGATCTCACGACCGGCATCTACCAGCTCGCGGCCTTCACGGTCACGGGCGAGCGCGAGGGCGGCGCCGCCGCCATCACCTCGCAGCGCAATGCCGACAACCTGAAGAACATCGTGGCGATGGATTCCTTCGGCAATCTGCCGAACATGAACGCGGCCGAGGTCGCGATTCGCCTGCCCGGCGTCGCCGGCAATCTGTCGGACGAGAACCTCGTGGACGGCTTCACCATCCGCGGCATCGGCGCCGGGCTGAACACCGTGACGATGGACGGCTCGCCGATCACGACGCAGGGACCGTTCGCGCGCGGCGGCAACATCAACAACCTCACCGGGACGATGTTCGAGCAGCTCGAACTCGTGAAAGGCCAGACGCCCGACAAGGGCGCAGACTCCCTCGGCGCGACGATCAACATGAAGACGCGCTCCCCGCTCAGCATGCGGGAAAAGCGCCGCATCAACTACAGCCTCGGCGTGCGCATGGCGCCGTCGTTCACCGAACAAGTGCCGCTGCGCGAGGCCCACCGCAATCACCCGATCGTCAACGTCACCTGGCAGGAAGTGTTCGGCGTCCTGGGCGGCGACCGCAATCTCGGCATGTCGCTCAATCTTTTCTACAGCGAAAATGCCGTCGGCGGCTACCGCACGACGCGCGATTTCCAGGACACGTTGAACACGCCGGCGTATCTCTGGGACTACCGCACGTGGGATAATTTCAACAACCGCAAGCAGGGCAGTCTCAACCTCAAGACCGACTACCGCCTCTCGCCGGACACCAAGCTCTCCCTCAATGTCGTGATCGCCGACGCCAACGAGACGTTCCGTCGCCAATACGAGACGCGCGCGTTCGTCGGCAACCAGAACGCCGTGCCCAGCGCCACCAGCGGCATCGTGCCCGGCTTCACCGACACCGTGACGCGCGTGCGCGCCATCCCCGGCGCCACCATCAACCAGACCACGACCGGCCCGGGAAATTTCTACAACCGGATGCGCCGCTTCGATCTCGGCGCCGAGCACAAGCGCGGGCCCTTCCAAGTCGATTACAACGCGGTCTACACCCAGACGAACATCAACGGCGGCGGCGGCGGTCGCGGCGGCATCCTCATCAACCAGCTCACCAACGTCGGGTGGATCCTCGATCGCACGCAGTCGGATCTTTATCCGACCTTCACGCAGACCGAGGGGCCGGACATGACCGACTACCGCAACTACCGGCCGACGACCTACACCAACAACAACCAGGGCACCGAGGACGTGATGCGCGAAGGGCGTTTCAACGTGAAGTATCAACTGCCAGTGAGCATCCCTCTCTCGCTCAAGACCGGCGGCAACTGGCGCCGCCGCTACGTCGGCAACATCGCGCACCAGCGCGTGTGGACTTACATCGGCACCGCGGCGCTGACCGCGGACCCGTCGATCGTGACTTTCGATTCCGTCAAGACCGGCCGCCGCGCGCCCATCTGGGAAAACGTGCAGCACTTCCCGAACATGGCGCCGGCCGACCCTGCCCTCTGGCGCGAGAACGTCTATCAGCGCGAGGCGACGGAATACACCGGCAATCGCGCCGTGACCGAGACCGTCACCGCCGGCTACCTGATGGCGCAGGGCAAGCTGGGCCGCGACGGCCTGCTCGGCCGCACCAACTTCATCGCCGGTATCCGCCGCGAGCGCACGGAGACCGGGAGCTGGGGCTGGGTGCGCGCGCGCACGCCAAGCACCGCCCAGCAGCAGACCAACGATCCGGTCGGCTCCGCGCAGCGCGACTACGCGGGCCGGCAGCGCCGCCTGGAAGGCGACTACACCAAGTCGTTTCCGAGCGCCCACCTGACGCACGACGTCACGCCGAACCTGAAGGCGCGCCTCGCCTGGTCGACGAGCTTCGGCCGCCCGGCGTTGTCCAACGCGCAGCCGAACGAAACCATCAACGAGGCCAACCAAACGCTCACGGTGAACAACCCGAGCCTGCTGCCGCAGAACGCGCGGAACTGGGACGCGACCCTCGAATACTATTTCGAGCCGGTCGGCAGCGTTTCCGTCGGCTGGTTCTACAAGCGGATCAGCGACTACATCGTCACCGGCATCAACAATGGCACGATCGGCATCGGTGCCGACAACGGCTTCAACGGCGAATACGCGGGGCTCACGCTGCTGTCCGCGGCGAACGCCGGCACGGCCTATGTCCAGGGCTGGGAGTTTTCCTACCAGCAGCAGTTCACGTTTCTCCCCGGCCTGCTGAAGGGTCTCAGCTTCACCACGAACTACACGATCATCGACACGCACGGAAATTTCGGCGGCGCCGCCTATCGCCGGACCGGCCAGGTGCCGGGCTTCATTCCGCGGACGGGCAACGCGATCCTCCAGTGGCGCTATCAGAAGTTCGGCGCGCGCGTGCTCTACAATTACGTCGGCAGCTACATCACGAGCTACTCGGCCACGAGCGCGGCGCGGAACATCTACCGCTACAGCCTGCCGACCGTGAACGCGGGCGTTTCGTATCAGTGGCGCCCCGCGGTGAATTTCACCCTCGACGTGAGCAATCTCTTCAACGAACCGCAGCGATGGTATCTCGGCCGGAGCGATCGCCTGCAGCAGGCGATCCGCAACGGCACCACGATCTCCGCCGGCGTCAACGGACGTTTCTAAGGATCATCGAATCGGTCGGTCGCCCCCGCGAGGTTCATCATGCACGACTCCTCCTTCTCCCGTCGGGATCTGTTGAAAGGCGCCGCGTCGGCCGCGGCCTTGATGTCGTTTTCGCCGCGCCTCCGCGCGCAGGCCGGGTCGATCCGCACCCCGCGCCCGATCGCGCCGGGCGAGAAGCTCAACATCGCGTGCGTGGGTTGCGGCGGCAAAGGCGCGACGGACGTCATGGAAGTCAGCTCCGAAAACATCGTCGCCCTCTGCGATGTCGACTGGCCTCGGGCGAAGCGGATCGCGCAGGCGTTTCCGAACGTCCCAAAGTTTCAGGACTACCGCATCATGCTGCGTGAACTCGACGAGCGGATCGATGCGGTCACGGTGACGACGCCCGATCACATGCACTATCCCATCGCCAGGATGGCGATCGAGCTGGGCAAACACGTCTTCGTGCAAAAGCCCCTGACGCACACCGTGTGGGAGGCGCGGCAGCTCGCCGAGCTGGCGCGCCGGCACCGGGTCGCAACGCAAATGGGCAATCAGGGCCAGGCCGACGAGGGCGGGCGCGTGCTCTGCGAATACCTCTGGTCCGGCGCGATCGGGCCGGTGCGCGAAGTGCACGTGTGGACGAACCGGCCGATCTGGCCGCAGGGCATCGAACGCCCCAAGGAAACGCCCGCGAAGCCCGCGACCCTCGACTGGGATCTCTGGCTCGGTGTCGCCCCCGAGCGCCCCTACCATCCCGCGTATCATCCCTTCAAATGGCGCGGCTGGCGCGATTTCGGCACCGGCGCGCTCGGCGATATCGGCTGCCACTCGTTCGCGCCGATCGCGCGCGCCCTGAAGCTCGGCGCTCCGACCAGCGTCGAAGCGACCTCCAGCCCCGCGTCCAAGGAGACATTCCCCGTCGCCTCGATCGTCCGCTACGAGTTCCCTGCGCGCGCGGGACTGCCGGCGGTCAAACTGACCTGGTATGACGGCGGCCTGAAGCCCGCGCGGCCCGCGGGACTGGAGGAAGAGCGCGCCCTCGGCGAGGGCGGCACGATCTACGTCGGTGACCAGGGCGTCATCTACAACGGCCGTCTGCTGCCCGAGTCCAAGATGCGTGAATACGCTCCGCCGCCGAAGACGCTGCGCCGCTCGCCCGGCCACTATCAGGAGTGGCTGCTGGCCTGCAAAGGCGGCGAGCCCGCCGGGTCGAATTTCGATATCTCCGGCCCGCAGACGGAAACCGTCCTCCTCGGCAACATCGCGCTGCTGACGCAGAAACGGCTGCAGTGGGACGCCGCCAGCCTGCGCATCACGAACGACGTCGCCGCCAACGAGCTGCTGCGCCGGAAATACCGCGACGGCTGGGGCGTGTAAGCCCGGGCGCGCGGATTGGTTTCAGCTCTACCGCGCGTCGGCCAGCGCCCGCTCCAGCCGCCCGACGATCTCACCGCGGTTCACCTGCGGCCCCAACCAGGCGTCAACGCGCGCGGTCAGCTCCGAGTTGGGGGCGAGCAGGATCGCCTTGCCCGCACGCGTGAACGGCTCGGCCATCGTGGCCGCCAGGGCGGGATGCCGCCGCGTTTGCAGCCGCACTTCGACTCCATCGGTGATCATGACATCCGCCCGGCCGGCGACGATCTCCTCGAAAATGCTGCGGTTGTCGGGATGCAGCACGATCGTGGCGCGCTTGATCTGCTCGCGCACGAAGCGCTCGTTGGTGCCGCCCGGATTCACGACGACCCGCACGCCGGGTTGATCGATTTTCTCGAGTGACGAAAACCGCGCCGCGTCCTCCCGCCGGGAGATCGGTGTCTTGCCGTCGAAAAAATACGCCGCGGAGAAATCCGCCACCCGGCGCCGCTCCGGCGTGATGCTGATGCCCGAAGCCGCGAGGTCGAAACGCCGCCGGGCCACGTCCTCCAGCAGCGCCGGCCAGCTCGTCCGCACAAACACGATCCGCACGCCCCACGCCTTCGCCAAATCCTGCGCCAGCTCGACGTCCAGCCCGCGCAGCTCGCCGCCGCGATCGTCCGAAAACGGCGCATAGTCGCCGGTGGTCCCGACGCGCAGGACGCCGACGCGCTGCAACGTGGCCCACGTCGGAGCCGCCGTGAGCCGCAGCGCCCCGAGCGCCCGGGTGAGTTCGCCGAGCAATTCCTCCGTCGTCCCCGCGTGGCGCCGCAGGAGCGCGACCCGCGGTTGCAGCTGAGCGACGGGCAATTCGGCGAGCGCCCCGCTCGCGAGATACACGGCCGGCAGCAGCTCCCGGCCGATGGCATCGAGCTGGGGCCGGAGGACGGAGACGAGATCACGGGCCGCGGGCGGCTGCGCGGTGCGCGCGCGCCAGATGCCGAAGTGATGCTCCTGCACCGCACGCGCCAGCCGAATCTGGACGGCGAAGAACGTGTGCGCGGCCTCACCCGGCAGGTGCATGGCCTGCGCGTCGGCGACCGACTGTTCGAGGACCAAGTGTTCGCGGGCGGGATCCGCGATCGGCTGTTGCTGCTGGAATTTCACCGCCGCCACCTCCGGCATCAGCGCCAGCCGCTGATCGATCAGCTCGATCACGCGGTCGATCAGCTCGGTCTCGCGGACAAATTGCGGCGCTCCCGCGAGGCGAACGGCCAGCAACAATACTCCGAGCAGCAACCACAACGAACGGCGGCTTCTCCGGGGTGCGGCGGCTGACAGGGGAATCATCGGCCGAAGGCATGCCCCCAACCGGCCGCCCGCGGCAAGCCGGGACTGCGCGACCGGGAAGTCGGGGAGCAATAATCCGATCCAAGGAGCGTAATTCAGAAACCAGGAAGCCAGGAATCGGAGTTCTGTTTCCAGATCTTCTGGCTTCTGAATTTCTCTCTTCTTCGTTGCCTTGGTTACCTTCTGTTCAAATCAGGCTCGGTCGGGTCGCTTCACTTCCTGCCGGCGAAGACGCGGTCGGCGAAGTCCCAGTAGCTCGTCCAGTCCACCAGGGTCAGGTTGTGCTTGCCGTCGCGGATGTGATAGTGCGCGCCGTCGCCGTGCAACGGCTCGTCGATCGCCGGCATCGACGGCGCGGGCCCGAGCGCCTGGTGCCCGAAGAGTTGATACACCGGCCGCGCGTGCACGACACTCAGGAACTCGCCG
This sequence comes from uncultured Opitutus sp., assembly GCA_964513055.1. GTDB lineage: Bacteria > Verrucomicrobiota > Verrucomicrobiia > Opitutales > Opitutaceae > ER46. The sequence goes on from CAZENI010000148.1 coordinate 15,435, forward strand.
CGCGGATCCGCCCAGTGATCCTCGGCCGCACTGTGGACCGCGACCGCCCGCGGTGCGATCAACGCCACCAGCATGTGCTGATCGACTGGCAGCTCGGCTTCACGGCCGTTGAAGGTCTTGAAGTTCGTGTTGAACCAGTGGGGGAAGGCTCGGTTGATCACGGGGAGCGTCTCCTTCTCCTTGGTCTTGCGCCGCGTCAGCGCCGCGCCGCCGCAACCGGAGTCGTTCGAGCACACCAGCGCGAAACGCGGGTCCTCGGCGCCGGCCCAGAGCGCGGTCTTGCCGCCACGCGAATGGCCGATGACCGCAACCTGGTCCTTCGCAATCGCCGCCTCGGTCTGCAGGTAGTCCAGGCAACGGCTCGCGCCCCAGGCCCAGGCGGCGAGCGTGCCCCAGGCGTCAGCCGCCGGCGTGCCGCGGTTGAGCAGCCCGTGCACGCCCATGTGGTGCGAGTCCTTCTTGTCGGGGGCGACGTCGCCGTTGAAAAACGCCGCCATCGCATAGCCGCGCGCGATGCCCTCCTCTGCCGGCCAGAACTCCGACTTCTTTTCGCGCGTGGGATCGATGTTGTCGATCGAGCGATTGCAAATGAGCAGGAAGGCAGGCGCGGGCTTCGTGCGCGCATTCGGGATGAACAGGCT
>CAZENI010000149.1:0-16045 GCA_964513055.1 uncultured Opitutus sp.
CGTCGAGCGGCGCGTCCAGCTCGTCGAGCAGACAGAACGGCGACGGCTTCACCATGTAGAGCGCGAACAGCAGCGCGACCGCCGTCAGCGTCTTCTGGCCGCCCGACAGCAGCGTGATGCCCTTGAGCTTCGTGCCCGGCGGCTGCGCGACGATCTCGATGCCGCTCTCGAGGATGTCCTCGGCCTGGATGAGCTCCAGGTGCGCGCGCCCGCCGCCGAACAGCGTGTGAAAGGTGTATTCGAAGTTCTTCCGGATCTGCTCGAACGTCACCTGGAACTGCTGGAGCGAGGTCTGATTGATCTCGTCGATCGCCTTGATCAACTCGGCCTTCGCCGTCGTGAGATCGTTGACCTGGCCCTGGAGGAAATCGTGCCGCTGCTTGAGCTCGGCGTATTCCTCGATCGCGACGAGGTTGACCGCGCCCATCGCGTTGAGCCGCTGGCGCAGCGCATCGATCTCGGCCTTGGTCGCGCCCCAGTCGGTCGCCTCCAGCGCCTTCAGATCGTCCTCGGTGGCCTCGCCTTTTTCCTTCTTCTTGCGGCGCCGCTTCACCGGCGCGGCCTCCGCCGTCGCCGCGGCGTCCTCGGGCTTGGCCGAACTCGCTCCCGTCGCCGGCGCGACCTCGCCGCCTTCGTCGTCGTCCTCGTCCAGATCGAGCGGTTTGATCCCCTCGGGCTCGTCGTCTGCGTGCCAGAGCTGGTGCTTCCAGTCGATCGCGGCGACCTCGGTTTGAAACTCGCGGGTGACTTCCTCGACGAGGAACTGCGCGCGCTGGCGGTTCTCCGCCAGCTTCACTTCCTGCGCGCTCAGCTCGTCGTGGGCGGACTCGGACTCGTCGCGCACGGCATGCTGCGCGGACTCGAGGCCGTTGATCTCGCGCTCGATGTCGACGAGCTCGACGCGGACCTTCTCCACCTGCTCCTGGGCGACGACGAGCGTCTCCGCCAGTTGCGCCGCGCGCGAACGCTGCTCGGCCGAATCGCGCTCGAGCTGCCCCGTCTGCTCGCTCCACGCCTCGATCTCGGTCTGGCGCTGCACCAGCAGCTCGCTCAACTGCAGCCGGCGCCGCTCCATCTCGCCCAGCCCGCGGTCGATGACCTCGACCTTCTGCCGGCGCTCCGCGAGTTCGAGCCGCGCCTGCGCGAGGGTCTCGCGCTTCACGTCGCGATCGGTGCGCACCTCGACGATGCGCGTCTCGAGCTGGCGAATCTTCTCACGCTGCGCCTCGGCCGACGCGTGGGCCTCGTTGAGCCCGACCTGCGCCTTTTCCCAGCGGGCGTGCGCCTCGTTGCGGGCATGCTCGAGCGAGCCCAGCTCGTTCTCCATCCGGTTGAGCCGGTGGCCCACGTCCTCGACATTGCGGTTCGCGTTGCGCTGCTCGGCCTGCACGGAGGCGAGCGTCTGCGTCGCCGTCATCACGTCGGCCCGGCGCTGCTCGAGCGTCTGCTCGGCCTCGGCGAGCCGGAGATTGAGCGCGTCGATCACGGCCTTCTGATCGTCGTGCGCCTTCTGGTCGTCGGCGAGGGCCTTCGCCGTCTCCCGCAGATCGATCTCGCGCTGCACGATGCTGTGCGCCGCGCGCTTGCTGCTGTGATGACCGCCGTAAACCAGCCCGCGGCGATCCACGAGATCGCCCTTCCGCGTGGCGACGGCGAGAAACGGAAACGCCGGATTCTCCTTCCAGAACGTGAGGAACGCGCCGAGGTCGTCGGCGACATACGACTCGCGCAGGACGCCGAGCGCCGGGTGCGCCGGATCGGTGTCGCTCACCGCCTGCACCGCGGGCACGAGACCCGGCGGCAGCTCGAAATAGCCCTCGGTGCGCAAGCCGATCTCGGTCACGCGCAGGACCGCCGAGCCGATCTGCTCGGCATCGAGCTGCTGGAGGATCCGCTGCGCCGTCGCCAAATCCGTCACGCTAATCGCCTCGGCGGCGGAGCCAAGGATCGCCTCGACGGCCTTGCCAAACTCCGCCTGCACGGCGAGCCCCTGCATGATCGGCGTGACCTTCGCGCCCTGCAACGCCGCCTCGAGCCGCCCCTGCAGCACGGCCTTGGCGCCTTCGCCGAAGCCTTCCCATTTCTCCGCCAACTGCTGGAGCAGCCGCAGCCGCGCCGTGCGCTGCGCGAGCGTGCGATCGATTTCCTGCAGCTTGCGCTGCGCCTCGCGAAACTCCCGCGTCAAATCCGTGATCGTCTGCTGCGCCAGCACGGTCTCGCTGCTCGCGCGCGACTTCTCGGCCACCGCCTCCTCGAGCCGCGCCTCCGTCTCCGCCGCGAGCTGCGCCGCCGCGGACTGCTGCTGGCGGACGCCCTCGAGTTCCTGCGCCAGCGACTCGTGCTTGTGCACGCTCGTCTTTTGATCGACCTCGTAGCCGGAGCAGTCCGTGCGCAGGCGCGCGACCGTGCTCTCGAGCTGCAACAGGCCGAACTTCGACTGGTTGAGCTCCTGCTCGAGCCGCGTCAGCTCGCCCTCGACCACCGTGAGTTCGCGATTCCGCTGCTGGAAAACCGCGTCGCTGCCGCCGAGCAGCTCGAGCTGCGTCTGCTTGTCGCTCGCGCCGCTGTCGACCTGGGCCGAAACTTCGCGGAGCTGCATCTCGACCTCGCCGAGATTGTCGCGCGACGAGGCCAGCCGATCCTCGAGGCCGCTGCGCTTGATCTGCGCGAGGTTGGCCGCGTTCTCCGCCGCCTCGCGCTGCGAGCGCAGGTCGAAGACCGCCTGCTGCGCGTCCTGCACCCGCTGGTTGAGGCGGCCGCGATGGGCGCGTTTCTCCGCCAGCGCGCTTTCCTGCGCCTCGAAGTTCGCGCGTCGATCGTTCGCCTGGGCCCGGAGCGCCGTGACGCGCGCGTCGAGTTCGCCGAGCGTCGCGCTCAATTGCGCATGGTGATAGCCGCTCCACGCGAGCGCGAGGTGGCGCAGGCGGTGATTGAGCCGCTTGTAGCGCATCGCCTTCGACGCCTGCCGCCGCAGGCTGCCGATCTGGCGCGACACCTCGCCGATCACATCGGCCACGCGCGCCATGTTCTGATCGGTCAGCGAGAGTTTCTGGAGGGCTTCCCGGCGCTGCGACTTGTATTTGGTGATGCCCGCGGCCTCTTCGAACACCGCGCGGCGCTCCTCCGGCTTCGACGACAGGATCTGATCGATCTGGCCCTGCGCCATGATCGAGTAGCTGGTCCGGCCAATGCCGGTGTCCATGAAAAGTTTCTGGATGTCCTTCAGCCGGCAGGGCTGGCCGTTGAACGAATACTCGCTCTGCCCGTCGCGGTGCACCCGCCGCATGATCTCGATCTCGTGAAACTCGCTGCCGAGCTGCTTCTCGCAGTCGGTGAGCAGCAGCGAGACCTCGCAGAGCTGCGCCGGCTTCCGCGTGTCGGCGCCCTCGAAGATGACGTCCTGCATCTTGCCGCCGCGCAGGGCCTTCGCGCTCTGTTCGCCCAGCACCCAGCGGATGGAGTCGGCGATGTTGGATTTCCCGCAGCCATTCGGACCGACGACGGCGGTGACGCCAGGTTCGAAGCGGAGCGTGGTGGGATCTGCGAAGCTTTTAAAGCCATGCAGCTTGAGCGCCTTGAGATACATGCGGGATGGGAGCGGCCGATTGAAGGGCGGGCCCCGGGTCCCGCAATGGAAAAAGCCCGGAGGTTGTTCACACGGCGTTCACGCGCACCACGTGCGCCCTCGCTCGACCGCCCGGCCGGTTCCGACTCAGCGCTCCGCCAGGAACGGATCGCGGCTGAGTGCGAGTTGCTCGCGGCGCAACTGCGCCTGCACGTAGTTCTGCGACAGGAGGTCGAGCACCTCGTCGATGTCGCGTTCCTCGACATAGTGAATCCGCGCGTGCGCGCGCAACTGCTGCCAGTAGTGCTCCACGAAACCTTCCTCGAACATCACGCACGCCGCGCGGCTCGCCTCGATGCGCGCGCGCGCCGAGTCGGCTCCGCCCGCCAGAAACGCCCGCGCTTCCGTCTCCGCGCGTCCCGCCTCGGCGACCACCTGCTCCGGCGTCATGAGCGCGAGCCGGTTCACCCACGCCTCGCGCCGGAACGCCGGCAGCGACGGCAGCCGCACATCGCGCGCGACATCCTCGCGCGACTCGGTCCGGGCCGACAGCGCCACGGCGCACTCGTCGAGCGACGCCAGGGTCTGTTCCATCCGCATCACCGCTTCGCGCGCGCCCGCCAGCGCCTGCAGAATCCCCCGGCCCGCCGCGGCCTCCGCGCGCAACGCCTTCAGATCGCGCGCCAGCGCCATCAGCGACTCCTGCAACGGCGGCAGATGGCTCTCCCAGCTGTCCAACACGGCTCGAATCTCGGCGAACGTCTGAAAATCCGGACTCACGGCCGCGAGATAGGAAACGACCTCCTCGCGGATCGCCGGCCGCAGCCATTCTTCCAGCCGCGAGATCTGCGTCAGCCGATCCCGCAGCGCGGTCTCGTTGTCGGACACCGCCCGCATCGACTGCGTGAACGCGTTGCGCGTCTCCTTCTTCGCGAGAAGGAAAAACGGCGGCCGCGTGCTCGCGAGTTCCGACTTCTCCTGCTCGATGGCATTCAGCCGTTCCTCCACCGCCTCGCGGCACAGAAACAGGTAAGCTTCGTCGCGCAGATGCTCGATGGTGGCGGCGGATAAATCCATGGCGCACAGTCGACGACTGGGGTTATCACCCTAGCAATAAAAACCCGGGGAGTAGAGTTACTCCGCGCCGACGGGGAGCTACGCATCGGACCGGCGATCGTTCCCCTCGCCGCGTCCGCCCGCGGCAGCTCGCGGGCCCGGACGCCATTTTTCGATTCACGCGCAGCCCGAAGCGGGCCCTACTTCCGCCATGCACCCCAACCGGTTTCTCCCGGCGCTCGTCGCCGCCGCCTGCCTCGTCTCCCCGTCGAATGCCGCGCCGCAACTCCCGGGCGTCGAAGCCGCGATGCAAGCCATGATCGCGAAGCAGGAAATCGCCGGCGCCGTCACCATCGTGCTCGACCGGAAGCAGACACTGCATGTGGCGAGCACCGGCTACGCGGACCTCGCGACGAAGCGCCCGATCACGCCCGACTCGCTTTTCTGGATCGCGTCGATGACGAAGCCGATCACCGGCGTCGCGGTCCTGATGTTGCAGGATGAGGGCAAGCTCAACGTCACCGACCCCGTCGCCAAATACCTCCCGGAATTTGCGAACCTGAAGACCCCGTCGGGCAAGCCCGCCAACCTGACCATCACGCAGATCCTCACGCACACCTCCGGTCTCGGCGAGGCCTCGGGGCCGGCCGCACAGGCGGCGAGGACGCTCGCCGATCTCGTGCCGGTCTGGCTCGCCGCGAAAATGCAGTTCGAGCCCGGCGCCCAGTGGAAATATTGCCAGTCCGGCATCAATCTCGCCGGCCGCATCGTCGAGGTCGTGAGCGGCTTGCCGTTCGACACGTTCCTGCAGCAGCGTCTCTTCGATCCGCTCGGGATGAAAGGCACGACGTTTTATCCGACCGAGGCACAGAAGGCGCGGCTCGCGACCGGCTACGCCAAACACAAGGAGACCGGCGAACTCACCCCCGCCCCGTCGCGCGCGGACTACGGCTCCCGCGAACGTCCCCCGCAAGGCAACGGCGGCCTCTTCTCCACGCCCAACGACTATGCCCGCTTCTGCCAGATGCTGCTGAATCGCGGCACCCTCGACGGCAAACGCTACCTCACCGAAGCGTCCTGGAAGGTGTTGAGTTCGGTGCACACCGGCGAACTGCCCACCGGTTTCTTCCAGAACGAGACCTACGGCAAACGTGGCGCGAACTATGGCTGGGGCATCGGCACGTGCGTGCTGCGCACGCCCCACGAGGGCCTCGCGGCGATGCTCTCGCCCGGCACCTTCGGGCACGGCGGCGCCTGGGGCACGCAGGCGTGGATCGATCCGGTGAAGGACGTGGCCTACGTGTTGATGGTCCAGCGGTCGAATTTCCCCAACAGCGACGCCAGCGAGGTCCGGCAGGCGTTTCAGCAGGCCGCGGCCAAGGCCCTCGCCAGGTAGGCCCGTGGCCGGCCCCGGCTCGTGGCGCTCCCGGGAAAATTTGCCGTGGACAACCCTGCTTTTGTGCTTCTGCTTCCGGCCATGGCCCAGTCGGAAACGAAGCTCACTTCACCCGCCAGTCTCGCCGTCGATGCGGTGCTGGTCATCGCGTTTTTCCTCTTCATCTACACCATCGTGTCGCCGCACGTGCCGTCGAACGACCAGCGCATGGTCCTCCTGTGGGGCGGCCTCACCGCGGCGTGCATGAGCGGCGTGTTCTGGCTCTGCGTGCAGATGTTCCGCGTGGTGCTGCGCGCCCAGCGCGCCGCCGCCCGCAAGTAAGGAACGGGGCGGTTCGCCCGCGGACCAGCCGGTCCGGAGTGTCGCCAGCGAGCGGCGCGAGGCGCGCGCCGAGTTTTTCGCGTTGGCGGGAAGTATTAGTGCATCCTTGGGGTTGCCTGATGCGTTTCTTAAGTTACAGTGCGCGCCATCCACATGAATGCCGACCACCCATCGGATTCGTCCTTGAGCTGGAGTCGCCGAATCGCGGCGCGTAGCCCGTTCGTTTTCCTCGTCGTGACCTTGCTGCTCTCCGGGTGTGCCACCACCTACGAGGTGAAGGTCGACTCCCTCGCGAAACCGAAATCCGAAAACGCCATCTCCTACGAGATCAAGAACCGCAATCCCCTGGTCGCCGAAGATTCCCTCCGCTACAAGGAGGCCGCCGGCATGGTCAAGACCGCCCTCTCGGGCAAGGGGATGTATGAGGCGCCGCCAAACACCAAGGCCGACGTCGTCGTCGATCTCGATTACGGCGTCGGGCCGCCGCAGATGAAGCGCGAGACGGTTTCCGAGCCGGTCTACATCACGCTCCCCGGGCAGATTCGCACCGAACGCGTGCAGGTCGGCACGGACGCGCAGGGCCGCCCCATCTATCAGACGATCACCGTGCAGGATCCGCCCACGACGGAGTTCGCCGGCTTCCGCGAGTATATCGTCACCGTCGTCACTTACGAAAAATACCTGAAGCTCTCGGCCCGCGAGAACAAGGAAGCCGTCGAGGGCAGGCCCGCCCAGGAAGTGTGGACCGTCGACGTCACCAGCGAGGGCGAGAGCCGCGACATCCGCAAGAACCTGCCCGTCCTGGTCGCCGCGAGCATCGAATACATCGGCAAGGATTCCCAGGGCCAGAAGACGATTCGCATCAAGGACAACAGCAGCGACGTCGCCTTCGTGAAGAAGGGGATGTAAGCGGCCCGGCGCACCCGCCGCGTATCCGCGATCCGGACGCGCTTGTCCGCCTGCTGCGACCCGCGGCCTCACGTCATCGCTCCCTCGCCCCGATCGGAGGCGCGTCGCCCACGTGCCGCCGGTCGCGGCGGCAGGAGCGCCCGGCATCGGTCAGCCCGCGTGACGCGGGCGACGGAACCGCGACCCGGCCGGCGAACCCGGCACCTCAGGTGCGCTTGCGTTTCTCGACCCGGGCCGAAACCAGCAGCGCGATCTCGTAGAGCCCATACAGCGGCGCGGCAAACAGGGTCTGCGTGAACGGGTCAGGCGTCGGCGTGACGATCGCCGCGACGATGAAGATCACGACAATGGCGTGGCGCCGGTATTTGCGCAGGAACGCCGTGGTCACGACGCCGAGCCACACGAGCAGCACGATCACGAGCGGAAACTCGAACACCGCGCCGGACCCGAGCACCAGCCACGTCAGCGTGTTGTAGTAATTCCCGGCCGTCCAGTTGGCCTCCAGATCGAACGCGTTGTTCAGCTCGATCGCCACCTTGATGGTGCTCGGCATCAGCAGGAAGAAGCTGAAGCACGCCCCGAGCAGGAAGAGGAACAGCGCCGACACGCACATCGGCAACACCGCCTTCATCTCCTTCTCCGTCAGCGCCGGCGCCACGAACTGCCCGACAAAAAACAAGATGAACGGCGACGCCAGCAACAGTCCGCCAAACACGCACAACTGGATGAGCATGTTGAACACCTCCATCACCGACAGCGTGCTGAGCCGCGTGTCCAGAGTCGGATAGTCCCGGGCGACGTAGTGCAGCGGCCACTGGAGCGCGTGGTTGAACTCGACCGCGAACACGCCAATCAGCACCGCGAAGACGAGGAACGCCGCCAGGCTCTTGATGATGGTGCCGCGCAACTCCTCCAGATGCTCCCAGAAGCCCATCGCCTTCTCACGGGGCGCAGGCGTGAGCTTCGCGTCGGCGGACTCGGTGGGTGTTTCCTGGTTATCGTCGGGTTGGCTCACAAAGAGGGAGAAACGCGAGATGGTGGGAAATTTTTTCGAAAACGGAAGCGCGATTGCGCGCGCCTCCGGCCGAACGTGGACACGAAAAAGCCGGAGCGCTGAAGCTCCGGCTCAATTGTGGCGGCGCGGCCGCCCCGAATCAGGCCTCGGCGCGCTACTTGGCGCGCTTCGCGACCCACTCGCGTTTCGACATCCCGTCACGACCGGGGGCCTCCACCTCGCCGGTGATCGTGTCGCCGGCCAGCTTGCCGCTGTATTTGGAGACAAACTTGTTGCCGTTGAACTCACGCTCGACGCTGAAGGTCACGACGTCGTCCTTGATCGCGGCCGCGGAGATCTCCGTCGCGTTGGTGGCGCCGTCGCGGCCCGGAGTCGTCAGCTTGCCGGTGAGTTTCCCGTCCTTGAGGGCGAGCGTCAGGGTGGATTCGCGCGGCGTGCCGCCGCCGCCGCCACCGCCGCGGCCTTGCTGGGTCCATTTCCAGGTTCCGGAGGGATCCGCGGCAAAGACGGCCGCGGAGATGAGGCAAAAAGCGGCAAAAGCCGCGCGGGGTCGGGATAGCAGTTTCATGGTTGTTTTTGGTTGGGGCAGGGAAAGCACATTGTCAGACGCAGCCGCACTGAAACGGTTGTGCCGAGCCGCGAGATCTCAAGAGGCCCGCATGGGCATCGGCACGTGCTCGGTCCGGGAGGGCATCGGCGCATAGTCCGGCACCGGCACCCCCGGCACCAAATCCGCCACTTCCACCCTTGCTCCGGTCTCCAGGCTCCGGTTCGCGGCGACGCCGACCAGGATCGAGCAGGCCCCGGCCCGCTCATCGGCAGCGCGGAGATACTTGTCGGGCGCCGGCACCGGCAGGAAAATATCCTCGAGCATCAACCGGTCGCCCCCGCCGTGATCGCCCTCCGCCCGCCAGGGCTCGATCTCGTAGCCGGAGCCGCGCAGGGGCACGATGCGGATCCTGACGCCATCCGCGTCCACCCCGCCCTGGACCGTCTCGGTGCCGTTGACGTAGACCGACTCGACCACGCTGTGCTCGAGCCGGCCCTTCGTGCCATTGAAGGCCACGGTGTAGCCCTCCCAGGCGTTGAAAGCGTTGAGGGAATAACTCAGCGTCGCCCCCGTGTCGTAGGTCACCAGCGCGTTGAGCGTGTCCTCGATGTCGATCTCCGGCCGGAAAACGCAGCGGTCGCGCACGTAGCCATCGTGGGACTCCTGATCGAGATAGAGCGACTTGAGCCCCGGGCTGGCGTCGAGGTCCAGGTAGAACCCGCACTTGTCCTTCTCCGGGCACGTGCGGCAGCGCTGGTGCGGCCCGCTCAGGCCCATGCGCCGGGCCATCGCCGGCGTGTAGAACTCCCGCTTGCCCGTCGCAAACACCGACGTCGGCACCGCGCCAAGCCACCAGTTCACCAGGTCAAAGTGATGCGTCGACTTGTGCACGAACAGCCCGCCCGAGTTCCGCTTCTGCGCGTGCCAGCGGCGGAAGTAGTCCGCGCCGTGATGCGTGTTGAGCAGCCAGTGAAAATCGACCGACAGCACCTCGCCGATCGCGCCGCCCATCAGGAGTTCCTTCACCTGGGAGCGCGGCGGCGAGTAGCGATAGTTGAAGGTCACCCGGCAGCGGCGCCCGGTCCGCCGGCGCGTATCCAGAATCTGCCGGCACTTCTCCGCGTCGATCGTCATCGGCTTCTCCGTGATCACGTCGCAGCCCGCCTCCATCGCCCGGATGAGATAGTCGTGATGCTGGGCGTCGACCGTGGTGACAATCACGACGTCCGGCCGCCGCTCGCGGATCATCTGCAGGAAGTCCGCCGCTGCGTAACCCGGAGGCACCGGCGCGCCGTTCTGCGCCGAACGCTGCCGGGCCAGTTCGATCCGGCCCGCATTCACGTCGCACACGGCCACCAACTCGGCCCACTGCGCGTGCGTCTTCTCGATGCCGTCCTGATACAACTCATGCCGCGAACCGAGCCCAACGATGGCGTAGCGGCGGCGGGCGGAGTTCGGCGATGGCGGCGGGAGGGAAGAGACGGACATGTAGCACGCGCCAGAAGGGGGCTGGCTGGGTCGGATGACATTCGGAGACTAGTCCAAATGCCACGGCAAGCACCCATTGGAACGTCAGCGACCGTGGCGAAGCCGCCAACTCACCTGCAACCGCCTGCGCTGCCGGACAGTCGGGCCGGCCGGGCGCCGAAATCGCCCCGCCCGCCGCGACGGGCGCCGTCAACGCCGCGACCTCTCCCCGCGCTCAGGCCTCCGCCCGCAGCATCTGCAGCAGCGCCTGGATGTAGCCGAAGCAGAACGCGAAGGCCTTCTGCCCCTGCGGATCGCCTAGTATCTGCGGCACGTGGTCGGGCATGATCATGCCGCGGTAACCGACCTCCTGATAGGTGCGCAGCGCCCGCGGCATGTCCACGTCGCCGTCGTCCGGAAAGGTCTCCTCGAACTTCAGGAACCCGCCGCGGATGTTGCGGAAATGCACCTGGAAAATCTTCCCGCGCCGGCCGAACTCCCGGATGACATCGTAAATCTGCTCCCCGGGTTTCTCGAGCATCTCGGAGACGGTGCCCTGGCAGAAATTCAGCCCGTGATACGGGCTTGCGTGCAGCTCCACGAATTTCCGCAGGCCGTCCGGCGTGCCGAGCACGGTGTTCACGCCGCGCCAGCCCGTGTCGCGCGGCATCGCCGGATCCTGCGGATGGCACGCGATCCGCACCTTCGCCTCCTCCGCCACCGGCACGATCTTCTTCAGAAAATAGCCGATGCGATCCCAGTAGATCTCGTCCGTGATCCGGCCGGCCTCGGTCAGCGGCGGTTCCTGTTTCGACTTCGCGTAGTCGAAGGCGCTCAGGCTCGCGCCCCCGCGCCCCGTCGTCCGCTCCGTGCGCACCACGCCGATAAACGTCAGGTTGTATTTTACCATCGGGATGCCCGCCTTCCCGCAGTTGCGGATCATCTGGCCAAACGCCTCGAGCGTGCGATCGCGCTCCGGGTCCCGCGCGAGCAGGATTTCCGGATGCTCGGAACGCGTGATGTAGCCCGAACTCAGCGGCAGCGGCACGCAATCGAGTTGGATGCCGAACGACTCGACGTGCCGTCGCAGCCGCGTGAGTCCGTCGACACTCCACGCCTCGTCGAACGCCTTCCCGATTTTTCCGCTGCAGATGTGCTTCACCCCAAACGCCGCGAGCGCCCGCAGCGTCGTCTCGGAATGATCGTGCTGGTGGCCCGCGTGCATGAGCACCGGCCGGCGCTCCCGTTTCGCGGTGCCGCCCGGCGCGCTCTCTGCAGCCGGCAGCAGGGAGCCGCCGAGGCCCGCCGCCGCCGTGCCGAGCGCGGAGCGAGCCAGGAAGCGTCGACGCGAAAAAGGGCCGGGAGCATTCGCATTCATCGGGGGCGGCGGAAGGGGTCCGGGACCATTCCCCTCCGGCCGGCCCCGAGTCAAACGCATTGTCGGCCACGACCCGCGGCGCGCGATGTTCGCCGTTGCCTTCCGCGCCCGGCCCACGGAGACAATCACGCCTCCCCAAAGTGCGCACTTACCTCCCCCGCCTCCTCCGCCGCTTCGCCATCGCGCTCCTTGCGGCCTTGCTCGCCGCCTCGTCGCACGCCGCCGACAAGCGCGTCCTCCTGATCGCCGGCCCGCCGAGCCACGGCCCCGGCTTTCACGAGCACAACGCCGGCGTGCTCCTCCTGCAGAAATGTCTCGCCGGCACCCGCGGCCTGAAGGTCGACATCGCGTTGAACGGCTGGCCCGCCACCGCCTCCGCCTTCGACGGCGTCGATGCCGTCCTCATCTACGCCGACGGCGGCCTGCGCCATATCGCGCTGCAGGACGATCGCCTCGCCGTCCTGGACAAGGCGCTCAGCCGCGGCGCCGGCCTCGGCCTCCTGCACTACGCCGTCGAGCCGACGAAGGAAAAGGGCCAGGCCGAATTTCTGCGCTGGGTCGGCGGTGCGTTCGAGATCCACTGGTCGGTGAATCCGCACTGGGACGCCGCTTTCAAGTCCCTCCCGAACCACCCCATCGCGCGCGGCGTGCAGCCGTTCACGATCCGCGACGAATGGTATTTTCACCTGCGCTTTGCCGACGGCCTGAAGGGCGTCACGCCGATGCTTGTCGCCATCCCGGACGCTTCGACCACCACGCGGGCCGACGGCGCCCACTCCGGCAACCCCGCGATGCGCGCCGCCGTCGCCCGCGGCGAGGCGCAGACCGTCGCCTGGGCCTACGACCGTCCTGACGGCGGGCGCGGCTTCGGCCTCACCGGCGGCCACTACCACAGCAACTGGGCCAACGAAAATTTCCGCCGCGTCGTGCTCAACGCGATCCTCTGGCTCGCGAAGATCGAGGTGCCCGCCGGCGGCTTCGTCTCCACCGTCACACCCGCCGATCTCGCCGTGAACCTCGATCCGGTGGATCCCGTCACGAAGAAGAAACTGCCGCTCCCCGACGCAGCCAGGAAGTAGCCGGTTTTCGGTTGCGCGGCTGCGGTCTTGACAGCCGCCGCCGCGCCCGGCTTTCTCCGCGACCTCTGATGAACCTTTCCGGCACGACGGCCTCCTTGCGCTTCGCCCACGTTTCCGTGGTCGCAGTCTCCGTCGTTGCAATCGTCTCCGCCGTTACCGGCGCGCCGCGAGGGTTCTAAACGTCCAAAAGACTTTGCCCCTCCGGTGCCACACCGGAGGGGCTTTTTTTTGGCCTCGTCGGTGGAGCCACAGAGCGGGCGCTCAACCGCCCATGACCACCGCCCTCCTCCCTCCCGCCCTCCGTCCGCGTCCGGCCGCGCCGGCGCCGGCGCCGATGCGCCGCCGAACGGACCTGCCGGCCCACCGCCCGGCCCCCTGCATCCTCCGCCCGGCGCAGGCCGTCCACGATTTCCTCGTGCCGAATCCGCGCCCGGACCTCGCGCTCGATCGGCGCACCCTGCTCATGCTCGAGGCGGGGTGAAGCCGCCTCGAAGGTGGAGCGGCTTCACCTCAAGCCGCTGGTTTGAGGCCCGTAGCGGAACGCGTGAGCGTTTCGCGCGAAAGCCTCACGGCTTCCGCTACGAAGCAGCTTGAGGTCAGGCCGCTCCACCCAGATCCCGACTCAATTGTGACCGCCGCGATAATTCTTCTCGCCCGCCGTGAGCGCGAACGGCAGCCGGTTCTCCCTCGGCGGAAGCGGACACGTCGAGAACGGCGTGAACGCACACGGCGGATTCTCGGCCAGATTGAAATCCAGCACGATCTTCGTCTCGCCTTCCTTCGGCCACGGCACGTAAAGGAAACGGCAGCCGCCGTAGGTTTCCTTCCCGCTCGTCGCGTCGGAGATCACGAAAAACAGCGGCACGTCGCGGCCTTCGTCGATCGGCAGGAGTTCGTAGGTTTTTCCCTCGTGCACGAACACCGCCTTACCCGGCACCGGCTCCGGCGCCGTCTGCCCAAGCATTGTGGTAATCGGGATCAGCCGCGATTTCTCGAACGCCTCCCAGCGCGCCTCGAACCGCCATTTCGGATCGATTGGGAAATAATCGAGCCCGACGAATCCGGTCCGGCGCGGCGACGCACTGTCCTTCACGCGCAGCGCCTTCTTTCCCCCGCGGTCGACCGCGAAAAACGTCACCGTGCCCACTGTCACCAGCGTCGGCTTCTTTGCCTCGCTCCAGCGCAGTTCCGCCGTCCGGCGCGTCTCGCCGTCAATCTTGATCCCCGCGTCCGGCGCGACGTCGATCGTCACCTTGCCGTCCGCCGCCACGGTCACGACGCCGGCGCGGGTCGGGCCGGCCGCCAGCACGATGTCGTTGCCCGGCGCACGGCCGACCGTGTTCGCGCCCTCCTTCAGGAAGTGCAGTCCGATCAACGTGAGCCAGCCGTCGGGTTTCTGGAGCGCGGCCACGCGCTCCGCGCGCGCGGCCTCAATCGCCGCCCGGTGAGCTGCCGGGTCCGCGGCGGCGGCGACCCACGTGACGAGCCAGCCGAAAATCACTCCCATGCGGAAAGTCGCCTGCATCGCGCCACCGTGCGGGTTTCCCCTCCCGTGGCAAGACGGCGGGCGTCGCGCCGCCCGCCCGCGTTCACTTCATGATCGAGTAGACGCTCGCAAAATCGTCCGTCCACAAGGGCGAGTCCTTGCCGGCGCCGTCCGGCCCCTCCTGCTTGTCGCGGATGCGATCGTTTTCGAGGAAGGCCTTGTTCTTCGTCACGAGCATCCACGTCGTCGCGTAGATCCACCATTCCGGTTCGTTGTCGTCGGAAATGCTCACGACATGCAGCCCGAAATGCTCCGCGAGTTTCTCCACCACGGGCCGGAGGTTCAGGTAGCGGTTGGAGATGTGCACCGCGATCACGCCGTCCGGCTTGAGTTGCTGGAGATAGATCTCAAACGCCTCCTTGGTCAGCAGGTGCACCGGGATGGCGTCGCTGCTGAAGGCGTCGAGCGCGAGCAGATCGAAGTTCTGGGCCTGCTTCCCGGCGACTTCGCGTTCCATCATCAGGCGCGCATCGCCCATGATGACGTCGAGCTTCGCCTGGCAATAATCCAGATACTTGAACTGCGAACGCGCGAGTTCCTCCACGGCGGGATTGATCTCGTAGATGCGCATGTAGTCGCCCTTGCGCCCGTAGACCGCGAGACTGCCGGTGCCGAGCCCGACCAGCCCGATCCGGCGCGGCGTCTCCGGCAGGTGGTTCAACGCCAGCCCCACGCCGCTGCTCTCGGAATAGTAGGTCGTCGCCAGCACGGACTTTTCCGGCTTCACGAACTGGATGCCGTGCGTCGTCGCGCCGTGCAGGAGCAGGTGGTAGTTGTCCTCCGCGTCGTTCGGGTAGTAATCGAAGACCTTGAGCGTGCCGTAGAAATTCCGCGACGCGCTCAGCACCGTCACCGACTCGCGCGCGCTCCACTGCACGACGAACACCGCGCCCACCGCGACGCAGATCGCCATGACGAAGCCGCCCATGCGCGGGGAAAACTCCGCCGCAATCGTGCGGCGCTTCAGGTCGAGCACGCCGACCGCCAGCGCGAGCACGCCCGCCGCCGCGTAGAACCAGCGGTCCTTGAAGAGCCATGACAGCTCGGACACGAAGCCCTGGCTGTCGTCCAGTAGGGACCGCACCCACGGAAGCGCCGCCGCCAGCAGCAGCATCCCCGCGCCCGCGCCGAGCACGAGCTCGCGGCTGCGGTGGCGAAACGCCAGCACGCCGAGCATATACGTCAGCAGCCAGAGCCCGAGCTGCAGCTCGCGGTAGTCGTTGAACACTGCCGGCGCGACGATCGCCACGAGGAAGCCGCCGAGCGCGCCGCCCGCGGAGATGAAGAGGAAATACGCCGTCAGCCGCCGCGGCGGCGGTTTCAGCCGGTAGAGTTCGCCGTGACAGACCATGCACGCCACGAACAGCGTCGCGGTATAGCCGATGATCTGCAGGCGCATCGGCGCGTCGCTGCCGGCCGGCAGGAGCTGGCAGACAATCGCCGTGCCGACCACCAGCAGCGCGGTGAAGACGCCGCGATGATACCAGCGCGCGTGATCGAAGCAGACGATGAACGTGAGCAGGTAGAGGCTGAGCGGCAGCACCCACAGGAACGGGATGACCGCCACCTCCTGGCAGAGCTTGTTCGTCGTCGCCAGCAGCAGCACCGAGGCGATCGCCGGCAGACCGACCCAGAGCAGCTTGTCCAGCGGCGGCGTGGGCACGTCCTCCTCCACCGCGATGGGCGCGGCGGCGCCGGCCGCCGCCGCCGGCGCGCTGGCGTGTTTCCAAAGGCGATACGCGCAGTAGCCGCAGAACACGACG